>NZ_JBHVRW010000020.1:0-156326 GCF_042885475.1 Streptomyces sp. NPDC058051
TGCAGGGGGGACCCTGTGGGAGAGTAGGACGCCGCCGAACTCCTTTTGTTGAGAAGCCCCGTGCCCTTGTGGCACGGGGCTTCTCTGCGTTCACCGCCCTCTCCTCGGTCGGACATGGCAACCGGGCCGGGCCCGCGCCGCGTTGGGGCAGAGAGCGCGCAGCGGGCGCAGTGAGATTCCGTCAGAAACTCGTGTGGCCAGTGGTTCTGAGTGCCCCTGAGTTCGGGGTATGCTTTACCTCGTTGCCACAGCGCAGCAGGCCCCAATAGCTCAGTCGGTAGAGCGTCTCCATGGTAAGGAGAAGGTCTGCGGTTCGATTCCGCATTGGGGCTCCAGCAAAACGAAAGGCCCCTGCCAACTGGCAGGGGCCTTTCGCATGTCACCGTGCTTCCGGCCGGCACACGTGGTGTCGGATTGGAGGCCGCCATGGGTGGACGGCAACCCGGGAGTTCTCTCCGCGCCTCCGTACCCCCCGCCCGCGTCCGCGTGTCCGTGTCTGCCGAAAGTTCTCCAGGCTCCGATACGGCGAAGTGCGTTCAGGCGGTGGGCGGTTCAGGGACGCGCATGGCGAGGATCGCCATGTCGTCGGAGGCCGGCTCGGCGGCGAAGCGTTCGACTGCCCGCAGGATGCGTGCCGCCACCGCCCCCGCCGTGAGGCCCGTGCACGTGGCCAGGACATCAGCGAGGCCGTCATCGCCGAGCATCCGAGTGCCCTCACGGCGCTCCGTGACGCCGTCGGTCACGCACAGCAGGACATCGCCCGGGGCGAGGGTCACCGTCTGCTCGTACAGATCGAGGTCCTCGATGACGCCCAGCAGCGGCTGAGGTTCGGCCGCTGCCTCCACCGAGCCGTCCTGGCGCAGGCGCAACGGCAGTGGATGCCCCGCACAGACCACCTTCAGGAGTGCGCTGCCGTCCTCCTGGGGCCACAACTCCCCGTACAGGAGGGTCAGGAAGCGGCTGCGGGCGCCCTCGTCCAGGATGGCGGCGTTGAGGCGCTCCAGAACGGCGGGGCCGCCGAAGCCCTCGCGGGCGAGGAGACGCAGGGCATGGCGGGCGAGACCCGTGACGGCCGCTGCCTCCGGGCCCGTACCGCAGACGTCACCGATGGCGAAGCCATAGGCGCCGTCGCGGATCGGGAAGACGTCATAGAAATCTCCGCCGACCTCGTTGCCCTCGCCCGCCGCGCGGTAGATGACCTCGATCTCGACATTGGGGACCTCGGGCAGCCCCGGCGGCAGCAGGCTGCGCTGAAGGGACTGGCTGATCGCCATGCGCTCCGAGTAGAGACGGGCGTTGTCGAGTGCGAGGGCGGCGCGGCGGGAGAGATCCTCGGCCAGTTCCAGGATTTCCTGGCGGAAGTGGTCGTCGGAGGGCTTTCCGAGCGTGAGCATGCCGATGACGCGATTTCGGGCGACGAGCGGCAGAACCACCGTCTCCCCGCCCACCGCGGCAGCGGTGGCGAGCGTCGTACGGACGCCGGAGCCGAGCCCGCCGGGCTCGCCGAGACCGAGCGAACGCATCGAGGTGCGCAGGGCCGCCTGGTGGGCGGCCTCGGACGGGGCCGCCCAGACCCGGGCGCCGGGGGTCGGCACGGGGTCCGGGGGAGCGATCTTGGAGAGCAGGGCCTTGAGGCCGTCAATGCGCTCCTCGTCCTCGTGCAGCACATAGGAGAGGTAGGGCTCGGAGGCCTGGTCGGCGATCGTGTAGACGGCGCACCAGGTGGCCAGGGTCGGGACCGTCATCTGGGCCATCAGCGCCAGGGTCTGGTCCCGGTCGAGGGTGCCGGCGAGCAGGTCGGACGCCTCGACGAGGAAGGAAAGGGAACCGCGGCGCAAGCGTTCCAGTTCGCCCAGGCGGGCCGACTCGACGGCCAGTGCGATACGGTCCGCGGCGAACTGGAGGCGCAGCGCCTCCTCGTTGGAGTAGCGGCCCGGCGCTTCCGCGGCGACACCCAGCGAGCCCGTGAGGCGGCCCTCGACCTTCAGCGGGACGGTGACCACCGAGCGCATTCCGGTGCCGCCGAGCAGCGGGACGGCGCCGGGTACGTTGTCGAGGTCCTCGTGGACGGCAGGCATCCGGGCGGAGCCGTAACGTCCGGTGCCGGCCTCCACCGGGACGCGGGCGAAACGCTGGCGGGCGGAAGGCAGCCCCGTCGTGGCCCGTACCTCCAGCTCCGTCTCGTCGTCCGTCGCCAGCAGCAGGAAAGCCGAATCGGCGTCCAGCATGTCGCGCGCCCGTTCCACCGTGCGCTGGAGCAGGCCGTCGAGATCGTCGGGGGCGGGGGAGCCGATGAAGATCTCGAACGGGTCCGTCTTGTGGCTCTCGGCGTTCGCGTCGGAGACCGGTGCGCGCACCGGGGACTGGAGCACGGCACGTTCGTAGTCGCGGACGAGAAGGCAGACCGTGGAGGGTTCGCCGCAGGTGTCGCGGACCCTGAGGTGCGAGGCGTACACGGGGACGGTACGGCCGTCGGCGCCCCGGATCCCGTAACTGCCCTCCCAGCGCGAGAGCTGCAGTGCGTCCACGATGCCGGTGTTGGTGCCCGGCGTCTGCGGCCATGCGGTGAAGTCGGTGAGCTGTTTCCCGGTGACCTGGTCCGCGGTGTACCCGAAGAGGAACGAGGCGTCCTCGTTCCAGGCGGCGATGGAACCGGTGCTGTCGATCTGGACGACCGCCACCCGGACGTGCTCGTCGGCGACCGGGAGCAGGCCGATCGGGAGCACCGGGCCGGCGGAGCGGATGCCCACCGGGCGCTCGGGAAGATCGAGCTGGAACCAGACATGCTTGCGGGTGGGCGAGTACTCGACGCCCCAGCGGGAGGCGAGAGCCGCACAGAGCAGCAGTCCGCGGCCGTTCTCACGGTCCGGACTGCCGAAGTCCAGACCTGTGCTCTGGAGCGGGATCTCGCGTTCCGGATAGTGGTCGGAGACCTCGATCCGGACACCGTCCTCCGTGCGCAGGCACAGTACGTCCGCGGTGGTGCCCGCGTGCACCACCGCGTTGGTCACGAGTTCGCTGGTGAGGACCACGGCGTCGTCGACGACATCCGTGTACCCCCACCCCTGGAGGGTGTCACGGACGAAGGCGCGGGCGGTCGCGACGGAGCGTCCGACCGGGTCGAAGGTGGCGGCCGCGCGCGCGGTGATCACAGCACTCCCCATAATGGTGTCTCGTCGCTTCCCCGAGTCCTGTGCCCGTTTCTCGCCGCTTCGATTCGCCTGCCAGGCTAGACGCTCGGTCTCGGTGCCGGGTACACGAGGTCCGACTTCGGGCAGGAACGGCCAGGAACCAGCAGGCGACCGGTCAAGTGTGGGCTTTCCGACGTGGTCTGTGGGACAACTGCCGGAGGCTGTCCCCTGCACGGTTCACGCCTGGTACGTTTCAACGATTTGACGTCCGCATGGTCACCCGTCGACGGTGGGTCGTGGCGGTGAGCCAATGAGGAACTGGGCAAGCTCCCAGACAGGGCCTGAGACAGGGCCCGAGCGATACGGTCAACCCCTGCGGGAGGGATCACGGTGGAGTCTGGCGCGGCGACGCGACGAACAGGCGCGCGCACACAAGGCGGACAGTCCGTGAAGAAGCAGCGCAACGGAACCATCGAGGTCGACGCGGCAGCGCTCAACAGACTGCTGGCGGGCCTGGTGGCGATGCGCGACGGGAACTTCCGCAGGCGTCTGACGGTCTCGGGCGACAGCGTGATGGCGGAGATCTCGGCAGTCTTCAACGAGGTCGCCGACCGTAATCTGCATCTCACCGGCGAGCTGGCCCGGGTACGGCGGGTGGTCGGACGTGAGGGGAAGCTCACCGAGCGGCTGGAGACGGGCGCCTGCGAGGGCTCCTGGGCGGCTGCGATCGATGCGTCCAACGAGCTGGTCGACGATCTGGCCCGTCCGGTCTCGGAGGTCGGACGGGTGCTGTCGGCGGTGGCCGAGGGCGATCTCGAACAGCGGATGGAGCTGCGGTCGCACACGGCCGACGAGACGGTTCGGCCGCTGCGCGGCGAGTTCCTGAAGGTCGCCCGTACCGTCAACAACCTGGTCGACCAGCTGTCGGCGTTCACCGAGCAGGTGACGCGGGTCGCGGTCGAGGTGGGGACCGAGGGCAAGCTGGGCGGGCAGGCCCAGGTGCGCGGGATGTCGGGGTCGTGGAAGGACCTCACGGACTCCGTGAACACCATGGCGTACCGGCTGACGGCGCAGGTGCGGGACATCGCCCTGGTGACGACGGCGGTCGCCAAGGGCGATCTGTCGCGGAAGGTCACCGTCCATGTGGCCGGCGAGATGCTCCAGCTCAAGAACACCGTCAACACGATGGTCGACCAACTGTCGTCGTTCTCCTCCGAGGTGACCCGGGTCGCCCGTGAGGTGGGCACCGACGGGCGCCTCGGTGGCCAGGCGACCGTGCCCGGCGTGGCCGGGGTGTGGAAGGACCTGACCGACTCCGTCAACACGATGGCCGGGAACCTGACCTCCCAGGTGCGCGGGATCGCCGAGGTGACCACGGCGGTCGCCAACGGCGACCTGACCCAGAAGGTCACGGTGAGTGCCCGCGGCGAGGTCGCGCAGCTGGCCGAGACCATCAACCAGATGACCGAGACGCTGCGGACCTTCGCGGACGAAGTGACGCGCGTGGCGAGTGAGGTCGGCGGCGAGGGTCTGCTCGGCGGCCAGGCGCAGGTGCCGGGTGCTGCGGGGACGTGGAAGGACCTCACCGATTCGGTGAACACGGTCTTCCGGAACCTGACGACTCAGGTCCGTGACATCGCGCAGGTGACCACGGCCGTGGCCAGCGGTGACATGACGCAGAAGGTCACCGTCGACGTGGCCGGCGAGATGCTGGAGCTGAAGAACACCGTCAACACGATGGTGGACCAGCTCCAGTCCTTCGGTTCGGAAGTGACCCGGGTGGCCCGGGAGGTCGGCGTCGAGGGCCGCCTCGGCGGCCAGGCCGAGGTGCCGGGCGCCGCGGGGACGTGGAAGGACCTCACGGACTCGGTGAACACGGCGTTCCGGAACCTGACGGGGCAGGTGCGCGACATCGCGCAGGTGACGACCGCGGTCGCCAACGGTGACCTGTCGCAGAAGGTCACCGTCGATGTCGCGGGCGAGATGCTGGAGCTGAAGAACACCGTCAACACGATGGTGGCGCAGCTGTCGTCCTTCGCCGACCAGGTCACACGCATGGCGCGTGACGTGGGTACGGAGGGCCGCCTCGGCGGCCAGGCACGCGTGGACGGCGTCTCCGGCACGTGGAAGGAGCTCACCGACTCCGTCAACTTCATGGCGGGCAACCTGACCGACCAGGTGCGCCAGATCGCGCAGGTGACCACGGCGGTGGCGCGGGGTGACCTGTCGCAGAAGATCGATGTGGACGCGCGCGGCGAGATCCTTGAGCTGAAGAACACCATCAACACGATGGTCGACCAGCTGTCCGCCTTCGCCGAGCAGGTGACCCGGGTCGCCCGCGAGGTGGGCACCGACGGGCGGCTCGGCGGCCAGGCGCAGGTGCCCGGTGTGGCCGGGGTGTGGCGCGATCTGACCGATTCGGTCAACGGCATGGCGGGGAACCTCACCGCTCAGGTCCGCAACATCGCGCAGGTCGCCACGGCGGTGGCGCGGGGTGACCTGTCGCAGAAGATCGATGTGGACGCGCGCGGCGAGATCCTTGAGCTGAAGAACACCCTCAACACCATGGTCGACCAGCTCTCGAACTTCGCGGAGCAGGTGACGCGGGTGGCCCGTGAGGTGGGCACGGAAGGCATGCTCGGCGGCCAGGCCGAGGTGCAGGGGGTGTCCGGTACGTGGAAGGACCTCACCCAGTCCGTCAACGGCATGGCGAACAACCTGACCCTCCAGGTCCGCAACATCGCCGAAGTCACCACCGCGGTCGCCAACGGCGACCTCTCCAAGAAGATCACGGTCGATGCCAAGGGTGAGATCCTCGAACTGGTCACGACCGTCAACACCATGGTCGACCAGTTGCTCAACTTCGCCGACGAGGTGACCCGAGTGGCCCGCGAGGTGGGCACCGAGGGCATCCTCGGCGGCCAGGCCAGGGTCCGCGGCGCGACGGGCATCTGGAAGGACCTCAGCGACAACGTCAACCTGATGGCCAACAACCTGACCAGTCAGGTGCGCAACATCTCCCGGGTCTCGTCCGCGGTCGCCAACGGCGATCTGACGAAGAAGGTCACCGTCGAGGCGCGTGGCGAGGTCGCGGAGCTCGCCGACACCGTCAACACCATGGTGACGACGCTGTCGTCGTTCGCCGACGAGGTGACCCGGGTCGCCCGTGAGGTCGGTACGGAGGGCGAGCTGGGCGGCCAGGCGCGTGTCCCGGGGGTCTCGGGTACCTGGAAGGACCTCACCGAGTCGGTGAACTCGATGGCGTCCAATCTGACCGGTCAGGTGCGGCAGATCGCCGCGGTCACCACGGCCATCGCCAAGGGCGACCTCACCAAGAAGATCGACATCGACGCCCGGGGCGAGATCCTTGAGCTGAAGGACACCATCAACACGATGGTCGACCAGCTCTCCTCGTTCGCGGAGCAGGTGACGCGGGTGGCCCGCGAGGTGGGCACGGAGGGGCAGCTGGGCGGCCAGGCCAGGGTCCGGGACGTCGACGGCACCTGGCGCGACCTCACCGAGTCGGTGAACGAGATGGCCGGGAACCTCACCCGTCAGGTGCGGGCCATCGCCGCCGTCGCGACCGCCGTGACCCGCGGTGATCTCAACCTCAAGATCGATGTGGACGCGGCCGGTGAGATCCAGGCCCTGCAGGACAACATCAACACGATGATCGCCAACCTGCGCGACACCACGGCCACCAACAAGGAGCAGGACTGGCTCAAGGGCAACCTCGCCAGGATCTCCGGTCTGATGCAGGGGCGGCGCGATCTCGACGACGTGGCCTCTCTGATCATGAGCGAGCTGACCCCGGTCGTCTCCGCGCAGCACGGGGCGTTCTTCATGGCCATGCCGACCGGGGACACCGGCGCCGTCGGATCGGACACCGACACGGACGACGCGTACGAACTCCGTATGAGGGGCAGCTACGGATACTCGGCGGGATCCATGCCGACATCCTTCCGGCCCGGCGAGACGCTCATCGGCACGGCGGCGGAGGAGAAGCGGACCATCCAGGTGGACAACGTTCCGCCGGGATACCTGAAGATCTCCTCCGGGCTCGGCGAGGCGCCCCCGGCGCATGTGATCGTGCTGCCGGTGCTCTTCGAGGGAAAGGTCCTCGGAGTGATCGAGCTGGCCTCCTTCCAGCCGTTCACCCATATCCAGCGGGACTTCCTCAACCAGCTCGCCGAGATGATCGCGACGAGTGTCAACACCATCAGCGTCAATACGAAGACCGAGAAGCTCCTCGAACAGTCGCAGGAGCTGACCGAGCAATTGCGGGACCGTTCACAGGAATTGGAGAACCGGCAGAAGGCGCTTCAGGCCTCCAACGCCGAACTGGAGGAGAAGGCCGAGCTGCTGGCCCAGCAGAACCGCGACATCGAGGTCAAGAACACCGAGATCGAGGACGCCCGGCAGGTCCTGGAGGAGCGCGCCGAGCAGCTCGCGGTATCGATGCGCTACAAGTCGGAGTTCCTGGCGAACATGTCGCACGAGCTGCGTACTCCGCTCAACTCGCTGCTCATTCTGGCCAAGTTGCTCGCGGACAATGCCGAGGGCAACCTCTCGCCGAAGCAGGTGGAGTTCGCCGAGACGATTCACGGGGCCGGATCCGATCTGCTGCAACTGATCAATGACATCCTCGATCTGACGAAGGTCGAGGCCGGCAAGATGGACGTCAGCCCGACCCGGATCGCGCTCGTCCAGTTGGTCGACTATGTCGAGGCGACGTTCCGGCCGCTCACCGCGGAGAAGGGGCTCGACTTCTCCGTACGGGTGTCGCCGGAGCTGCCCGCGACACTGCACACGGACGAACAACGGCTGCTGCAGGTGCTGCGCAACCTCCTCTCCAACGCGGTGAAGTTCACCGACAGCGGGGCGGTCGAGCTGGTGATCCGGCTGGCCGGCGAGGATGTGCCGAACGCCATCCGTGAGCAGCTCCTGGAAGCCGGATCGCTGCGTGACGCCGACGCCGATCTGATCGCCTTCTCCGTCACCGACACGGGCATCGGGATCGCGTCCAGCAAGATGCTGGTGATCTTCGAGGCGTTCAAGCAGGCGGACGGTACGACCAGTCGCAAGTACGGCGGTACGGGGCTCGGTCTCTCCATCAGCCGTGAGATCGCCCGGCTGTTGGGCGGCGAGATCCACGCGGCGAGCGAGCCGGGCCGCGGCTCGACGTTCACGCTCTACCTGCCGCTGAACCCGAGCGAGTTGCCGCCGCAGGGCTATCCGCAGCTCGGTCCCGGCCCCACGGAGGCGTACGGTGCGGCGGTCGAGGCGGGCCTTCCGGAGACCGGTCCGGGGACCGGATCAACAGCCGCCGCGCACGATGCCCCCGGCGCCGCCGGGCTGGTGCAGCGTCGCCGCAAGGCCCTGGGGAGTGCGGAGCGGCGGCCCGCGCTGCCGCCCCGCGCCGCCGCTCCGCAGGAGCCGTGGACGCTCGCCGGGGAGGTGCAACCTGAGGTCCGCAGGACGTTCCGGTTCCGCGGCGAGAAGGTGCTGATCGTCGACGACGACATCCGCAACGTCTTCGCACTCACCAGCGTGCTGGAGCAGCACGGCCTTTCGGTGCTGTACGCGGAGAACGGGCGCGTGGGCATCGAAGTCCTGGAGCAGCATGATGATGTGACGGTCGTACTGATGGACATCATGATGCCGGAGATGGACGGCTATGCCACGACGGCGGCGATCCGCAGGATGCCGCAGTTCGCCGGGCTGCCGATCGTCGCCCTGACCGCGAAGGCCATGAAGGGGGACCGGGAGAAGGCGATCGAATCCGGCGCTTCCGACTATGTCACCAAGCCTGTTGATCCTGATCACCTCCTTTCCGTTATGGAGCAGTGGATGCGCGGAGAGTGATCATTAATTGATGAATCATGATGAGACGGTGATCGGTCGTGCTTGCAGGCGCGTGAGAAGGCGCTGAGCGGGAACCTTCTCGTCCCACGCCCCGTTTCCGCTGTGTGCACAGTGACATCGCAGTGACAGGGTGTGGTGACGGGCGGGGTGCGGTTACCATGACCGGCACAAGGACGGACGGCGCAAGGGAGTCGTCCCCTGGGGCGGCGCCCGGTGCAATTCCGGGGCGAGGAGGACGGGCCATGGTGCAGAAGGCCAAGATCCTCCTGGTCGATGACCGACCGGAGAATCTGCTGGCGCTGGAGGCCATCCTCTCTGCGCTCGATCAGACACTGGTCCGGGCATCGTCAGGGGAGGAAGCGCTCAAAGCGCTGCTCACGGACGACTTCGCGGTCATTCTGCTGGACGTTCAGATGCCAGGCATGGACGGTTTCGAAACCGCCGCGCACATCAAGCGGCGGGAACGGACCCGGGACATCCCGATCATCTTCCTCACCGCGATCAACCACGGCCCGCATCACACCTTCAGGGGTTACGCCGCGGGCGCGGTGGACTACATCTCGAAGCCGTTCGACCCCTGGGTGCTGCGGGCCAAGGTCTCGGTCTTCGTCGAGCTCTACATGAAGAACTGCAAGCTGCGCGAGCAGGCCGCGCTGCTGCGGCTCCAACTGGAGGGCGACGCCAACGGCGGCGCGGGGCACGAGAAGGAGCCCGCGGGGCTGCTGGCCGAGCTCTCGGCGCGGCTCGCCGCCGTCGAGGAGCAGGCCGAAGCACTCTCCAAGCAGCTCGACGACGAGTCGGCGGACGCCGCGGCCGTCGCCACCGCCGCCCATCTGGAACGCAAGCTGACCGGCCTGCGCAGGGCGCTCGACGCGCTGGAGCCCGGTACCGGAAGCGGCGCGGCAGCCCTCCCCTCGTAACGCCGTCCTGCACAGGACTCCACGACCGGGAGCACCGACACCGTGACCTCCGGGTGGGCGACGGGCGGTTGGCGGGGCACCCGCCCCAACTGCCCTGCCTTCGGGGCCGTTCGACGATCCAGGGGCAGAGGTCGGAGGGCAGAGGGACCGGCGGTGCGATGGCGTGAAAGCGCGTCAGTTCGGCGCCTCCGTATGACGACACGGTCGGGTGAAGTGGCAGGCACACGTGTTCACGGCCGTCGACACCGGTAACCTCGGCATCATGGCCTCACGTACGTCCGGCAAGGGTTCCCAGGGCACGGCGGGCACCGCGAAGCGCGTCGGCCGTACCGCGGGGCCGGCCAAGAAAGCCGCGCCCGCCAAGAAGCCCGCGGCGAAGAAGACCGCGCCCGCGAAGAAGAGTCCCGCCAAGAAGGCGGCCGCGCCCAAACCGGCACCCTCGCCCACCAACGGCGTGTACCGCCTGGCGCGTGCCGTCTGGCTCGGTGCGGCCCATGCGGTCGGCGCCATGTTCCGCGGCATAGGGCGCGGTGCCAAGGGACTCGATCCCGCGCACCGCAAGGACGGCATCGCGCTGCTGCTGCTCGGCCTTGCGCTGGTCGTGGCCGCGGGCACCTGGTCGAATCTGCGCGGGCCCGTCGGCGATCTCGTCGAGATGCTCGTCACCGGGGCCTTCGGCCGGCTCGACCTGCTCGTGCCGATACTGCTCGGAGCCGTCGCCGTGCGGCTGATCCTCTACCCGGAGAAGCCCGAGGCCAACGGGCGCATCGTCATCGGACTCTCCGCCCTGGTCCTCGGGGTGCTCGGCCAGGTCCACATCGCGTGCGGATCACCCGGCCGGGGCGACGGCACCACGGCGATGCAGAACGCGGGCGGACTCATCGGCTGGGCGGCCTCCAAGCCGCTGATCTACGCGATGGGCGAGGTCCTCGCCGTACCGCTGCTCCTGCTGCTGACCGTCTTCGGACTGCTGGTCGTCACCGCCACCCCGGTGAACGCCATTCCGCAACGGCTCCGGCTGCTCGCCACCAAGCTCGGCCTCCTCGCCCCGGCGTACGACCCCGAGACGGACGAGGAGAACGACGACGAGCGCTACGACGAGCAGTGGCGAGAGGCGCTGCCCGCCCGCTCCCGCCGCTCCTCCGCACGCCGCTCCGAAGCGCCCGCGGAGTACGACCCCGACCGGGCGGAGACGGACGCGCTCTCCAAGCGCCGCAGGCCGCGCAGGCCCTCCGTGCAGCCCGCGATGAACCGCACCATGGACGCGGTGGACGTCGCCGCAGCCGCGGCGGCGGCGCTCGACGGGGCCGTGCTCAACGGCATGCCGCCCTCGCCGATCGTCGCCGACCTCACCCAGGGCGTCTCCGTCGAGCGCGAACGCACGGCCTCGCCGGTGCCGGGGGCCAGAGAGGGCGAGCCCGCCGCCGCGGCAGGGGAGCCGGACCGGGAGACGGCGCCCGTCGGCGGCGTACCCGATCTGACCAAGCGCACCCCCGACCGGTCGCAGTCCCAGCCGTTGCCCGCCCGCGCGGAACAGCTCCAGCTCTCCGGCGACATCACCTACTCGCTGCCCTCGCTCGGCCTGCTGGAGCGTGGCGGGCCCGGCAAGACCCGCAGCGCCGCCAACGACGCGATCGTCGCGTCCCTGACGAACGTCTTCACCGAGTTCAAGGTCGACGCCGCCGTCACCGGCTTCACCCGCGGCCCGACGGTCACGCGGTACGAGGTCGAGCTCGGTCCCGCGGTGAAGGTCGAGCGGATCACCGCGCTCGCCAAGAACATCGCGTACGCCGTCGCCAGCCCCGATGTCCGGATCATCTCCCCGATCCCGGGCAAGTCGGCGGTCGGCATCGAGATCCCGAACACCGACCGGGAGATGGTCAACCTCGGGGACGTGCTGCGTCTCGCGGACGCCGCCGAGGACGATCACCCGATGCTCGTCGCGCTCGGCAAGGACGTCGAGGGCGGCTACGTGATGGCCAACCTGGCGAAGATGCCGCACGTCCTGGTGGCCGGTGCGACCGGTTCCGGAAAGTCGTCCTGCATCAACTGCCTGATCACCTCGGTCATGGTGCGCGCGACGCCGGATGACGTACGGATGGTGCTGGTCGACCCCAAGCGGGTCGAGCTGACCGCGTACGAGGGCATCCCGCATCTGATCACGCCGATCATCACCAACCCCAAGCGCGCCGCAGAGGCCCTCCAGTGGGTCGTACGCGAGATGGACCTCCGGTACGACGACCTCGCCGCGTTCGGATACCGGCACATCGACGACTTCAACCAGGCCGTCCGCAACGGCAAGGTCAAGCCGCCGGAGGGCAGCGAGCGCGAGCTCTCGCCGTACCCCTATCTGCTGGTGATCGTCGACGAGCTGGCCGACCTGATGATGGTCGCTCCGCGTGACGTGGAGGACGCCATCGTCCGCATCACCCAACTGGCCCGCGCCGCCGGTATCCACCTGGTACTCGCGACCCAGCGCCCCTCGGTCGACGTCGTCACCGGTCTGATCAAGGCGAACGTGCCCTCCCGCCTCGCCTTCGCGACCTCTTCGCTGGCCGACAGCCGGGTCATCCTCGACCAGCCCGGCGCCGAGAAGCTCATCGGAAAGGGCGACGGCCTGTTCCTGCCCATGGGGGCCAACAAGCCCACGCGTATGCAGGGCGCCTTCGTCACCGAGGACGAGGTCGCGGCCGTCGTCCAGCACTGCAAGGATCAGATGGCGCCGGTCTTCCGCGAGGACGTGGTCGTCGGCACCGCCAGGAAGAAGGAGATCGACGAGGACATCGGTGACGACCTGGACCTGCTCTGCCAGGCCGCCGAGCTGGTCGTCTCCACCCAGTTCGGATCCACCTCGATGCTTCAGCGCAAGCTGCGGGTCGGCTTCGCCAAGGCCGGACGGCTGATGGACCTCATGGAGTCGAGGAACATCGTCGGGCCGAGCGAGGGCTCCAAGGCGCGCGACGTCCTGGTGAAACCCGACGAGCTGGACGGGGTGTTGGCTCTGATCCGCGGGGAATCCGCTCCATGAGAAGAAGTCGGGGCAACCCTTTCGTCGGGTCGTACGTCAACTTGAGAGGAAGGACGGCAGGATTGTCCTATCAGGGACGACAGGATCGTCCTTCTCGGTGCGGCCAGGCGAATCGGACAGCGTTCGAGTCCGATGGCGTACAAACTCCTTCCTCCCGGTTGCCCCACCCTTTCGTACCCCCCCTAAACTGAACACCCAGCAGGTGGCTCACGCTCGAAAGGCACCCCCGTGTCCATCGGCAACTCCCCCGAAGACGACCGGCCTTTGATCGGTCGAGTGCTCCAGCAGGCTCGTATCGCCGAAGGTCTCACGGTCGAAGAGATCAGTTCGTCCACCCGGGTGCGCATTCCCATCGTGCACGCGATCGAAGAGGACGACTTCTCCCGCTGCGGCGGCGACGTGTATGCACGCGGCCATATCCGTACCCTGGCGCGTGCCATCGGGATCGATCCGGAACCGCTGGTGTCGCAGTACGACGCCGAACACGGCGGCCGTCCCGCACCCACACCCGCGGCGCCGCTGTTCGAGGCCGAGAGAATCCGTTCCGAACCCCGTCGGCCCAACTGGACGGCGGCCATGGTCGCGGCGATCGTCGCCGTCGTCGGTTTTGTCGGCTTCACCTTCTTGAAGGGCGGGGACGACAAATCCACGACCACCCAGGTCGCGGAGGGCTCGACGCCCAACACGAAGACCGCCGCACCGAAGACCACCAAGCCCGTCGACCCCAAGCCGGCGCCTTCCGACAGCGCCATCGCCGCCGCGCCCCGGGACAAGGTGACGGTGAAGCTCAGCGCAAGCCAGGGCAAGAGCTGGATCTCCGCCAAGGACCACAACGGACGGCTGCTCTTCGACGGCCTGCTGCAGCAGGGGCAGGCCAAGACCTTCCAGGACCAGGAGCGGGTCGATCTCGTCCTCGGCGACGCCGGGGCGATCGAGCTCTTCGTGAATGGGAAGAAGGTCGAGAACAAGTTTCAGCCGGGCCAGGTCGAGCGGCTCTCGTACACGAAGGGCGATCCGGCGGTCGGCTGACCCGTACACGCACGGTTTCCCGTGCGGCAACAGCATCACGGCGAGCGCCCGGCCATCCTGCCGGGCGCTCGCCGCGTACTCACTCGGTGTGACGGTGGAACCCTGCTCGGCAGGACGGGTGCCGGGACAAAGTAGTCTTGAGCCCATGCCCGAACGCCGTACCGTCGCCCTTGTCACACTCGGCTGCGCCCGTAACGAGGTGGACTCGGAGGAGCTCGCAGGCCGCTTGGCAGCGGACGGCTGGGAGCTCGTCGAGAACGCCTCGGACGCGGATGTCGCCGTCGTCAACACCTGTGGGTTCGTCGAGGCCGCCAAGAAGGACTCCGTCGACGCCCTGCTCGAAGCCAATGACCTGAAGGACCACGGCAGAACCCAGGCCGTGGTCGCCGTCGGCTGCATGGCCGAGCGCTACGGCAAGGACCTCGCCGAGGCCCTGCCCGAGGCGGACGGTGTCCTCGGATTCGACGACTACGCCGACATCTCCGACCGCCTCCAGACCATCCTCAGCGGCGGTGTCCACGCCTCGCACACCCCGCGCGACCGCCGGAAGCTCCTGCCGATCAGCCCCGCTGAGCGGCAGAACGCCGCGGTGGCCCTGCCGGGGCACGCGCAGGAGACCGCACCGGCCCCCGCCCCCGAGGACCTTCCGGACGGGGTCGCCCCGGCGTCCGGGCCGCGGGCGCCGCTGCGTCGCCGGCTGGGTACCAGCCCCGTCGCGTCGGTGAAGCTCGCCTCCGGCTGCGACCGCCGCTGTTCCTTCTGCGCCATTCCGTCCTTCCGTGGCTCCTTCATCTCGCGCCGCCCCTCGGACGTGCTGGGGGAGACCCGCTGGCTGGCCGAGCAGGGCGTGAAGGAGGTCATGCTGGTCTCCGAGAACAACACCTCGTACGGCAAGGACCTCGGCGACATCCGGCTGCTGGAGACGCTGCTGCCGGAGCTCGCCGAAGTCGACGGGATCGAGCGGATCCGGGTCAGCTACCTGCAGCCGGCGGAGATGCGGCCGGGCCTCATCGACGTACTGACCTCGACCCCGAAGGTCGCCCCGTACTTCGACCTGTCCTTCCAGCACTCGGCCCCGGGCGTGCTGCGGGCGATGCGCCGTTTCGGTGACACGGACAGCTTCCTGGAGCTCCTGCACACCATCCGCGGCAAGGCGCCGCAGGCCGGTGCCCGGTCCAACTTCATCGTGGGCTTCCCCGGCGAGACGGAGGCCGACGTGGCGGAGCTGGAGCGCTTCCTCACGAGTGCCCGGCTCGACGCCATCGGCGTCTTCGGCTACTCCGACGAGGAGGGCACCGAAGCGGTCGGTTACGAGAACAAACTGGACGCCGACGTCATCGCGGAGCGGCTGGCGCACATCTCGCAGCTGGCCGAGGAGCTGACCTCGCAGCGCGCCGAGGAGCGCCTCGGGGAGTCCCTGCAGGTGCTGGTCGAGTCCGTGGACGACGAGGACGGTGCGGTGGGGCGCGCGGCGCACCAGGCCCCCGAAACGGACGGCCAGGTACTCTTCACCGCACGCGAGGGCCTCGTGCCCGGCCGTATGGTCGAGGCAAAGGTCGTGGGCACCGAGGGAGTGGACCTGGTGGCCGAGTGTTCCGAGCTCGTGGAGGCGGCCAGATGACGGGAGTCCCGGCATCCGCGGCGGGCGGCTCCGGCGCGAAGCCGGCCCGCGGCGGCAAGCTGGGGGCTGCGGCCGTCAATCAGGCCAGCCTGTGGAACATCGCCAATCTGCTCACCATGCTGCGGCTGGTGCTGGTGCCCGGCTTCGTGATGCTGCTGCTGCACAACGGCGGCTACGACCCGGTGTGGCGGTCGTTCGCCTGGGCGGCGTTCGCCATCGCCATGATCACCGACCTGTTCGACGGCCACCTCGCACGCACGTACAACCTGGTCACCGACTTCGGGAAGATCGCCGACCCGATCGCGGACAAGGCGATCATGGGTGCCGCGCTGCTCTGCCTTTCGTATCTCGGCGATTTGCCCTGGTGGGTCACGGGCGTGATCCTCTTCCGCGAGATCGGCATCACGCTGATGCGGTTCTGGGTGATACGGCACGCGGTGATCCCGGCCAGTCGCGGCGGGAAGATGAAGACTCTGGCGCAGGGGATAGCGGCCGGGATGTACGTCCTGGCGCTGACCGGTCCACTGGCCACCCTCCGCTTCTGGGTGATGGCGGTCGCCGTCGTGCTGACGGTCGTCACGGGGCTCGACTACGTGCGGCAGGCCGTCATGTTGCGGCGCACGGGCCTCGCGGCCGAGCGGGCCGCTGCGGCGGAGACCGCCGGAGGGCGCGGGCTGCTCGCGGACTCCGGGGCTGCTGAGGGCGTGGGGATGTCCCGGTCGGTCGAGGTGTCGGGAACGGCTGAGGGCGCTGAGGTTTCCGGCTCGGTCGAGGTGTCGGGAGCTGCGGAGGGTGCTGAGGACGCTGGGGTGTCCGGGGCCGCCGAGGACGCCGGGTGTGCGTCCGGGACAGCTGAAGGCGCCGGTGAGCCCAGGACTGCCGAGGACGCCGCACGTGTGTCCGGGGCCTCGGGATCCCGTGGTCCGGCGGAGGCCGAGCGGTGACTGTCGCGGCCCGGGTGCTGGAGCTGCTCGTGGAGCGCGGCCAGACCCTTGCCGTCGCGGAGTCGCTGACCGGCGGTCTGGTCGCGGCGGAGCTGACTTCCGTACCGGGTGCCTCGAACTCCTTCCGTGGGTCCGTGACGGCGTACGCAACGCCTCTGAAGAGGCAACTGCTGGGTGTGGACGCCGCCCTCCTGGCGGAGCGCGGTGCGGTCGATCCCGAGGTGGCGCGGCAGATGGCGAGAGGTGTGCGCCGCGTTCTGGGGGCAGACTGGGGTATGGCCACCACCGGGGTCGCGGGCCCCGATCCGCAGGACGGCAAGCCCGTCGGCACGGTTTATGTAGCGGTGGCCGGGCCTGACGGCGCGGAGAATGTGACCGCGCTGCGATTGAACGGCGGGCGTGCGGACATCCGTAGAGAGAGCGTACGGAGCGTGCTTGCATTGCTTTCCGCCCAACTTGGCAAGAATGCAAGCGCACAGGATACGGAACAGATCGGGGGGAATTGATGTTTGCAGCCCTGAGTGAACACGACATCGCTCCCCGCACGGCCGCCGCGCAAGGCGGTACGGTGGGGCGTGAAGGATGCGGCTACGCGGTCCGAGGAGGGAGCCACCGATGATTCTGCTCCGTCGCCTGCTTGGTGACGTGCTGCGTCGGCAGCGCCAGCGCCAAGGCCGTACTCTGCGCGAAGTCTCCTCGTCCGCCCGAGTCTCGCTCGGCTATCTCTCCGAGGTGGAGCGGGGGCAGAAGGAGGCATCCTCCGAACTGCTCTCCGCCATTTGCGACGCGCTTGACGTACGGATGTCCGAGCTCATGCGTGAAGTGAGCGATGAGCTGTCGCTGGCCGAACTGGCCGAGTCGGCAGCAGCCAGCGATACGGTGCCTGTGCCGGTACGTCCCATGCTCAATTCCGTGTCCGTGACGTCGGTGGCAGGCGTACCGACGGGGCGGGTGACCATCAAGGCGCCCGCGGAAGCGGTGGATGTCGTCGCCGCCTGACCTGCGCGGTCCGGTGTGAAGCGGAGCCCCGGTCGAACCCTGGAACATGCCAGGGGCGGCCGGGGCTTCGGCGTGGTCCGGGACGGGTGGGCGTGGTTCGTTCTGGATGCGGCCCGGGAGTCTCTGGGCGAGACTGCGACCAAGAGGCATCGATCGGGAAGATTGTGGGCAGCCGACACGCTCTGAAGTGGCCTGATGTGTCTCGATACGGCCTGAAGCGGCCTGCGTCGGAGAGCGCTGATGCCTCCGGCCCGGGTGGAGCCGTGATCCGGAGCAGCCCGGATGTCCCGGGCGGAGAGCGCACAACGGTCTGCGGCAGCGAGCCGGTGGTGCACCGATGCGCCCTCCCGCCGGGCGAGCGTGCCGGACTAGGTTCGGCTGGAGGAGGCAGCCATGGAACGGCGATGGATGCCGCCGCTCGTCCTCGGCGCGGTGTGGTGGTGGGCCGTGCTGCGGCTCCTGCTGGAACCGGCCCGTGCGGGGCTTGTCGAGGGTGCGGTGGTGGCGGGCGGATGGGGGCTGAGCCTCCTGCCCGTGCATGTGGCCGCGACGGCCGGGCCGAAGTCGGCGCGTGAGGCGGATGCCGGGCTGGTGTCCGCTCCCGGTGTGCCGGTCGGGGGATGGCGGTCCGCGTGGGCCGGTGCCGGGGTGCTGTGCGGGCGCTGGGGGGCCGATGCGCGGACACGGTGCGTGAACTGGTGGTCCGACGTCGGGGCGCCGTGTGTGGAGCGGTGGTCGGCTGTGGGGGTGCGGTGTGTGGAGCGGTGGGCGGCTGCGGGCATGCGGTGTGTGGAGCGGTGGTCGGCTCTGGGGCTGCGGTGTGTGGAGCGCTGGTCTGCTGCGGGCGTGCGGTTCGGCGGCGGGGCCTGGCGGACTACCAGGGCATGGCTACGCCGCCATTCGGGCGGAGGATCTGACCAGTCATGAACGCCGACGCATCGGATGCGAGATAGAGCAGGGTGTGGGCGACGTCCTCGGGCTCGCCGACCCGGCCGAGCGGGGAAATCCTTGCCATGGTGGCCTCCGTCCGATGTTGCTGCTCCGCGTCGTGGCGAGCGGTCATGGGCGTACGGATCCAGCCCGGGGCGACCGCGTTGACGCGTATGGAACGAGGTCCCAGTTCGGTGGCGAGCGTCTTCGTCAGCTGGACCACCGCAGCCTTGGCCACGCCGTAGCAGAGCAGCCCCGGGCCGGCGGCGTCGACGGCGCCCGAGGCCATCGTGATCAGGGAGCCCGGCGCGCCACGCGCGATCATGCTGCGGGCCACTTCCTGGCAGGCGTACAGGACGCCCTTGAAGTTGACGGAGAGCACACGATCGAGGTCCTCGTCCGCAGTCTCCAGAACGCTGCTCGTATGCATGATTCCGGCAACGGCCGCCAGGATGTCGAGATTCCCCGCGGCGGCCACCGCTGATCTGATCCCGCTGCGGTCGGTGACATCGAGCGTGTGGAGGTGGGCTGCACCGCCCGCCTCGGTGATCAGATCCCGGGTTTCCAGCAGGCCCTTCTCGTCGCGGTCCGCGCAGTGCACGATGGCGCCCGCCGATGCGAGCAGGACGGCGCCGGCGCGTCCGATGCCGCCCGCCGCGCCGGTGATGAACGCGGAGCGGCCCGTGAGGTCATATGTGTTGGGGGGCATGACCGGACGGTACGACCGTATCTGACGGGTCGTCAACTGGGCTGCGGGCCCCTTTGGCAGTGTGGACACCAGTAGGTGGGGCGGCCGTCCTGATCGGCCGCGCGGATGGGCGTGCCGCAGCGCAGGCAGGGGCGGTCGGTGCGGCCGTAGACCCAGAGCCGTTCGCTCGTGCGGTATCCGCGGGACGTTGTGCGGGTGGTCATGCGCATCGGACGGTCTCGGTTGGCGTCGAGGAGTTGCTTGGCCGTGGTCACGAGACGGGCGGCGGTGGGGGCCGCCAGCTCGCCGATGGGCAGCCAAGGCGTCGCACGGGCGAGGAAGCAGAGCTCGACCTTGTAGATGTTGCCGATTCCGGCCAGGTTGCGCTGGTCCAGGAGAGCTTCGCCCAGGGGGCGTGCGCGGTCGCTGAGCAGATGGTGCAGAGCGGTGTCCGGGTTCCAGCCGGGGCCCAGCAGGTCGGGGCCGAGATGGCCGACCGCCTTCTCCTCGTCCCGGGTGCGGAGAAGTTCGAGGACCGGGAGCCGGTAGCCGACGGCCGTGTGCTCCGTGTTGGCGAGAGCGGCGCGGATCTGGTGGGCGGGACCACCGCGCCATCGCTCGCCCCGGGCGTAGACGCGCCAGGTGCCGTCCATGCCCAGATGGCTGTGCAGAGTGAGGCCGCCCTCGAAGCGGGTGAGGAGGTGCTTGCCACGCGAGACGACGTCCAGCACCGTCCGGCCGCTGAGGTCGGCGGTGGCGAACCGGGGCACGCGCAGGTCGGAGTGGGTGAGCACCCGGCCGGCGAGTGCGGCGTGCAGACGCTTGGCGGTCTGCAGAACGGTGTCTCCTTCGGGCATGTCTCCATGATGCGCGGCCGGGCGGAGACATGGCGTGACCGCGTGGAGGGTGCAGAGGGAACGGCGCGCTGGTGCGGGCGGCCGGAAGTGTCGGAGCGCGGGAGTGCGGGCGGCCCGGCCTGCCGCGTGATGCGCGGCGCGACGAGGCCGTCCTGAGTTCTGTGCGAGGCGTGTGGAGTGCGAGGGGTACGGAGGAGCGCGTTCGGGTGTGGGGCGTGGAGCGTGCGTGAGGGGTGCGCGGGGTGAGGTGCGCGGAGGGTTCAGGCGCGCAGGCGTAGCCCCCTCGGGGTGGCAAGGAATCCGGCCGCCTCCAGAGTGCGCCCGAGCGGGGAGGTCAGGGACGAGGCGCCGTTGGTGCGTTCCACCGTGACCGTGCCGAGCGCTCCCGCACGGGCGGCCGCGGCCAGCGCCCCGGCCGCGGCGAGGAGCGCCGGGTCCTCCGGATCGGTGGGCCAGGCCAGCAGCGTCTTGCCGCCGCGCTCCATGTACATCGTCAGCTCACCATCGACCAGCACCACCAGGGCGCCCGCCTTGCGGCCGGGTTTGTGCCCGGCGCCGTCCGGCGAATCGGGCCAGGGCAGCGCCGCGCCATAGGCGTTGGCCGGATCCGCCGCCGCGAGGACCACGGCGCGGGGGGTGGCGCCCGGCTCCGTGCGATCACGAGCGACGGACGTGGCGCGCAGGCGGTCGACCGCGCCGTCCATCGCGAACTGGGCCGCGCCCAGGCCCTCGACGACATAGCCGCGCCGGGCCTGCCCATTGTCCTCGAAGGCTGAAAGGACGCGGTACGCGGCGGAGAAGCCGCCTTGGACACCTTCGGCCTGGACCGCGCCCCGGGTCACCACCCCATGGCGGTCGAGAAGCGTGCGTGCCAGGGCATGCGCGCGGTGCGTGGGCTCGGGCTCGGTGGCGGGCAGCAGGGACCATCGGCCCGAGACCGTGGGCGGGCCGGTGCGGGAAGCGGGCCGGGCGGCGGCAGTGAGTGAGCCGTAGCGCCCGCGCGGGACGTTGCGTCTGGCGCGGTGAGCGGTCGATCCCGCCGTGCGGCCTGAGCCCAGGAGTGAACGCAGCGGGGCGAGTGTGTCATTGGTGAGCCGGCCCGACCAGGCCAGATCCCAGAGGGCATCGGCCAGTTGCGGATCGGTGCAGTCCGGATGCGTGGTGGCGCGGACCTGGTCGGCGATCTGCCGGAAGAACAGTCCGTATCCGCCGTTCAGTGTCGTCAGGACGGATTCGTGCAACGCGCTCAGTTCGAGCGGGTGCGGAGGCGGGAGGAGCAGGGGTGCGCTGTCGGCGAGGTAGAGGGACAGCCAGCCGTCCTTGCCGGGAAGTGCACCCGCACCGGCCCAGACAACCTCGCCGGTGGTGGTCAGCTCGTCGAGCAACGCGGGGGAGTAGCCGGTGACCCGGCCGGGCAGGATCAGCTTCTCCAGGGCCGACGCCGGGACGGGCGCACCCTGCAACTGCTCGATGGCGCGGGCCAGTCCGTCGATTCCGCGCAGACTGTGGTCGCCCAGATGCTGCCACTGAGGAAGGAAGCCGGCGAGGGCGGCGGGCGGGACCGGCTCCAGCTCGTGGCGGAGCGCGGCGAGCGAGCGGCGGCGCAGCCGGCGCAGCACGGTGGCGTCGCACCACTCCTGGCCGATACCGGCGGGGTGGAACTCGCCCTGGACGATCCGGCCGGTCGCGGTCAACCGCTGCAGTGTGCCGTCCGTGACGGCTGTGCCGAGGCCGAAACGGGTGGCGGCCTCGGTGGAGGTGAACGGACCATGCGTACGCGCGTATCGGGCGAGGAGATCGCCGAGCGGATCCTTCACCGGCTCGGTGAAGGCCTCGGGCACGCCGACCGGGAGGGCGGTGCCCAGTGCGTCGCGCAGGCGTCCGGCGTCCTCGACAGCGGCCCAGTGGTCCGCTCCGCCGATCCGGACCCGGATGGCCCGGCGGGCGGCGGAGAGCTCAGGAGCCCAGGGCGGCTGGGCGCCGCGCTCGGCCAACTCCGCTTCGGTGAGCGGTCCGAGGACCCGGAGGAGGTCGGCGACCCCTTCGACGTCCTTGATCCGGCGGTCCTCCGTCAGCCACTGGAGTTCCCGCTCCAGCTCCGTCAGGACATCGGCGTCGAGCAGTTCGCGCAGTTCTGCCTGGCCGAGCAGCTCGGCCAGCAGGTGGGAGTCCAGGGAGAGGGCGGCGGCCCGTCGTTCGGCAAGGGGTGAATCGCCTTCGTACAGGAACTGGGCGACATAGCCGAACAGGAGTGAGCGGGCGAAGGGGGAGGGCTCCTGCGTGGTCACCTCGACCAGCCGGACACGGCGCGCTTCGAGGTCGGCCATGAGTTCGGTCAGTCCGGGAACGTCGAAGACGTCCTGGAGACATTCGCGGACCGCTTCCAGAACGATCGGGAAGGAGCCGAACTCGGAAGCGACCTGGAGGAGTTGTGCGGCGCGCTGGCGCTGCTGCCAGAGCGGGGTGCGTTTGCCGGGGCTGCGCCGCGGCAGCAGCAGGGCGCGTGCCGCGCATTCGCGGAACCGCGAGGCGAACAGGGCCGAACCGCCCACCTGGTCGGTGACGATCTGGCTGATCTCGCCCTGGTCGAAGGTCACGTCCGCGGCGCCGACGGGTGGTTGGCCGCTGTCGTACGAAGGATTCGGCAGGGGTTCCGGGTCCTGAGCGGGGTCCTGCGCCGGATCGAAGTCCAGGAGGTCCAGGCCCATCAGGTCGGCGTCGGGCAGGCGCAGCACGATGCCGTCGTCGGCATGCATCACCTGGGCGTCCATGCCGTACCGCTCGGCGAGGCGGGCGTTCAGTGCCAGCGCCCACGGGGCATGCACCTGCGCACCGAACGGGGAGTGGACGACGACCCGCCAGTCCCCCAGCTCGTCGCGGAAACGCTCGACGAGGATGGTCCGGTCGTCCGGTACGTGACCGCAGGCGCGGCGCTGTTCGTCGATGTACGACAGGGTGTTGTCGGCGGCCCAGGCGTCCAGACCGGCGGCGAGCAGACGCCGGCGGGCGTCTTCCTGGGGCAGCCCGCCGATCTCGCGGAGGAAGGCCCCCAGCGCGCGACCCAGTTCCAGCGGACGGCCCAGCTGGTCGCCCTTCCAGAACGGCAGCCGGCCGGGAACTCCGGGAGCGGGCGACACCAGCACCCGGTCGCGGGTGATGTCCTCGATCCGCCACGACGTGGTGCCCAGCGTGAAGACATCGCCGACCCGTGACTCGTACACCATCTCCTCGTCCAGCTCACCGACCCGGCCGCCGCCCTTCTTGGGGTCGGCACCGGCGAGGAAGACCCCGAAGAGCCCGCGGTCGGGGATGGTTCCGCCGGAGGTGACGGCGAGCCGCTGGGCGCCGGGCCGGCCCGTGACCGTCCCGGCCACCCGGTCCCAGACCACACGGGGGCGCAGCTCGGCGAAGGCGTCGGACGGATAGCGCCCGGCGAGCATGTCCAGAACGGCGGTGAACGCCGACTCGGGCAGGGCGGCGAAGGGCGCGGCGCGGCGGGTCACGGCCAGCAGATCGTCCACCTGCCAGCTGTCCAGGGCGACCATCGCGACGAGCTGCTGGGCGAGCACGTCAAGAGGGTTGGACGGGATCCGGAGCGCTTCGATGGAGCCCCCGCGCATCCGCTCCGTGACCACGGCCGCCTGGACCAGATCGCCGCGGTACTTGGGGAAGACCACTCCGGTGGAGACCGCACCGACCTGGTGTCCGGCCCGGCCGACCCGCTGCAGCCCGGAGGCGACCGACGGCGGCGACTCCACCTGGACGACCAGGTCGACCGCCCCCATGTCGATGCCCAGCTCCAGACTGGAGGTGGCGACCACGGCCGGCAGGCGGCCCGCCTTGAGGTCCTCCTCGACCTGGGCGCGCTGTTCCTTGGAGACCGAACCGTGGTGGGCGCGGGCGAGCAGCGCGGGGGCGCCCTTCGCAGCACCCGACTGGGCCATGATCTCGGCCGGGGCGTGGGCTTCCGGAAGTGTCGGGGCGGAGCCGTGCTCGTCGAGAACGGTGCCGGTGGCCCGCTCGTACGCGATCTCGTTCAGCCGGTTGCACAGCCGCTCCGCGAGGCGGCGGGAGTTGGCGAAGACGATGGTGGAGCGGTGATCCTGGATGAGATCGACGATCCGCTCCTCGACATGGGGCCAGATCGACGGCTTGTCCGCCTGGCCTGCCTGGTCGGGATCGGTGGCGGGGGAGCCGCCGAGTTCGCCCAGGTCCTCGACCGGGACGACGACCGAGAGATCGAACCGTTTGGTGGACGGCGGCTGGACGATCTCGACCTTCCGCCGGGGCGAGAGGAAGCGCGCCACCTCGTCGACCGGACGGACCGTGGCCGACAGGCCGATCCGGCGTGCCGGCCTCGGCAGCAGTTCGTCGAGGCGCTCCAGCGACAGGGCGAGGTGGGCGCCCCGCTTCGTACCCGCCACGGCGTGCACCTCGTCGAGAATCACCGTCTCGACGCCGGACAGCGCCTCCCGGGCCGATGACGTCAGCATCAGGAACAGCGATTCGGGCGTGGTGATCAGAATGTCCGGCGGTCGGGTCGCCATCGAACGGCGCTCGGCGGGCGGGGTGTCACCGGAGCGGATGGCCACGCGGACCTCGGGCTCCGGCAGCCCCAGGCGCACCGACTCCTGGCGGATGCCGGTCAGCGGTGAGCGCAGGTTGCGCTCGACATCGACCGCGAGGGCCTTGAGGGGGGACACGTAGAGCACGCGACAGCGCTTCTTCGCCTCGGCGGGCGGCGGGACGGACGCCAGCCCGTCCAGCGCGGCAAGAAACGCGGCCAGGGTCTTGCCGGAGCCGGTCGGGGCGACGACCAGCACGTCCGACCCCTCGCCGATCGCGCGCCAGGCGCCCTCCTGCGCGGCGGTGGGCGCGCTGAAAGCACCTGCGAACCAGCTGCGGGTCGCAGGGGAGAACGATTCGAGCGCAGAGCCGACCATGTCACCCATCGTGCACCCCACCACTGACATCGACGGTGGCGGGCAGGGGCCGGTGGCCGTGGCTCGGCCGCTGACAGGCGTCCTGCCGGAGTGTCTTCCCGCCGTTCCTCACGGCTGGGATCGTCGTTCCCCACGGCTGTGATCGTCATCGGCGGCCATGCTCGGGAGCTGCGAGAATTTCGTCCATGGTGGTCATACCGGAGTCCGGATCGGAGGAGTGGGCGAGGCACTGGCAGTACGCGGAGCTGCCCGATCTCGATCTGCTGCGTGCCCGGTACGTGCGTCATGCCTTCCCGCGCCACAGCCACGAGGGCTATGTCTTCGCCACCGTCACCGGTGGAGTGGAGGACGTCGGGCTGCCCGGCGGCACCGTCCACGCGGGCCCGGGCTCCGTCGTCATGATCAATCCGGAGGTGCCGCACACCGCCCGCGCCGGGGCTCCCGAGGGGTGGGTGTACGCCACGTTGTACCCGTCCGCGCAAGTGATCAACGAGATCGCCGCCGAGACGACGAACCTGCGCGGCACGGTCGGATTCACCGAGTCCAGCGTCATGAACCCGTACGTCGCACGGCTGATCGGCGAGGTCCACCGAGCCGCCGAGGAGGGCAACGCACTCGCCGCGGACACCGTGCTGCGGGTGATGGTCGCGCGGCTGATCAGCCTGTACGGCAGCGCGCTGCCCGCCCGCGCGCCCCGGTCGGCGGGTGCCCGCGCCGCCGTGCGGGCACGGGCGGTGCTGGAGGGCAGGATGGCGGAGCCGCCCACGTTGGAGGCGCTGGCGGCGGACCTCGGCACCAGCCCGTTCGCGCTGCTGAGGGCTTTCAAGAAGCAGTACGGGATGCCGCCGCACGCCTGGCTCACCGACGCCCGGGTACGGGCCGCGCGCCGGATGCTCGACGCGGGCACGGCGCCTGTGGAGGCGGCGGTCGAGGTCGGCTTCACCGATCAGCCGCATCTCAACCGTCACTTCACCCGGATTGTGGGGGTGCCGCCCGGCGCGTACCAGCGCGAACGTGCAAGAACGTACAAGACCGGTTCCGACCGGCACGCGTAGCGTGCTGTTCGTGGCAGAAAAGATAGAACTTGTACAAGGCGACGGCGATGTGGGAGATGTGTCCCATGGCGGCACGACCGTCCCCGCCATGGGGTCGGACATGGCCGGGGCGAAGACCGACGCGGCCGTCGTACGCGATGCCCTCGGTGTCGGTATAGCCGTCGGACTCTCCGGTTTCGCCTTCGGCGTGACCTCGGCAGGCTCCGGCCTGAGCCTGTTGCAGACCTGCGTGCTCAGTCTCGCCGTCTTCACCGGTGCCTCGCAGTTCGCCCTCGTGGGCGCTCTCGCGGCGGGCGGCAATCCGTACACCGCGGCTGCCGGCGCCTTCTTCCTCGGCGTACGCAACTCGTTCTACGGCCTGCGACTGTCCCAGTTGCTCGTCCTTCCACGGGCGCTCCGTCCCTTCGCCGCCCAGTGGGTGATCGACGAGACGACCGCTGTGACGCTGCCGCAGCCCACCCGGCGAGCCGCACGGATCGGTTTCGCCGTCACCGGACTCACCCTCTACGTCCTGTGGAACCTGACCACGCTGCTGGGGGCCCTCGGCGCGAAGGCGCTCGGCGACACCGACGCCTGGGGGCTGGACGCGGCATCGCCCGCGGTCTTTCTCGCCCTCCTCGCGCCGATGCTGAAGAGCACGACGGAACGCGTCACGGCCGCGCTCGCGGTTCTGCTCGCACTCGGCCTGCTGCCGGTGCTGCCCGCCGGCGTCCCCGTCCTGCTGGCCGCGCTCGCCGCACCCGCCGTCCTCTTCCTGAGCGGACGCCGGACGACAGCGAGCCGGGACACGGCCACGACGGAGGAGGACCGGTGAACGTCTGGATCGCCATCGCGCTGACCGCCGTCGGCTGCTACCTCGCCAAACTGCTCGGACTGCTGGTACCCGCCGGTGTACTGGAGCGTCCGCTCACGCAGCGTCTCGCCGCGCTCCTGCCCGTGGCGCTCCTGGCCGCGCTCACCGCACAGCAGACGTTCGGCGACGGGCAGCACCTGACACTGGACGCCAGAGGCGCAGGGCTCGCGGCGGCGGCGCTCGCACTGGTCCTCCGCGCGCCCTTCCTCGTGGTCGTGGGAGCCGCCGTGATCGTCACAGCGGGAGTACGCGCCCTCGGTTAGACACCTGGCCTCCGTCAGTCGAGGCTGCGTCCATGGGCCCGCAGGGTCAGAAGCGCCTTGAGCGTCACGAGGGGCCGCCCTTCCAGAGCCGTCCCGGGCGCCCAGTGCCGCCAGTTCACCGGCCAGCCGCCATCCGCCTGCTGCTGGGCCGCAAGGTGATCGAGCGAGCGGGCCAGCTCCTCGTCGGTGAACCAACGGCGGGCGAGCGAATCGGGTGTACGGGCGTAATCGTACGGGAAATGCTGCTCGCCCGGTGCGTATCCGGCTGCCACCGGGTATTCCGCGCGCCGCTCCGGATCCAGTACGGCGAGCCGCTGTTCCCGCACGAGCCGACCGAGCCGGTCGGCCGCCGCTTCTGCCCGGGCCCTGTCCGGGGTGCCGTCGAGAAAGGCGAGCGCCGCCTCGATCTCGTACGGATGCGACCGGTCCAGCGCGTCGACGGCCGCCCAGCAGAAGTCGGTGGCCCGGAACAGCCAGGCATGCCACACCGCGTTGCGGTGCAGGAGACCGACCACGGGGCCGGTGGCCAACAGCTCCGCGGGCGGGTCGTCGACGATCGGGATGAACGGTGCGGCCGGATAGCCACGCTGTGACGGCAGGAGCGCGGGCAGTGCCCCTTCCTTGGTGGACACCTCGGTCAGGAAGCGGCAGATCCGCTCCACCCGCAGCCCGCTGCAGCGGCTGATGGAGTCGAGGACATTGAGTGCGTGCGCGGTGTGCAGTGGCTGACTGACGGGGCCGCGCAGATCGGGTTCGAGCGCGTGCCCGTATCCGCCGTCCTCGTTCAGATAGGCGGCGAGTGCGGTCTCCACGGCCTCCGCACTTCCTTTCAGGAAGTGATGGGCGAATCGCCGCTGTTCTAGGACTCGGGCCGTGAGCCAGATGAACTGTTCGGCACGGTTGAGGGGACTTGTTCCGGTTCCAGCCATGGACCGACCGTAGGGCGGTAAGCGCTCTCGACAAGACGTAGCGGCCCGGCTGCACTCTCAGGGGCGGGATACTGGGGGCATGCGGTTGACGATTTTCTGGGAACGGATGGCGGACCACTTCGGCGCGGGGTACGCCGATTCCTTCGCGCGCGATCATGTGATGGCCGAACTCGGTGGGCAGACGGTGCACCAGGCCCTGGACGCGGGGTGGGAGACCAAGGACGTCTGGCGCGCTGTCTGTACGGCAATCGGCATCCCCGCCGACCACCGCTGATCGTCGGTTCGTCAACACCGCGCCGACCAGCGCTGATCGTCGGTTCGTCAACGCCGCGCCTACCAGCGCTGCCCGTCGGCTCGTCAACACCACGCCGACCAGCGTGATGGTCGGCGTGCCAACCGTTGGACCTGTGATGTTGTCGGGGCAGGCGGCTGTTTGTCATGGCAGTAGGCGAGACTGGAGCCGTGGCACCGACAGACGACACAGCCCAGACCCAGACGCCCTCCACCCAGCCCGCCCCGCCGTCCGGCGGCGGGCCGGTCCGTATGCCCGCATGGCTGCCGCGTGCCATGGTGCTCGCCCTGGCGCTCTATGCCTGTTTCCGGCTGGGCAGCTGGGCGTTCGACCAGCTCATCGGGCTGCTGATCAATGTGTTGATCGCGTTCTTCCTGGCCCTCGCCATCGAGCCGGCGGTGAGCCGGATGGCGGCGCGCGGCATGCGTCGCGGCCTCGCCACCTTCCTGGTCTTCCTCGTGGTGCTGATAGCGACGGCCGGTTTCGTCGTACTGCTCGGCTCGATGCTCGCGGGCCAGATCGTCGACATGGTGGAGGGCTTCCCGAAGTATCTGGACTCGGTGATCAACTGGGTCAACCAGAACTTCCACACCGAGCTCTCCCGCGTCGAGGTCCAGGACAGCGTGCTCCACTCCGACTGGCTGCAGAAGTACGTCCAGAACAGCGCGACCGGAGTGCTCGACATCTCCACCACCGTGCTCGGCGGACTGTTCCGTCTCCTGACGATCTTCCTGTTCTCGTTCTACTTCGCCGCCGACGGCCCCAGGCTGCGACGTGCCCTGTGCTCCGTGCTGCCGCCCGCCAAGCAGGCCGAGGTGGTGCGGGCCTGGGAGATCGCGGTCGACAAGACCGGCGGCTATCTCTACTCGCGCGGTCTGATGGCGCTCATCTCCGGGATCGCGCACTACATCCTGCTGGTGATCCTCGGCGTTCCGTACGCCCCCGCGCTCGCCATCTGGGTCGGGCTGGTCTCCCAGTTCATCCCCACGATCGGTACCTATCTGGCCGGCGCCCTGCCCATGCTCATCGCGTTCACCGTCGACCCCTGGTACGCGCTGTGGGTGCTCGGATTCGTCGTGGTCTACCAGCAGTTCGAAAACTATGGGCTCCAGCCCAAGCTCACCTCCAGGACCGTCGACATCCATCCGGCGGTCGCGTTCGGATCGGTCATCGTGGGCACGGCGCTCATGGGCGCCGTGGGTGCGCTGATCGCGATTCCGGCCGTCGCCACGCTCCAGGCATTCCTCGGTGCCTACGTGAAGCGGTACGACGTGACGGACGACCCGCGGATGCAGGGGCGCAGCCAACAGCGTGGTGAGCCGCTGCTCACGCGGCTGCGCCGGTCCTGGCGGACTGCCGAGGGCAACGAGGGCCGGGTCGTCGGACAGGGCGGAGCCTCGGAGCGTCCGGAAAACGCCTGACCGGCGCGGGCCCATTTCGGGCGATCCGATCCGTTCATCGGCCCCGCGCACGGCGGGGACTCTGCTCGCGCCAGGCTGAACTGCGATGCCGGACGCCCTGCCACCCCGACGACCAGCGGTACTTTTCATGCCGGGTTTGCCGCTGTAAGACGGGATTCAGTGGGTGATTCTCGCTCGATCTCGACTTCCGTCGAGTGGGATGCCGCGGCGCTACTCTGGGTGCGGACCGGTCCGGCGTGGTGTGCTTGACACGAAAATCGAACATCCATTCTCATGGGATTCCGGCCGGGTTTTCCCGGGCCCGACCGTGGAGTTGTCCACAGGCCGGGAGGACGTCGAGGCCCATTGTCAGTGGCAGGGGTTAGCGTCTTTGACGTGAAGCGATCGACTCAAGCAAATCGGGTGGAACCCATGGCAGGAACCGACCGCGAGAAGGCGTTGGACGCCGCACTCGCACAGATTGAACGGCAATTCGGCAAGGGCGCGGTGATGCGTCTCGGCGAGCGGCCGAACGAGCCCATCGAGGTGATCCCCACCGGGTCGACTGCCCTCGACGTGGCCCTCGGCGTCGGCGGCCTGCCGCGCGGCCGTGTGGTGGAGGTGTACGGACCGGAGTCCTCCGGTAAGACGACGCTGACGCTGCACGCGGTGGCGAACGCTCAGAAGCTCGGCGGCTCGGTGGCCTTCATCGACGCGGAGCACGCCCTCGACCCCGAGTACGCGAAGAAGCTCGGCGTCGACATCGACAGCCTCATCCTGTCCCAGCCGGACAACGGCGAGCAGGCCCTCGAAATCGTGGACATGCTGGTCCGCTCCGGCGCCCTCGACCTGATCGTCATCGACTCCGTCGCGGCGCTCGTGCCGCGCGCGGAGATCGAGGGCGAAATGGGCGACTCGCATGTGGGTCTGCAGGCCCGCCTGATGAGCCAGGCACTCCGCAAGATCACCAGCGCGCTCAACCAGTCCAAGACCACCGCGATCTTCATCAACCAGCTTCGCGAGAAGATCGGTGTGATGTTCGGCTCACCGGAGACCACGACCGGTGGCCGGGCCCTCAAGTTCTACGCCTCGGTGCGTCTCGACATCCGCCGGATCGAGACGCTGAAGGACGGTACCGAGGCCGTCGGCAACCGCACCCGCGTCAAGGTCGTCAAGAACAAGGTCGCGCCGCCCTTCAAGCAGGCCGAGTTCGACATCCTCTACGGCCAGGGCATCAGCCGCGAGGGCGGGCTGATCGACATGGGCGTGGAGCACGGCTTCGTCCGCAAGGCGGGCGCCTGGTACACGTACGAGGGCGACCAGCTCGGCCAGGGCAAGGAGAACGCCCGCAACTTCCTCAAGGACAACCCCGATCTCGCCAATGAGATCGAGAAGAAGATCCTTGAGAAGCTGGGCGTCGGTGTCAGGGCTGACGCCGCCGAGCCCGATGCGGCTGTGGCGGTCGGCGCTGCGGCTGCGGCCGACAGTGCGAAGTCGGTGCCCGCTCCGGCCGGCAAGGCCAAGCCGGCGAAGACCGCGGCGGCCAAGAGCTAGGCCGTGACGCGTCGTACGGAGTGGCCGGTCAGTGCCGCTGATCATGGCGTCGGCCCCGGCCCCGCATTCGCTTCCGGATACCCGGCCGAGTCCGAAGGCGCGTACGAGCCGGAGACCGGTCCCGGTCGTGGCACAGGCTCGGACGCCGGATTCGGTGAGGGAGCGGCTGGTCGAGCCCGCTCCCGCTCCAGGGGCAGCGGCTCCCCTTCCTCGTCGAGGGCCGAGAAGGGGGAGCCGCGAGACCCGGTCGAGCAGGCGCGCAACATCTGCCTGCGGCTGCTCACCGGGACACCGCGCACCCGGAAACAGCTTGCGGACGCCCTGCGCAAGCGGGAGATCCCGGACGAGGCGGCCGAGGAAGTGCTGTCGCGTTTCGAGGATGTCGGGCTGATCGACGATGCCGCGTTCGCGGACGCCTGGGTGGAGTCGCGGCACCACGGCCGAGGGCTGGCTCGCCGGGCTCTCGTCCGGGAACTGCGCACCAAGGGGGTGGACTCCGCAGTGATCGACGAGGCCGTGGGGCAACTCGACTCCGAGCAGGAGGAGGCGACCGCCCGAGAACTGGTCGCGCGCAAGTTGCGCTCCACCCGCGGCCTGGACCGGGACAAGCGGCTGCGCCGCCTTGCGGGCATGCTCGCGCGGAAGGGATACGGGGAAGGCATGGCGCTACGCGTGGTGCGGCACGCGCTCGAAGACGAGGGTGAGGACACGGAAGGCCTGGACGAGCCCTTCTGACCGGGGCCGACCCGTGCCGGGTGGGGCGCGGGAGTGCTGGCGATTACTGCCCGGCGTGAGCGGCTCGGGCGATGGTGGCGTCGATCAGGGCGAGCGCATCCGCGGCGGTGCGCCCGGGGTATCGGTTCCAGGGGCCGATCAGTCCGGTCCAGCCCTGGGAGCGGAGTTCGGAGATGAGCCAGGCGCCGGCTCGGTCCACGGTGTCGCGGGAGCCGTAGCCCAGGCGATGCGCGGTGAGGAGAGCGCCGCAGACGCACCGTGCGCCGCGGAGATTGCGCAAGCGGTACGGGGTGTTCTGCCAGCCCCACTCGGTCAGGATCCGCCGGGCGTAGGCGAGATGGGTGGAGGGGCGCACTTCGGGCTGCCCGATGCGCCTCCAGGTATGGAGCCGGTCGGGGAGGATCGCGCCAAGCCGCCCGGGAAGGGGCCGTTCGCGTGGCGCCGTCGCCGGCAGGGCGCGGACGGAGTCGGCGATGAGCTGGTCGACGGGTACGGACAGCAGGTCGCGCCAGTCGGCCGGGGCCGAGGGGCTGTCGGGCAGCCGAACCCCGGTACGGGGGGATGGAGGCAGCGAGGGGTCAGGGGCGGTGAGCTCCCAGCCCGTGACGATCTGCTGCCATGCCTCGCTGTCATGGAGGCGAGCGGCGTGCACGTCGAACTGGTCCGGAGTGAGGGCGGGGGAGGAAGTCGGCATGGGTGCGAGATCTCCGTCACGTCGGTCCTAAGCGTTGAGGCGAATGTCCGTCGGTTACGGGGATTGCTCCACCGGAGCGTGGCGTTCGGGTGTGTCGGGGCGGAATCGGGGGGAACCGAGGCGGAATCGGGGGCCGATGAGTGGCGTGCTGGGGTGAGCCTGGAACGAACACGCAGGTGCGCCGCCCTACACGGACATGTGTGCACGGATCGCTGCGTGACGCACGGGGAGACCGCGCAGGTCGGAGAGCCCGCGCAGGTCGGAGAGACCGTGCATGGCGGAGAAGGTCCGAAGGGCAGAGACGCCATGACGTAAGGCAGAGACATCATGCGCGAAAGCGGGTGCCGCGTGACGGGGGAGCACTCTGGCCCCGTTCCGGCTTTGGGCCCGGACTCTGACGCTCCCTTGCACCAGACGCGACTACGCCGCGCCCCTTGGACCAGGCGTGACTACGGCGAACCACCACAGAAGAGAGACGGACGCACCATGCGGGGGTGCGGGGGTACGGGTGCGGGGTGTGCCCCGCACGCGCGTCGGGATCAGCAGGGGAGCCGTGCCGACTGTTCAGTAGGGGCAGGACCGGATCGCGGCTGCGCGGATCTTGGCCGACCCCGGTCCCGTCGTCCCCGAGCGGAGCCGCTCATCCCTGCCCGTCATCCCTGGCCGCCGTCTCGGCTGGGCCTCCGGCCGCGCCACCCTCCGGGCCCGTCACCCTCCGGGCCCGTCACCCTCCGGGCCTGCTGCCTTCCGGCCCCGCTGCCCTCCGAACCTGCCGCCCGTCGGCCCCGCTGCCCGCAGGTCCCGGGCATACCCCGTCCTGGCGTTGCCTGTCAGGTTTCGACCGGGAGTCCTGCCGCGCGCCACGCCTGGAACCCGCCGATCAGGTCGGTCGCGCGGTGCAGGCCCAGCTGCCGCAGGGACGCGACGGCGAGGCTGGACGCGTAGCCCTCGTTGCAGACCACCACGATCTGGAGATCGTGGCTCACGGCCTCCGGGGCCCGATGGCTTCCCTGCGGGTCGAGCCGCCACTCCAGCTCGTTGCGCTCGACGACCAACGCCCCCGGAATCAGCCCGTCCCGCTCCCGCAGTTCCGCGTAGCGGATGTCCACGAGCAGCGCCCCGTCCGCGGCGGCGGCCGCAGCCTCCTGCGGGCCGACCCGGGCGTAGCCGGACCGGACCCGCTCCAGCAGCGCGTCGATCCCGACCGTTTCCGTACCACGCCGACGGCTGTCGCTCACTGCCAGTCCTCCGGGCGTTCCACCTGCTCAAGACGGAGCACCGCACCGATACGGCTGTACCGCCGGATCTGTGGGAGCGGCGGGTAGTACGCATGGACGGAGACGGCGTGCTCCGTGCCGGATTCGTTCAGTACCTCGTGGACGTGGTGTCGGCCGAAAGCCCGGCCCTGGCCGGTGGCCAACTGCCGGGAACGGTCGATGCCTTCGGTGAGTTCGAGGGTCTTCCAGCCGTCGGTGGGCAGCCGGGCGGCGAGCGACAGCTCCGTGAGCGTACCGGCCGCGGTGGTGAAGGCGCCGATCGAGTCGGCGTGGTCGTGCCAGCCGGTGCCGGTGCCCGGTGGCCAGCCGATCAGCCAGGCCTCGCTGCCGCCCGGTCCTTCGAGCTGGACCCAGGTGCGGCCTTCGGGATCGAGAGGGAGCGAGGCGATGATCTCGGCGTCGTCGGCGACACGGCGGACGAAATCGAGCAGTTCCGCAGCCGTAGGGCCCGAAGCACCAGAGGCGCCGGAAGCACTGGAGGCACCGGAGGCGCCAGAGGCATTCTGGGCTGGGGCGGGCATACGTACAGAGGGTGACGAAGCGGCAGACACAGAGACCGTCCTGAGGGTTCGCGCGGATGCACGACCGCACGGCAGAGCGCACGGCGCGGCGGGGAGAGGCGATTCAGAAGGACGGTCGACACACGCAGCCCGCATAGCGGACAAGGTCCATATGGACCCTCCGCCACAGGCGCACATCGGTGTCGGTCATGTTCCGGAGTACACCACGTGCGCCTGCGCTGGTCAATTGATGTCCGCTGTCCGGTCGGATCGCGCGGAGGCGCGCGCCGCGCCGCCCCGCGTCGCGTCCGCCGCCGCGAAGAGCTCCCTGGGCAGTACCCCGCCGAACGACGCCACCAGGTGACCGTCCGGCCTGATGAGCAGCACGGTGTGCGCCGAGGCCCCCGGATAGCTCTCGGTCACCAACAGCTCGCCCTTCATCGGCAGCGCGTCGACAGCCGCGACGAGGCGGGGCATGACGCCCGCGGTCAGCCAGTGCCGCCGGTCCCACACTCCCGTACCCGGCGCCACCAGGAGTACCAGGAGATGCCCCTGCCTCAGCCGCTCGCGCAGCCGGACGGTTGTGCCGTCGGGTGCCGTCACCCGCACGTCGGTGACCGGCGCACCAGGGGGCGTACCCACAGATGTGTGCGCCTCGGCGCGTGGGGGCGCAAGGGGCGAGTGCGAGTAGGAAGGGGGCGCACCGAGAGGACCGCATCCCAGATGGCCGTCGGTGAGGAGCGTGTCGTGCCCCCGTGCGCTCCCCGGGACCAGGGTCCGCAGGCCCCCGCCGCCGCGGAGTATCGGCAACGACTGGTCCGCGGCGCGCAACCGTGCGGCGACCGCGGCCCGGCGCTCCGCCTGGTAGCTGTCGAGCAGGAGGTCGGAGGCGCCGTGGTGCCAGGCCTGGGCCAGTTTCCACGCCAGGTTCTCGGCGTCCCGCAGCCCCTCGTCGAGCCCCTGGGTGCCGAGTGCGCCCAGCAGATGGGCGGCGTCCCCGGCGAGGAAGGCCCGGTCGACCCGCCAGCGCAGGGCGAGCCGGTGGTGCAGCGTGTATACGCCCGTGTCCAGCAGTTCGTACGGCGGGGTCTCGCCGCACCAGCCCGCAAGGGTGTCCCGGACCCGGGTGATCAGGGCGTCCGGGGTGACGAGCTCGCCGCGCGGCGGCAGCAGCCAGTCCAGCCGCCAGGCTCCGTCCGGCAGTGGCCGTGCGGTCACTTCGGCACCGCCGGTGCGCCACGGCGGCAGCCGGTGCAGTACGGCGTGCCCGGGCCAGGGAAGCTCGGTGCGCAGTGCGGCGACGGCATGCCGCTCCACTGCCGTACGCCCGGGGAAACGGATGTCGAGAAGCTTGCGCACCGTGGATCTGGCGCCGTCGCAGCCCACCAGGTAACTCCCGCGCCACCAGGTCGCGTTCGGCTCCCTGGTGTGCACCGTGACACCGGTCGGATCCTGCTCCAGCGTGTCGATCCGGCCGTACGACGCCACCTGCACCAGTTCCTGCGCCGCCACCGCGTCCCGCAACCCGCGCGTCAGCGCGTGCTGCGGCAGGTGGACGGGGGCCGGCAACGGATCAGTGCCGGGGGAGCCGTCGCCGAGCGGGAGCTCGCGCACCAGTTGCCTCCGCCGCATGGACCGCCAGCCGGACCACCGGATGCTCTCGTGGCGGAGTGCTTTGCAGCCGAGCCGTTCCACCAGGGCCGCGGTGTCCTCGCGCAGCACCACGGTACGGGCCGGACGCGTCTCGTCCCTGGTCGGATCCTCGTCGAGGAGGACGGAAGGGACGCCCTGTGCCGCGAGGGCGAGCGACATCACCAGGCCGACCGGCCCGGCACCGACGACGATCACCGGGTCCACGACGCGGTTCCTCCGATCCGTGCGAACGATCCGGACAGGGTGAAGGACGCGAGCGATCCGAATGCCCCGAACAGCGCGAGCGGCCCGGACAGCGCGAGCGATCCGATCCGTGCGAGCGATCCGATCCGTGCGGACGCCCCGAACAGCGCGGACGACCCTGACAGCGCGAGCCGCCCGAACAGTGCGAGCGATCCGGCCGGTCCAGACGCTCCGAACGATACGGACGCTCCGAACGATACGGACGAACAGGTGGGCGAACAAAGGAGACGGCGCGACAAGGAGGCAGGGGGCGGGGGCAGGGGCGGTGTGGCGGCGGGGGCTCGATGCGCGATCACAGAACGTATGCAACCTACTGCCGGTGCTTGCGTCAAGCGCCACCGGAACGCGGCGAAGGGCGGTGGCACATCCGCCACCGCCCCTCGGGACCACGTTCGACGAGCCGTCAGACAGCCCTTCCGTCCTCCACGTTGAGCGCCGGAGCATCAATGGTCTCCAGACCGCCCCCGGGCGCGGCGCCCACCACCGCGCCCGTGCCCTTCTTCGTGCGCCGGAGCCGTCGCTCCAGCCAGCTCGCGAACGACGTGAGCGCGAAGTTCACGGCGACGTAGATCACGGCGACGATCGTGAAGCACGCGATGGTGTTCGCGCCGTAGTTCGCGCTCATCGGGCGGACCGACGCAAGCAGCTCGGGGAAGGTCAGCACCGCACCACCGAGCGCGGTGTCCTTCACGATCACGACGAGCTGGCTGACGATCGCGGGCAGCATCGCGGTCACCGCCTGCGGCAGCAGCACGAACACCATGATCTGGCCCTTGCGCATGCCGATCGCCTTGGCCGCGTCCGTCTGGCCCTGCGGAAGGGAGTGGATACCGGCCCGCACGATCTCGGCGAGCACCGAGGCGTTGTACAGGACCAGGCCGGTCACCACGGCGTACAACGGGCGCGTATCGGTGCTGATGTTCGTGTACTCGGAGTACGCCGCGTTCGCCGTGATCATCAGGATCAGCACCGGGATGGCGCGGAAGAACTCCACGACCACACCGGACGGAACCCGCACCCAGCGGTGGTCCGAGAGCCTGCCGATCCCGAACAGGGCGCCGAGCGGCAGCGCGATGATCAGGGCGAAGAACGCCGCCTTGAGCGTGTTCTGGAGGCCCGGCCAGATGTAGGTCTCCCAGGGCTGGGAGCTGGTGAAGAAGGGCTTCCACTTGATCCAGTCGAGCTGGTGCTTCTCCGCGAGGCTGTCGTACACCCACCACACCACTGCTGCGGCGCACAGCACGAACAGCACCGTGTACAGGATGTTGCGCTGCTTGGCGCGCGGTCCCTGGGCGTCGTAGAGGACGGAAGTCATCGCTTCACCGCCACCTTCTTGCTCACCCAGCCGAGGATCAGGCCGGTCGGGAGGGTCAGAACGACGAAGCCGAAGGCGAAGACAGCGGAGATCAGGAGCAGCTGGGCCTCGGCCTCGATCATGCCCTTCATCAGGTACGAGGCTTCGGCGACCCCGATCGCGGAGGCGACCGTGGTGTTCTTCGTCAGTGCGATCAGCACGTTGGACAGCGGATTGACCACCGCGCGGAACGCCTGGGGGAGCACGATCAGCCGCAGTACCTGCGTGAAGCTCAGCCCGAGCGCACGCGCCGCCTCCGCCTGACCGACCGGCACCGTGTTGATGCCCGAGCGCAGTGCCTCGCACACGAAGGCGGCGGTGTAGGCGGTCAGGGCGAGCACCGCGAGCCGGAAGTTGATGTCCTTGAAATCGCTGGCGCCGAGGCTGATGCTCAGGGTCTGGAAAAGACCCAGCGACGAGAACACGATGATCACGGTCAGCGGAATGTTCCGGACCACGTTCACATAGGCGGTGGCGAAGCCGCGCATCAAGGGGACCGGGCTGACCTTCATGCCGGCCAGCAGCGTTCCCCATATGAGGGAGCCGAGGGCAGAGTAGACGGTGAGCTGCACCGTCACCCAGAAGGCCCCCAGCAGGTCGTAACCTTCAAGAAAGTCGAACACGATCTCCCGCGCTTCCGCGTGTAGGAGGGCACGGCGCGCCGCCGTTCACGGACGGCGCGCCCGGTCAACCCTGCTTCACTTGACGATGTTGCCGATCTTCGGGGCGGGGTCGTTCTTGTAGTTCGCCGGACCGAAGTTGGCCTGCACGGCCTTGTCCCAGGAACCGTCCGAGACCATCTTGGTGAGCGCGTCGTCGATCTTCTTCTTGAGGTCGGCGTCGCCCTTCTTCAGGCCGATGCCGTAGTTCTCGTTGGTCATCTTGAAGCCGGCCAGCTTGAACTTGCCCTGGAACTCCTTCTGCGCCGCGTAACCGGCCAGGATCGAGTCGTCGGTGGTCAGCGCGTCGACGACCTTGTTCTCCAGGCCGGTCAGGCACTCCGAGTAGCCGCCGTACTCCTGGAGCTGAGCCTTCGGAGCCAGCTTGTCCTTGACGTTCTGCGCCGAGGTCGAGCCGGTGACCGAACACAGCTTCTTGCTGTTCAGGTCCTCCGGCGACTTGATCGAGTCGTCGTCGGCACGGACCAGGATGTCCTGGTGCGCCAGCAGGTACGGGCCCGCGAAGTCGACCTTCTGCAGCCGCTCGTCGTTGATCGAGTAGGAGGCGGCGATGAACTTCACGTCACCGCGCTCGATCGCCGTCTCACGGTCGGCGCTCTTGGTCTCCTTGAAGTTGATGTCCTTGGCGTCGTAGCCGAGTTCCTTGGCGACGTACGTGGCGACATCGACGTCGAAGCCGGCGTACGTGCCGTCCGGGGTCTTCAGACCGATGCCGGGCTGGTCGATCTTGATGCCGATGGTGATCTTCTTGCTGCCGCTGGAACCGCTCGACCCGCTGTCCTTGTCGTCGGAACCGCAGGCGGTGGCGGTCAGGGCGAGCGCGAGCACGGCGGCCGAGGCGGCGGTGACCTTACGAAGCTGCATGGTGGTATTCCCTTGAGTTGACGCGATGTGAGTGATCAGCCGGTGCGGGTGCCGCTGGTGAAGGGCCGATCAGTGGTGAAGGATCTTCGACAGGAAGTCCTTGGCCCGGTCACTGCGCGGGTTGCTGAAGAACTGGTCGGGTGTGGCCTCTTCGACGATCTTTCCGTCCGCCATGAAGACGACACGGTTCGCCGCCGAGCGCGCGAAGCCCATCTCGTGCGTGACGACGACCATCGTCATGCCGTCCCGGGCGAGCTGCTGCATGACCTCCAGCACCTCGTTGATCATCTCCGGGTCGAGCGCCGACGTCGGCTCGTCGAAGAGGATGACCTTCGGGTCCATCGCCAACGCCCGTGCGATCGCCACGCGTTGCTGCTGACCGCCGGAGAGCTGGGCCGGGTACTTGTCGGCCTGCGTCGCCACGCCCACCCGGTCCAGCAGCGAACGGGCCTTCTCCTCGGCGGCCTTCTTGTCCGTCTTGCGGACCTTGAGCTGGCCCAGCATCACGTTCTCAAGCACCGTCTTGTGGGCGAAGAGGTTGAACGACTGGAAGACCATGCCGACATCGGCGCGCAGCCTGGCCAGTTCCCTGCCCTCCTCGGGCAGCGGCTTGCCGTCGATCGATATGGCACCCGAGTCGATCGTCTCCAAGCGGTTGATCGTGCGGCACAGCGTGGACTTCCCGGACCCGGAGGGCCCGATGACGACCACGACCTCGCCACGGGCGATGGTCAGGTCGATGTCCTGGAGCACATGCAGCGCGCCGAAGTGCTTGTTGACGTTGCTCAGGACGACAAGGTCGTCCGCCGCGGGTGCGGCGTCCTCGGCGCCCTTGGTCACTGAAACTCCGCTCATCGGCTTCTTGCTCCGTCCTCCTCGGTTGGGAAGGACCCTAGTGACGCAGTGCGACGAACGTCATTACATCTGAGCGAGAATTGAGGATAACGATCCGGCGGCAACCGGACACTCCGCGTGAACGGGACGGCGCGCGAGGCGCCCGGGGCGTACCGGGTGCATAACAGATGGCTCGATGCGGTGGGCGGGCCTTGACTGGCATACCGGTCATCGGAGTGGATGCCCTGGTACGCCATGACGTGAAACACCCCGCGACGGGGAAGTGACGACGGGAGTACGAGAAACCGCACCGTCGCGTACCGGCACCGCACCCGCGGAGGGCCGATGCGCCGCACCTTCGGACAAGGGGGCCCATGAGACTGCTGCTCGTCGAGGACGACAACCACGTCGCCGCCGCCCTCTCCGCGATCCTCACCCGGCACGGCTTCCAGGTCGTCCACGCGCGCAACGGCGAGGAGGCACTTCAAGCGCTGCTGCCGAAGGACACGGAGCCCTTCGGCGTCGTGCTGCTCGACCTCGGTCTGCCCGACCAGGACGGCTACGAGGTGTGCGGGAAGATCCGCAAGCGCACCTCCACCCCGGTGATCATGGTGACCGCGCGTGCCGACGTGCGGTCACGGATCCACGGCCTCAACCTCGGGGCCGACGACTACGTGGTCAAGCCGTACGACACCGGCGAGCTCCTTGCCCGTATCCATGCCGTCAGCCGGCGCACGTCGCCCGGTGAGGACACCGTGTCCACACCGGTCGCGGCCCTGCGCCTCGGTCACGTCCAGATCGAGCTGCCGACCCGCAGGGTCAGTGTCGACGGGGCGGAGGTCCAGCTCACCCGCAAGGAGTTCGACCTGCTCGCGCTGCTCGCCCAGCGTCCCGGAGTCGTCTTCCGCCGGGAGCAGATCATCAGCGAGGTATGGCGCACGAGCTGGGAGGGAACGGGACGCACGCTCGAAGTGCACGTCGCGTCCCTGCGCTCCAAACTGCGGCTGCCGGCACTGATCGAGACGGTGCGCGGGGTCGGCTACCGCCTCGTCGCCCCGTCCGCGTAGAGGCGTACGACCCAGGTGCGCACCCGGCTGCTTCCCCTGCTCATCATCCTCATGGCGAGCGTGCTGCTCGCCCTCGGCTTCCCCCTGGCCGTCAGCGTCGCCGCCGCCCAGCAGCAACGCGTCGTCATCGACCGCATCGACGACGCGGCACGCTTCGCCGCGCTCGCCCAGTTCATCACCGAGCGGAGCCCCGGCTACGAGGAACGCCGCCGCATCCTGCGGAGCGAACTGGACATCTACGCATCGGTGTACGGCATCCGCGCCGGTGTCCTCTACCGGGACGACAGCGCCATGGCCAAGGCCCCGGCCCACTGGCAGCTCCCGATCGAGGGGGAGGGGAGAGAGGCATTCAAGGAGGCGCTCCTGGGGCGACGCAGTCACGACCCGTCGCAGGTCTGGCCATGGCAGCAGGGCAGGGTCGTCGTCGCCTCACCCGTCGTACGGGACGGTGATGTCGTGGCCGTCGTGGTCATCGACTCGCCCACCGCCCAGATGCGTGCGCGCACGCTGCGGGGCTGGCTGCTCATCGCGGCCGGCGAAGCGATCGCGATGCTGGTGGCGGTCGGCGCCGCGATCCGGCTGACCGGCTGGGTCCTGCTGCCCGTGCGGACCCTGGACGCGGCCACCCACGACATCGCCAGCGGCCGGATGCGATCCCGGGTCGCAGCCTCCGGAGGGCCGCCGGAACTGAGGCGCCTGGCCCGCTCGTTCAACGAGATGGCGGACAACGTCGAGGACGTGCTGGAGCAGCAGCGCGCCTTCGTCGCCGACGCCTCGCACCAACTGCGCAACCCGCTGGCCGCGCTGCTGCTGCGGATCGAGCTCCTCGCACTCGAACTCCCCGAGGGCAACGAGGAGATCGCCTCCGTACGCACGGAGGGCAAGCGCCTCGGGCAGGTTCTGGACGACCTGCTCGACCTGGCGCTGGCCGAACACGCCGCGGCCGACCTGAAGCTCACGGACATCGGCGCCCTCACCGCGGAACGTATCGCGTCCTGGCGGCCGGTGGCCGAGGAGAAGGGAGTGCGGCTCAGGGTGGAGGGTGCGTCCGCCGTGACCGCCTGGGCGGATCCCATCGCCCTGTCGAGTGCCCTCGACGCCGTCATCGACAACGCCCTGAAGTTCACCCCCGCCGGAGAGGAAGTCCTCGTCGCGGTCGCCTCCGGCCACGACGACGTCACCGTCGTCGTCGCCGACCGCGGACCCGGCCTCACCCCGCAGGAGAGGGAGCGCGTCGGCGACCGCTTCTGGCGCAGTGCCCAGCATCAGAACGTGCAGGGCTCCGGCCTCGGGCTCTCCATCTCCCAGGCCCTCCTGGCCGCGGGCGGCGGCACCCTCGGCTATGCCGCCCATGAGCCGCACGGGCTGCGAGTGACGGTCTCGGTGCCGCGCGACAACCCGCAGGGCTGAGCGCGGCGGCCACGAGAGCGGCGCGGCGGCCAGGGGAGCGGCGCGGCGATCAGGAGAGCGGCGCGGCGGCCAGGGGAGCGGCGCGGCGATCAGGGCTTGACCGAGCGGTAGTAGCGCCTGGCCCCTTCGTGCAGCGGCAGCGGATCGGTGTAGATGGCCGTACGCAGATCCACCAACTGGGCCGCGTGCACCTCGCGCCCGATCCGGTCCCGGCTGTCGATCACGGTACGGGTGAACGCCTCGGTCATCGCCGGATCCATCCGGTCCGTGGTCACCAGCACATTGGCGATCGCCACGGTCGGCACCGCCTGCTCCTGCTGCGCGTTGTGGTAGGCGTCGGCGGGCATCAGGGCCGACCGGTAGTAGCGGGCGGACCCGCCCACGGACTGAAGCTTCTTGACCAGCGCGGCCTCCAGCGGCACCACCCGGATCGCGAACCGGTCCGCCAGTTCCTGGACGGCGGTGGTGGGCAGTCCGCCGGACCAGAAGAAGGCGTCGAGCCGACCGTTCTCCAACTGCTCCGGCATGGTGTCGATGCCGTCGGGAACCGGCGTCACATCATTCAGCGGGTCGAGACCGGCGGCCGTCAGCAGCCGGTCGGCGACCAGTCGTACGCCCGAACCCGGCTGCCCCACCCCGACGTGCTTGCCGTTCAGGTCCGCGACCTTCCGCACCTCGGAATCCTTCGGCACGATCAGCTGGATGTAGTCGTCGTACAGCCGCACGCAACCCCGCAGCCGGTCGGCTCCCGGCTTGTCGCCGAGCAGATAGGTGGCCAGTGCGTCGGTGGTGGCGATGGTGAAGTCGGCCTTACCGGTCGCCACCCGCTCGATGTTCTGCTGCGAGCCCTCACTCGGCTGCAGCTGTATCGACACCTGGGGCAGGTCCTTGGCCAGGTCCCCCTTGAGCCGTTCCCCGTAGCGGTGGTAGACCCCGCTCCGTACGCCGGTGCTGAAGGTCAGCGTGCCGCTCGGCGCGGGTTCGCCGAGCGGCAGCAGCCACCACAGCAACAGCCCCAGCACGACGACGAGGGCGGCGCACGTCTGGAGGATGCGTCGCCGGCCGATGCGGGACAGTGCCTGAAGCATGGCGGCGATCCTGCCAGCCCGTCCCCGCGATGACCAGGGCAGGGCTCCGGCGGCCCGTGGCCGTGGCCCCGCACCCGGGCACCGGGCCGTGAGCCCGGCGGCGAGGTGGTCATCATGGCCGCCCGCCCGGAGCCCTTACCCTGGACGGGTGAGCGGCAACGACGTGGCTGGTGGAGTAGTGGACGGTTTGAAGACGTACGAGGTGCGCACCTACGGGTGCCAGATGAACGTCCATGACTCCGAGCGGCTGTCGGGGCTGCTGGAGGGCGCGGGGTACGTACGGGCCGCCGAGGGCTCCGACGGCGACGCCGACGTCGTCGTCTTCAACACCTGCGCGGTCCGGGAGAACGCCGACAACAAGCTCTACGGCAATCTCGGCAGGCTCGCCCCGATGAAGACGAAGCGGCCCGGCATGCAGATCGCCGTCGGCGGCTGCCTGGCGCAGAAGGACCGCGACACCATCGTCGAGCGTGCCCCCTGGGTGGACGTCGTCTTCGGTACGCACAACATCGGCAAGCTGCCGGTGCTGCTGGAGCGCGCCCGTATCCAGGAGGAGGCGCAGATCGAGATCGCCGAGTCCCTGGAGGCATTCCCCTCCACGCTGCCCACGCGCCGCGAGTCCGCCTACGCGGCGTGGGTCTCCATCTCCGTCGGCTGCAACAACACCTGCACCTTCTGCATCGTCCCGGCGCTGCGGGGCAAGGAGAAGGACCGGCGCACCGGCGACATCCTCGCCGAGATCGAGGCGCTGGTCGCCGAAGGCGTCTCGGAGATCACCCTGCTCGGGCAGAACGTGAACGCGTACGGCTCCGACATCGGCGACCGCGAGGCCTTCTCCAAACTGCTGCGCGCCTGCGGGAAGATCGAGGGCCTGGAGCGGGTCCGTTTCACCTCGCCGCACCCCCGGGACTTCACGGACGACGTGATCGCGGCGATGGCCGAGACGCCCAATGTGATGCCCCAGCTGCACATGCCGATGCAGTCCGGCTCGGACACGGTCCTCAAGGCGATGCGCCGTTCGTACCGGCAGGAGCGCTTCCTCGGCATCATCGAGAAGGTGCGCGCCGCGATGCCGGACGCCGCGATCTCCACCGACATCATCGTGGGCTTCCCCGGCGAGACCGATGAGGACTTCGAGCAGACCCTGCACGCGGTCCGTGAGGCCCGCTTCGCGAACGCCTTCACCTTCCAGTACTCCAAGCGCCCCGGAACCCCGGCCGCCGAGATGGAGGGACAGATCCCCAAGGAGGTCGTCCAGGAGCGGTACATGCGCCTGTCCGCCCTTCAGGAGGAGATCTCCTGGGAGGAGAACAAGAAGCAGGTCGGCCGCACGCTGGAGATCATGGTCGCGGAGGGCGAGGGCCGCAAGGACGGCACCACCCACCGCCTCTCCGGCCGCGCCCCCGACAACCGTCTGGTCCACTTCACCAAGCCGGACGAGGACGTGCGTCCGGGCGACGTGGTGACCGTCGAGATCACTTACGCGGCCCCGCACCACCTCCTCGCCGAGGGTGCCCCGGTCGGCGTGCGCCGGACCAGGGCCGGGGACGCCTGGGAGAAGCGCACGGCCACCGAGGCCGCCAAGCCCGCCGGAGTGATGCTGGGACTGCCGGGCATCGGTGCCCCGGCGCCCCTGCCCGCCGGTGCGGCCCCCGGCTGCGGCTGCGACTGACACCGCCAGGACACCGGCGGGGCAACGGCGGAACACCGGCAGGGCGACGGCGGAACACCGGCGGGGCGACGGTGACGGCGGCCCGCCGGTGCATCGCGCGCACGCAGTACGCTGCCCACCATGCTTGTCGCCGCCGCTGTCTGCCCGTGTCCGCCCCTGCTCGTCCCCGAGGTCGCCGCGGGCGCCGCGCCCGAGCTCGACACCCTGCGGGACGCCTGCGCCGAGGCCCTCGACGTGCTCGCCGCCGCCCGGCCGGACCTGCTGATCGTCGTCGGCCCCGCGGACCTGTCGGGGCGCGGCCCGCACCCCGAGGGGGCCACGGGCTCGTTCCGGGGCTTCGGCGTCGACCTCGGCGTGCGACTGGGGCGCGACCGCGGTACGGCGGTGGACCGTCCGCTCCCGCCGTCGCTGGCCATCGGCGCATGGCTCCTCGCCGGCGCGCACTGGGCGCAGACGCCGGTCGAAGCACTCGGCGTGGGTGAGCCGCTCGAAACCGCTCGCTGCACGGACACCGGACGGAAGCTGTCCACCAGGGCGGAGCGGGTGGCGCTGCTGGTGATGGGCGACGGCAGTGCCTGCCGCACGGTGAAGGCGCCCGGCTATCTGGACGCCCGCGCCGAGTCCTTCGACGCGGCGGCCGCCCGCGCGCTGGGCGCGGCGGATCCCGACGCGCTGACCGCGCTGGACGCCTCACTGGCGTACGAACTGAAAGCGGCGGGCCGGGCGCCCTGGCAGGTGCTCGCGGGTGCGGCCGAGGGCGCGGACCTGGACGGGCGACTGCTGTACGAGGACGCGCCGTACGGCGTGGGCTACCTGGTCGCCGCCTGGTCCTGACCGCTCGCCCGGTGCCGCCGTGCCCGGACGGACACGGACGGCGGACGCGGATCCGGACAGACACGGATGACGGCCGTGCGGCGTTCTCGCTCCACGGCCGTCCGTCGGATCCGATCAGTGGACGTTCACGAGGCGGGCGGCGTCCCGCCGGCGGGCGGCGTGCCCGGCGGCGTACCGCCCTTGTCGTGTTCGGTACCGCCTTCTTCGTGTTTGTGGGACAGGCGCTCGACCGCTTCCTTGGCCTTTCTCGTGCCGGACTCGATCTTGTCGCTGTACTTGCCCTTGGTCTTTTGGTCGACCGTCCGTGCCGCCTTGTCGAGACCTTGGTCGATCTTGTCCCCGTGCTGATGCGCGAGATCGCCCACCTTGTCCTTGGCGGGGCTCAGTTTGGCCTTCAACGTGTCCAGGAAGCCCATCGGGCACCCTCCCTGCTGGGGGACTGTGGTCGGGCGTCCCTTCCGGAGCCGCTGTGTGCGGCCACGTCGGACACCCCGGAGGGTGAACGGCGAACCGTGAAAAAACACCCGTATTCACTTATGAATTCTACTGGTGCGGGCGAAGATCCGCGCCGCTCGCGGCGTCGCTCCCCGCCTCGCGCCGCCCCGGGGCTGGGGCGGGGTGCTTGCGGCCTGAGGGCCTAACGACTCCCGCTCGGCGCCGGTCACCTCACTCGTTCGGGAAGAGCGCCGGAGGTTTGCGAGACTGGGGCGGTGAGAAGCTCAGCTCCCGCACCGCGGGTCATCACCGTCGTCGGTCCCACCGCAGCCGGAAAGTCCGATCTGGGGGTATTCCTTGCCCAGCAGCTCGACGGCGAAGTGGTCAACGCCGACTCCATGCAGCTCTACCGGGGGATGGATATCGGCACCGCGAAGCTGACAGTCTCCGAACGCGGAAACGTTCCGCACCACCTCATGGACATCTGGGACGTGACCGAGACCGCCAGCGTCGCCGAGTACCAGCGGCTTGCCCGCGCCGAGATCGACCGGCTGCTCGCCGCAGGCCGCTCCCCGATCCTGGTCGGGGGATCCGGGCTCTATGTGAAGGGCGCCATCGACGCCCTGGAGTTCCCCGGCACGGACCCCGGCGTGCGGGCCAGGCTGGAGGAGGAGCTGGTCGAGCGCGGCTCCGGGGCACTGCACGCCCGGCTCGCCGCCGCCGACCCCGAAGCGGGCCGGGCCATCCTGCCGAGCAACGGCCGCCGCATCGTCAGGGCCCTCGAAGTCATCGAGATCACCGGCAGGCCCTTCACCGCGAACCTCCCCGGTAACGATGCGGTGTACGACACGGTCCAGATCGGTGTCGACGTGGCCCGGCCCGAACTCGACGAACGCATCGCCCTGAGGGTCGACCGGATGTGGGCGGCCGGACTCGTGGACGAGGTGCGGGCTCTGGAGGCGCACGGCCTGCGCGACGGACGGACGGCCTCCAGGGCGCTCGGCTACCAGCAGGTCCTCGCCGCGCTGGCGCGGGAGTGCACCGAGGAGGAGGCGCGTGCCGAGACCGTACGTGCCACCAAGCGATTCGCGCGCCGTCAGGACTCGTGGTTCCGCCGCGACCCGCGCGTCCACTGGCTGAATGGCGCCGCGGAACACCGCGGGGAACTCCCGCACCTGGCGCTGGCGTTGGTCGAACGAGCGGTTACAGCCTGATCACGTGATGGCATCGGGACGCCCTGCCCGTCATTTCGGCGCCCGGGAGCGTGCCATCATCGAGCATCGATCGACCAGTGGAGTCCGAGTATGGGAGGGCGCGTGGCGATGGAGGCCGGCCCTCGCGACACAGAAGAAGACGCACCGGAGTCCCCGCTCGACGGGGCGGGACGTCTGAGTCCTGACGGGCCCGACGAGATCGAGGTGGCCCCCGAGGTCGAGGTCGAACTGCGGCCCGCCCGGCGTCTGCGCATCTGGCAGCTCGCGCCGATCGTCATGCTCGCCGCCGTGGGGTCGCTGATGTTCGCGTTCCCGCTGGCCTTCGAGTTCGGCGACGGCGGGGCGGTGGTGGCCATGCTGGGCCTGCTGATCAGCAGCTGCGCCGCGGGCTGGGGCATGATGGCCGCCCGACGGGTGGGTTACACCTGGCCGGGGCTGCCGCAGCGGGGTTCGGGCGAGAGGCCCGACTGGCGCGTGATCGCCCTGTACACCGTCGTGTGCCTGGCCCTGGTCGCCCTGGCCGTCTGGCGCGTGGCGCGGCTCCGCTGACGCCCGAGCGGCAATGCGGACGTGCGCGCGCCCGGCTTCCGGCCGGTGCGATGCCCACTCCCCGCCGCGATGCGATGCCCGGCCAGGCCGGTGCTCCGTCGACGCGCCCGGTTTCGCCCGCTGTCGGCGCGGCCTCGTACAGTTGCCCTGTGAGCACCTCGCAGATCGCCTTCCTCAAGGGTCACGGCACCGAGAACGACTTCGTGATCGTTCCCGATCCGGACAACACCGTCGACCTGCCCCCCTCCCTCGTCGCGCGCCTGTGCGACCGCCGGGCCGGCATCGGTGGTGACGGGCTTCTGCACGTCGTACGCTCCGCCGCGCACCCGGAGGCCCGGGCCATGGCGGGCGAGGCCGAGTGGTTCATGGACTACCGCAACGCCGACGGTTCCGTCGCCGAGATGTGCGGCAACGGCGTACGGGTCTTCGCCCGCTGCCTGCAGCGCGCCGGGCACGTCGAGGAGGGCGACCTCGCCGTCGCGACCCGCGGCGGCGTGAAGAAGGTGCACATGGCCAAGGACGGCGACATCACGGTCTCGATGGGGCGCGCACTCCTCCCCGAGGACGGCGTCACCGTCAGCCTGGACGGCCGCAGCTGGCGCGCCCGCAATGTGAACATGGGCAATCCGCACGCGGTCGCCTTCGTCGACGACCTGGCGCACGCCGGCGATCTGCTCTCCGTACCGCCGTTCAGTCCCGCAGCCGTCTACCCCGACGGCGTCAACATCGAATTCGTCGTGGAGCGCGGACCGCGCCATGTCGCGATGCGAGTCCATGAGCGCGGCTCGGGCGAGACCCGCTCCTGCGGCACGGGCGCCTGCGCCGTGGCCGTCGCCGCGGCCCGCAGGGACGGCGTCGACCCTGCGGAGACGGGCACCCCGGTCACGTACACGGTGGATCTGCCCGGTGGCACCCTCGTGATCACCGAGCGGCCGGACGGCGAGATCGAGATGACCGGCGCCGCCGTGATCGTCGCCGAGGGCATGATCGACTCCGCCTGGCTCGAAACGGCGCACCTGGAGCTTCGCTCGAATGGGTGATCCGTTTCACGCTGAGCGAGAGCTGGACTCCGCCACGTGGTGGGCTCGGTAGCATCAAGCACCGGCCCGGAGGCGCGACCGCACCTCCCCACCGCCGGTCGACGTCGCCGGAGGTGCCCCCCATGAGCGCAGAGGCCACCAGCCCAGGTGCTCCCATCCGCAGACGGGGCCGCCCCCGGATCGATCTCCGCAGGCTCGGGCGTGTCGCGCTGCTCGGCCCCGTCTCCCGCGACCGGCTGCCCGACGCGATCGGTCATGTGGCCGAGGCCCACCGGGCCCACCACCCGGACGCCGACCTCTCCATCCTGCACAGGGCCTACGTACTCGCGGAGTCGTCGCACCGCGGACAGATGCGCAAGAGCGGCGAGCCGTACATCACGCACCCGCTCGCCGTCACGCTGATCCTCGCCGAACTCGGCGCCGAGACCACGACCCTCACGGCCTCACTGCTCCACGACACCGTCGAGGACACCGAGGTGACTCTCGATCAGGTACGCGAGCAGTTCGGCAAAGAGGTCTGCTACCTCGTCGACGGCGTCACCAAACTCGAAAAGGTCGACTACGGAGCGGCGGCCGAACCCGAGACCTTCCGCAAGATGCTCGTCGCCACCGGGGACGACGTCCGGGTGATGTCGATCAAGCTCGCCGACCGGCTGCACAACATGCGCACCCTCGGCGTGATGCGCCCCGAGAAACAGGCCAGGATCGCCAAGGTCACCCGCGACGTGCTGATCCCGCTGGCCGAACGGCTCGGCGTACAGGCCCTCAAGACCGAGCTGGAGGACCTCGTCTTCGCGATCCTCCACCCCGAGGAGTACGAACACACCCGCGCACTGATCGCGGCCGCTTCCGCGCACCCCGACGCCTCCGGCGCCGCCGCCCCGCAGGATCCGCTCGCCGCCGTGGCCGAGAACGTCGCGACGGTGCTGCGGGAGGCCGGCATGCCCGCGGAGGTCCACATCAGGCCGCGCCACTACGGCTCCGTACACCGCGTCAGGATCAAACGCGGCGAACTGCGCGGCACCGACTTCGGCCGTCTGCTGGTCCTCGTCGGAGAGGACGCCGACTGCTACGCCGTGCTCGGCGAACTGCACACCTGCTTCACCCCGGTGATCTCCGAGTTCAAGGACTTCATCGCCGCCCCCAAGTTCAACCTGTACCAGTCCCTGCACACCGCGGTCGTGGGCCCCGACGGGGCGGTCGCCGAAGTCCTCATCCGCACCCATCGGATGCACAAGGTCGCCGAGGCGGGCGTCATCGCCCTCGGCAATCCGTACACCGCGGACAGCGGCCCCGCACCGCAGTCGGCCGAACCCGCGGACGGAGAGCGCGCCGACCCGACCCGGCCGGGCTGGCTCTCCCGCCTTCTCGCATGGCAGCAGTCCGCCCCGGATCCCGACACCTTCTGGACCACACTCCGCGCCGACCTCGCCGAGGACCGCGAGATCACGGTCTTCCGCACCGACGGCGGCACACTCGGACTCCCCGCCGGCGCCAGCTGCGTCGACGCCGCCTACGCGCAGTACGGGGACGAGGCGCACACCTGCATCGGCGCCCGCGTCAACGGCCGCCTGGCGACCCTCGGCACCGTCCTGAGCGACGGCGACACCGTGCAGCCGCTGCTCGCCGAGGACGCCGCCTCCGGGCCCTCGCCCGACTGGCTCGACCACGCCCGCACCCCCACCGCCCGCATCGCCATCACCGGCTGGCTGGACGCCCATCCCGAGGACGCCCGGGGCCCGCACGGCGGCGGGCCCGCGGAGCCCCGGCGGGAACCACAGCCCCAGGAAGCCAACGGTTCCGGGCCCGCCGGGGCGGTGGGCCCGGCCCTGAGCGCCGTGGTGGACCGGCCGGACGCCACCGTCCGACTCGCGGGCTGCTGCACCCCCGTACCCCCCGACGCCGTCACCGGATTCGTCGTGCGCGGCGGGGCCGTCACCGTGCACCGGCAGGAGTGTCCCGCGGTGGCCCGGATGCGGTCCGTCGGCCGGGCCACCGTCCCGGCAAGCTGGGGAGACGAGACAGGGTGCCGGGTCACCCTGGTCGCCGAGTCCTTCGGACGGTCCCGGTTGCTCGCCGATCTCACCGAGGCGATCGCGACGGCGGACGCGGCGATCATCTCCGCCACCGTCGAACCGCCCAGCGAACAGCGGGTCCGGCACACCTACACCGTGCAGCTCCCCGACGCCGCCGGACTGCCGGCGCTGATGCGCGCGATGCGTGACGTCCCCGGGGTGTACGACGTGAGCCGCACCCAGCATCCCGCCACCACCGCGTGACCCCGTGTGATCCCGCCGCGCGGCGCCATCTGCCACAGCGATCTCGTTCGAGTGGTGCGGCGCGTGCCGCACCTGCGCGGGCGGGAGACGCTGGTAGCGGTAGTCCATGCCGTTCATCCCCCGCCGCCTGCGGGCCGCCCTGCTGGCCACCGCATCGGCCGCCCTTGTCGCCGCCGCCCTCCCCTCACCCGTGCCGCTCGGTATCGGCGACCCACTCTTCCCGCATCTCGGCAACCCGGGGTACGACGTCCTCTCCTACGACATCGGCCTGATCTACCACGGCAGCAACAGCAAGCCGCTGGACGCCGTCACCACGATCGACGCACGGACGACCGAGCCGCTGGACCGGATCAACCTCGACTTCACCCGAGGCACCGTCAGCGCGGTCGAAATCAACGGACTGCGCGCCGACTTCGCCGTGGCGGACGAAGACCTGGTCATCCGGCCCCCCGGCCGGCTCCCCGCCGGAGTGCCGCTCCGCATCACCGTCCGGCACACCAGCGACCCGCGCGGTGACCGGGCCACCGGCGGCTGGCTGCGCACCGCCGACGGACTGGCCATGGCCAACCAGGCCGACGCCGCACACCGGGTCTTCCCGAGCAACGACCACCCTGCCGACAAGGCGTACTTCACCTTCCGGATCACCGCGCCCAAGGACTTCACGGTGGTGGCCAACGGGCTGCCGGCCGGCACCGACCGGCACGGCGCCCGGACCACCTGGACCTACCGGACCGAACACCCCATGGCCACCGAGCTGGCCCAGGTCAGCATCGGACGCTCCGCCGTTCTCGAACGGACCGGCCCGCACGCACTACCCGTGCGCGACGTGGTGCCGAGCGCCGACCGCAAGCGGCTGGAACCCTGGCTCGCCAAGACACCCGGTCAGCTGCAATGGATGGAGCAGCAGGTCGGCCGCTACCCCTTCGAGACCTACGGACTGCTGGTCGCCGCCACCGACACGGGCTTCGAGCTGGAGACCCAGACGCTCTCCCTCTTCGAACGGTCCGTGTTCACCAACACCGCCTACCCCAAGTGGTACATCGAATCGATCATGGTGCACGAACTCGCCCACCAATGGTTCGGCGACAGCGTCTCCCCGCAGAAGTGGTCCGACCTGTGGCTCAACGAAGGACACGCCACCTGGTACGAGGCCCGCTACGCCGAGGAGCACTCCGACCACACGGTGGAAAGCCGGATGCGTGAGGCATACATCAAGTCCGACGGCTGGCGCGCCGCGGGCGGCCCGCCGGCCCGCCCCGACCTTCCGGCACCCGGACAGAAGCTCAGCCTCTTCCGGCCGGTGGTGTACGACGGCAGCGCACTCGTCCTCTACGCGCTGCGCCAGGAGATCGGCGAGAACGCGTTCGACCGGCTGGAGCGGAGCTGGGTGAAGCAGCACCGGGACGCGAACGCCACCACAGCGGACTTCGTGCGGCTGGCCTCACAGACCGCGGGCCGCGACCTGACCTCGTTCTTCGACGGTTGGCTGTACGGAGCGAAGACCCCGCCGATGCCGGGGCACCCGGACTGGCACAGTGCCGAGTCGGCAGGACGGCGATAAACCCGGTGACGGGCCCGGCGGGCCATGCCACTATCAACGGGTCGCCGCGGCGGCCGGACCGGATTCCCGACAAGGGAATCATCGGGAGAGGTCACGCGTTGTGACTGATGTAACGGAATTCCATCGACGTAAGGATCCAATGACCTCCTCTTCTCTTCCCCAGGACGCACAGGACACGCAGAGCGCTACGGAGAACGCCACCGGCAGCCTCACCGAGAGCCTTCGGGCCGACGCCCTGATGGAAGAGGACGTCGCCTGGAGCCACGAGATCGACGGAGAGCGCGACGGCGAGCAGTTCGACCGCTCCGAGCGGGCGGCGCTGCGCCGTGTCGCGGGACTCTCCACCGAGCTTGAGGACGTCACCGAGGTCGAGTACCGACAGCTGCGCCTGGAGCGCGTGGTGCTGGTCGGTGTCTGGACATCGGGGACCGTGCAGGACGCGGAGAATTCCCTCGCGGAGCTGGCCGCACTCGCGGAGACGGCGGGCGCCGTGGTGCTCGACGCCGTCTTCCAGCGCCGCGACAAGCCGGACCCGGCGACCTACATCGGTTCGGGCAAGGCGCTTGAGCTGCGCGACATGGTCCTCGAATCAGGAGCCGACACCGTCGTCTGCGACGGTGAGCTGAGCCCCGGCCAGCTGATCCACCTGGAGGACGTCGTCAAGGTCAAGGTGGTCGACCGGACCGCCCTGATCCTCGACATCTTCGCCCAGCACGCCAAGTCCCGCGAGGGCAAGGCGCAGGTGTCGCTGGCACAGATGCAGTACATGCTGCCCAGGCTGCGCGGCTGGGGCCAGTCGCTCTCCCGCCAGATGGGCGGCGGCGGTTCCAGCGGCGGTGGCGGCATGGCGACCCGCGGCCCCGGTGAGACCAAGATCGAGACGGACCGGCGCCGGATCCGCGAGAAGATGGCGAAGATGCGCCGGGAGATCGCGGAGATGAAGACCGGCCGCGAGATCAAGCGCCAGGAGCGCAAGCGCAACAAGGTGCCCTCCGTAGCCATCGCCGGCTACACCAACGCGGGCAAGTCCTCGCTGCTCAACCGGTTGACCGGTGCGGGCGTCCTGGTGGAGAACGCCCTGTTCGCCACCCTGGACCCGACCGTGCGCCGGGCCGAGACGCCGAGCGGCCGGATCTACACCCTGGCCGACACCGTCGGCTTTGTGCGGCACCTGCCGCACCACCTCGTCGAGGCGTTCCGCTCCACCATGGAGGAGGTCGGTGAATCCGATCTGATCCTGCATGTGGTGGACGGCTCCCATCCGGTGCCGGAGGAACAGCTCGCCGCGGTGCGCGAGGTGATCCGCGATGTGGGCGCGGTGGACGTGCCGGAGGTCGTGGTGATCAACAAGGCCGACGCGGCCGATCCACTGGTGCTGCAGAGGCTGTTGCGTATCGAGAAGCACGCGATCGCCGTGTCGGCGCGCACCGGAGCCGGTATCGACGAGCTGCTCGCGCTCATCGACACCGAACTGCCCCGGCCCTCGGTGGAGATCGAGGCGCTCGTCCCGTACACCCGGGGCGGACTGGTCTCCCGTGTGCACGCCGAGGGCGAGGTGATCTCCGAGGAGCACACGTCGGAGGGCACCCTGCTCAAGGCGCGGGTCCACGAGGAACTGGCGGCCGACCTCTCCGCGTTCGTCCCCGTGGCGCACTGACCGCGGCACGCCGCGGCTGAGCTGCACGGACCGAGGGCCCGCTTCCGGGGGGAGCGGGCCCTCAAGCGTCAGGCGTACCGGTTGCCGCTACTCGGCGGCGAACTTCTCGCTCATCGCGGTGAAGACGTCCTGCGCACCCCGGCCGAGGTGGGGGCCGGCGAGCCAGCCCCAATTCACCGGGCCGATGGAGGTGTTGGAGACCAGCACGAGCTTGCCGTCACTGCCTTCGCTGAACCATCCGCCCCCGGACGAGCCGCCGGTCATGGTGCAGCCGATGCGGTACATCGACGGCTTGCTCGGGCTGATGGAGAGCCTGCCGGGACGGTCGACGCACTTGTGCATGATCAGACCGTTGTACGGCGGTGCGGCGGGGTAGCCCCAGGCGCCCATGGCGCTGATCTTCGCGATCTCGGGGGCGTCGAAGTCGACCGTCAGGGCGTTGCCCACGGTCTCCTCAAGGGACTTGGTGCCCTTCTCGGGCTTCACGTGCAGGACCGCGTAGTCGTAGGGGGCGCCCTCGGCTCCAGTGGGACCACCGTCGGCGAGCCATTCACCGGACGTCGTGGCCCAGTCGGCCCAGTACGAGCCGTACGGAGCGATCTCCTGCGGCTGCGCGTTCTTCAGCGCGGCGGCCGACTTGCCCTTGTCGTTGTACGCGGGCACGAAGATGATGTTGCGGTACCAGCCGCCCTTCGAACCGGCGTGCACGCAGTGTCCGGCGGTCCACACGAGGTTGGACTTGCCAGGGTTCTCCGGGTCCTTGACGACCGTGCCCGAGCAGACCATGGAGCCCTCGGGGGAGTCGAAGAACACCTTGCCGACCGGGGCCGCGTAGTTGTGGTACGGCGTCTTCTCGCGTTCCGCCTGGACCGGGGCGGGCTCCGGGTCGGTGACGCCCTGGTCGCCGGAGACGTCGCCGGCGGCCATGGTCTTCGCCGGATCCTCGGCCGACTTCATCCGGTCGGGCTTCCACAGCCCCTCGATGACCGGGTTGACGAAGTCCTTGGCCTCACGCAGCCAGGTGTCCTTGTCCCAGTCCTTCCACGCGCCGTTCTTCCACTTCTCCGGGTCGACTCCGTGCTTCTTCAGCGTCTCGGCCAGACCGTCGGACAGGGAACCGGCGCTCTCGTCGCCCGTGGAGTCGGTGGCCGCGGGCTTGTCGGCCGCGCTGTCCTCGCTCGGGCCGCAGGCTGTGGCCGTCAGCGCGAGCGCGGCGGCCAGTCCGGTCGCGGCGAGCAGCGGACGTATCGATCGCATGGAAAGAATTCCCCCTGGATTGTCTGAAAGCTCTCTGGATGCTCTGAAAGTGGCATGAGCCTGTCATGCGGTGGTGGCTGGACCAGTGACCACCGACGACGCAGGCCCACCCTATGACGGTGCCGGCCCTGCCCTGCGCCACGCGCCTGGCGCACCGTGGAGAGGCCGGGCCGGGATGCGACAGCAAGGGGCCCCCGACGGGCGGTTGCCGCGCCGCGGGCCCCTGAGATCCCGTCACCCTTGCTCAGGCCGGACCGGTATGACGGTCTGTCGTCACTGGCCCGCGTACTTCTTGCTGACCGACTCGTAGACGCCCTTGGCCTCCTTGCCGAAGCGCGGCCCGGCCAGCCAGCCGGCGGTCACCGGGCCGATGGAGGTGTTCGAGACCAGCGCGGGCTTGCCGTCCTGGCCCTTCGCGACCCATCCGCCACCGGAGGCACCGCCGGTCATGGTGCAGCCGATGCGGTACATCGTCGGGTCCTGAGAGGTCAGCGAGAGCCGGCCGGGCTTGTCCGCGCACTGGAAGGCCTTCTGGCCGTCGTACGGCGGAGCGGCCGGGAAGCCGGTGGCCGTCATGCTGTCGATCTGCGGCACGGCCGGGGCGTTGAAGTCGACCGGCAGCGCGGAGCCCACCGTCTCCTCCAGGGACTTGCCCGTCGATCCCTTCTCCGGCGTGACGTGCAGCACCGCGAAGTCGTACGGGGCGCCCTGCCCGCCGACCGAGGCGCCCTGGGAGATCCACTGGTCGGACGTCTGCGCCCACTGGCCCCACCACACTCCGTAGGGCGCGATCTCCTGCTTGGTCGCCTTCTCCAGCTCGGCCGTCGACAGACCGCTGTTGTTGTACGACGGTACGAAGGCGATGTTGCGGTACCAGCCGCCCTTCTTGCCCGCGTGCACGCAGTGTCCGGCGGTCCACACCAGGTTGGACTTCCCGGGGTGCGCCGGGTCCTTCACCACGGTCGCGGAGCAGACCATGGAGCCCTCGGGGCTGTCGAAGAGCAACTTCCCGGACTCCGCGGCATTGGCGTGGTACGGCGTTTGGACATCGGCGGCCTTGACCGGCGCGGGCGTCGGGTCCGTCACGCCCACGTCACCCGAGATGTCGTTGTCGACCGGCTTCTCGGGCGACTTGTCGGCATCCCGCATCCGGTCCGGATCCCAGAGGTCCTCGATGATCGGGTTGACGAAGTCCTTGGCCTCACGCAGCCAGGTGTCCTTGTCCCAGTTCTTCCACTCGCCGTTCTTCCACTGGTCGAGGTCGATGCCGTGTTCCTTGAGCCGATCCTTCAGATCGTCCGGAATGGTGATCTTGCCGTCCGAGGACTGACCGGCGGAACTGCTCGGCTTGTCACTGGCGTTGTCCTCTTCCGGACCGCAGGCAGTGGCGGTGAGCGCGAGAACCGCGGTGACCGCGGCCACGGCGAACGTCGAGGAGCGTGTGCGACGTGCGCTCCCCTGACGTGCGCTGAGAACAGGTCGAATGAGACGCATCTGGTGATCCCCCTGGGACTTCGTAACTCAACACTTGCGTACTGCACTTCCGAACTTCCGAAGTGCTCCGAGCGACCTGATTCGAACACCCTTTGGGCATCCGGACAGTTGCTCAAGCCCTCCGTGCGGCCCCCACTATGCCGGTGCCGATGGGGACGGCGTGCGGCAGGGCCACGGTTCCGGCTCCGCAAGGATCTTCGGATTTACCCGTGATCCTTCGCGTCCGGCGTCGTTGGTACGTGCGAGGGACTTCGAGGACAGCGCTCATCCCCGTAGTTCGTCCGTGCGCCGGCGTACAGACGTGGAACGCAACTGTTGCAGCGGGAGGACCAACAGCCGTGGCCGTGACCGAACCAGCTCCGGTGGCAGCACCGGCGGTGCATGAGGGCATCCTGCGCCGTCAGTCGCTGCGTGAATCCGCAGCCCGTACCTATGCGCGGTCGCTGCCGATCGTGCCCGTACGGGCCCGTGGGATGACCATCGAGGGCGCGGACGGGCGGAGGTATCTCGACTGTCTCTCCGGCGCGGGCACCCTGGCGCTCGGGCACAACCATCCGGTGGTCCTGGAGGCGATCAAGAAGGTGATCGACTCGGGTGCTCCGCTGCATGTGCTCGACCTCGCCACCCCGGTCAAGGACGCCTTCACCACGGAGCTGTTCGCCACCCTGCCGCGGCAGTTCGCCGACGACGCCCGGATCCAGTTCTGCGGTCCTGCCGGTACGGACGCCGTCGAGGCGGCGTTCAAACTGGTCCGGGCCGCGACCGGCCGCAGCGGACTCCTCGCCTTCACCGGCGCCTACCACGGGATGACGGCAGGAGCCCTTGCCGCATCGGGAGGCGCCGAGGACGTACGGGTGACGCGTCTGCCCTTCCCGCAGAACTACCGCTGCCCCTTCGGCGTCGGCGGCGAGCGCGGCGCGGAGATCGCCGCCCGGTGGACCGAGAACCTCCTGGACGACCCCAAGGGAGGGACACCCGCACCCGCCGGGATGATCCTGGAACCGGTGCAGGGGGAAGGCGGCGTGAACCCCGCCCCCGACGGCTGGATGCGCCGGATGCGCGAGATCACCGCGGCCCGGTCGGTCCCCCTGATCGCCGACGAGGTCCAGACGGGCGTCGGCCGCACCGGTGCCTTCTGGGCGGTCGAGCACAGCGGGATCGTGCCCGATGTGATGGTGCTCTCCAAGGCCATCGGCGGATCCCTCCCGCTCGCGGTGATCGTCTACCGCTCCGGGCTCGACACTTGGCAGCCGGGCGCCCATGCCGGCACCTTCCGGGGCAACCAGCTGGCGATGGCCGCGGGTGCGGCCACGCTCGCCTTCGTGCGGGAGAACCACCTCGCCGAGCGCGCCGCGACGCTCGGCGCCCGGATCGTCGCACGCCTCCAGGCACTGGCCACGGACCACCCGTCCATCGGGGACGTCCGCGGACGGGGCCTGATGATCGGGGTGGAGCTCGTCGACCCCGAGGCCGCCGCGCCGGGCGACAGTCCCGAGCCACCACCCGCCCCGGCCCTCGCGCATGCCGTCCAACAGGAGTGCCTGCGCCGCGGACTCATCGTCGAACTCGGTGGGCGCCACTCCACCGTCGTACGCCTCCTCCCGCCCCTCACCCTCACCGACGAACAGGCAACAGCGGTCGTGGACCGCCTCGCCGACGCCCTGGCAGCCGCCGAGCGCCTGCCGTACCGCCGGACCACGACCGGGTCGCTCCGCTGACCCCGGACACGATCGCAAGGAAGATCGCCGTGAACCCCACCCCCGCGCCCCAGGCCGACGGCCCTCCCCCCACCCCTCAGCGAGGACAGGCCGGGCTCACCGGCAATCTCGTCGTCGAGCAGACCACCGTGCCGCGCCAGAAGGCGGCGCCGCACGACGGACGACACCTCTCGCACGCCGCGCTCACCTGCGCGGCACCCGCCGACCTCCTCGATCATCCGGACCCGCTGCGGGCGGCCGACACGGCGGGCGTCGAGAACCTGCTCCGCTGCTGGGTCCGGGAGAGCGACCTGTCCCAGCCCGACGGCGAGACCCTCCGCATCCCGCTCCCCGCCACCGGAACGGCTCTGCTCGTCCCCGTCCTCTACTGGTCCGCCACCGGCTGGCACCGCTTCGCGATGCCCACCCTGGAGGGGGCGCCCGAAGGAGCGCCGCCCACCGACGCCGTCACGATCGCCGCTCTCCTGAACCGAGAGGCCGACGGCCACGAGGGTGCCGACATGGTGGCCCGGGTCGCCGACTCGGTACGGCGGACAGCCGCCTTCATCGCCGACCGGCGCCGCGACCCCGGTATTCCGTCCGAAGCGGATCTCTTCCTCACCGCCGAGCAGTCGCTTCTCCTCGGGCATCCGCTCCACCCCACGCCCAAGAGCAGAGAGGGCCTCTCCGACTCCGAAGCCCGCCTCTACTCACCCGAGTTGCACGGTTCCTTCCCGCTGCACTGGATGGCCGTCCACCGGTCCGTGCTCGCCACCGACTCCGCCTGGACCGATCGAGGCCGTCCCGTGTCGGCCACCGAACTGATCACCCCGTACGCCGAGGGACTACGGCTCCCCGACGACACCGCACCGCTTCCGCTCCACCCCTGGCAGGCGCGCGAACTCGGACACCGGCCCGAGGCCGCCGCCCTGCTCGCTGCCGGACTCCTCCACGACCTCGGGCCGCACGGCAAGCGCTGGCACCCCACCTCCTCCGTCCGTACCGTGCACCGGCCCGGTGCCGAGGTCATGCTCAAGCTCTCCCTCGGCGTCCGCATCACCAACTCCCGCCGTGAGAATCTCCGCAAGGAACTCCACCGCGGGGTGGAGGTCCACCGGCTGCTCCGCAGCGGGATCGCCGCGCAGTGGCACGCCGTGCACCCGGCGTTCGACATCGTCCGCGACCCCGCCTGGCTGGCCGTCGACAGCCCGGACGGCACCCCCGTCGCAGGTCTCGACGTGATGCTCCGCCACAACCCGTTCGGGCCGTACGACGACGCGGTCTGCATCGCCGCGCTCACCGCCCCGCGCCCCTGGCCGGGCCGGACGGGCATGCACTCACGCCTCGCCGAGATCGTCATCTCCCTGGCCGCTGCCACCGGCAGAGCGGTGGCGGCGGTGGCCACCGAGTGGTTCCTGCGCTACCTCGACCGCGTCGTGCACCCCGTGCTCTGGCTCGATGCCCACGCGGGCGTGGCCCTCGAAGCCCACCAGCAGAACACCCTCGTGCTGCTCGATCACCACGGCTGGCCCGTCGGCGGCCGGTACCGCGACAACCAGGGCTACTACTTCCGGGAGTCGCACCGTGCGGCACTGGAGCGCAGGCTCCCCGGCATCGGCTCGGCCAGCGACACCTTCGTCTCCGACGCGGTCACCGACGAGCGCTTCGCCTACTACCTGGGCATCAACAATGTGTTCGGCCTGATCGGAGCCTTCGGTGCCCAGCGCCTCGCGGACGAGCAGCTGCTCATCGCCGCGTTCCGCCGGTTCCTCCACACCGCCGCCGCGCTCGGCTCCCCGCTGCCCGCACACCTGCTGGAGCACTCCCAGCTGCGGTGCAAAGCCAACCTGCTGACCCGACTGCACGGACTCGACGAACTCGTCGGGCCTGTCGACACCCAGTCCGTCTACGTCACCATTGCCAACCCCCTGTGTGCCTGAGGGAACATGACCAACGGCTGAACGGCCGAGAGGAGAGCGACACCGTGGCTCCCGCCGATGCGCACACCGATGCCGGTACCGGGTCCGCCCCCCAGGCCGACACGGGCGCCGAGGACACCCTGGACCTGCCGCTCTCCGAAGAACTCCTCGCCCTGTTCGGAGAGGACACGTCGGCCACCCCGGCCTTTTCCCTGCCGCTGGACACCTCCGCGTCGTCCCACCCGGACGGCGCGGGGCCGGCCGCGACAACACGGACCGTCACGAGCAGGCGGGTCGCCTCGGATCTCCTGGACGACCCGGCCGGCTGGGGCCCGGTCACCACCCCGGCCGGAGTGTTCCAGCTCGTCCCCGTGCGACTGGAACGCGATGTCACGGCGATCAGCCGCTGGATGAACGACCCCGCAGTCGCCGCATTCTGGGAACTGGCCGGACCCGAAACCGTCACAGCCGACCACCTCCGCCCCCAACTCGACGGTGACGGACGCAGCGTCCCCTGCCTCGGCGTGCTGGCGGGCGTACCCATGAGCTACTGGGAGCTCTACCGCGCGGATCTCGACCCGCTGGCGCGTCACTACCCCGCGCGACCGCACGACACCGGAATCCACCTTCTCATCGGTGGAGTGAACGACCGCGGACGCGGGGTCGGTACGACCCTGCTCCGCGCGGTCTCCGACCTCGTGCTCGACAACCGTCCCCTGTGCGCGCGTGTGGTGGCGGAACCCGACCTGCGCAACACCCCCTCCGTGTCCGCCTTCCTCAGCGCAGGCTTCCGCTTCTCCGCGGAGGTCGAACTCCCCGACAAACGAGCCGCCCTCATGGTCCGCGACCGAAACCACCGTGCCCACCTATGAGCGAACTCCTGCATCGCACACACCGCTCCAACCCCGTTGGTTCCATCCCGAGGAGTCACCGTGCCGAAATATCCTGCGCGCCACGATTCACATGATTCAGCGGAGCCATCCGGCCTGCTCCGCACACCAGAACTGAACCGGACCGTCTGGGACGCGGCCGCCGCCCGGCTGCTCGCGAAGATGCTCGGCGAATTCGCCTACGAGGAGGTCATCGAGCCGGTCCGGGGGGCCGACGGGGACGAGACGTACGCCCTTGGGCTGGACGACGGCGGAACCCTGAGCTTCCGCGCCCGGCGAGGCGTGTACGGCAGCTGGCACATCACCCCCGACTCGATTCGGGAGACACACCGGAGCGCCCGGGAGGCGCCGGCCGAGTCGACGCGGGGAATCGTCGCGGGTGTACATGCCGAGGCCGCGCCCGCCGAGTCGACGCGGGGAATCGTCCCGGGCACCCCCGCCGAGCCCGCACCCACCGAGCCCGCACCCACCGAGGCCGCACCCGACGAGCCCGCACCCGACCCGGACACCGGAACCACCCCGTTCCGTGACCCGCTGCGGTTCCTCGCCCGCTCCCGTGAACTCCTCGGGATCGACGGCGCCACCCTGGGCCACCTCATCCGAGAGATCACCACCACCCTGGCGGCAGACGCCAGGCTGGACCACACCGCGCTTTCCGCCGCCCGGCTGGCCGATCTCGACTACGCCGAGCTGGAAGGGCACCAGACAGGCCACCCCTGGCTCGTCGCCAACAAGGGACGCCTCGGCTTCTCCGCCACCGACGCCTCCCGCTACACCCCCGAGGCCCGCAAGCCGGTCAGGCTGCCCTGGATCGCCGTCTCCACCCGGATCGCCGCCTACCGCGGGGTGGCCGCCCTGGCCACCCCCGAGCAGTTGTACGCGAAGGAGCTCGACCCGTCGGTCCGCGCATCCTTCGCCGCAGTGCTCCGCGCCCGCGACCTCGATCCCGGCGGTTACCTCTGCCTTCCCGTGCACCCCTGGCAATGGGACGAATGGATTGTTCCGGTCTTCGCCCCGGCCATCGCCGCCGGCGACATCGTTCCGCTCCACTCCGACGCCGACCTCCGGCTGCCGCAGCAGTCCATCCGCACGTTCGCCAATGTGGCCCGCCTCGACCGCCACACGGTCAAACTGCCCCTGTCGATCCTCAACACGCTTGTCTGGCGCGGGCTGCCGACCGAGCGCACGCTCGCCGCCCCCGCCGTCACCGCCTGGGTCCAGGGACTGTGCGACCGGGACACGTTTCTGCGCGACACCTGTGGGGTCATCCTGCTCGGTGAGGTGGCGTCCGTGACCGTCGAGCATCCGCTCTACGACCACCTCCCGGAGACTCCGTACCAGTTCAAGGAGATCCTCGGCGCGATCTGGCGAGAACCCCTCCAGCCCCGGCTCGCGCCGGGCGAACGGGCCCGGACTCTCGCCTCCCTGCTCCACACCGATCCGCAGGGACGCGCCTTCACGGCCGAGCTCGTCGCGCGCTCGGGGCTGACGCCCACCGCATGGCTGACCCGGCTCTTCGCCGCGCTGATCCCGCCGCTGCTGCACTTCCTCTACCGCTACGGCACCGTGTTCTCCCCGCACGGCGAGAACGCCATCGTCGTCTTCGACGACCAGGACGTTCCGGTGCGGCTGGCGATCAAGGACTTCGTCGACGATGTGAACGTCAGCGCCCAGCGGCTGCCGGAGCACGATTCGATGCCGGAGGACGTGCGCCGCATCCTGCTCGCCGAGGAGCCCTCTTTCCTCACCCAGTTCATCCACGCCGGGCTGTTCGTCGGCGTCTTCCGTTTCCTGTCCCCGCTGTGCGAGGAGCAGCTGGGAGTTCCGGAGGCCGGTTTCTGGTCACTCGTACGGGCCGAGGTCCTGCGCTACCACGCCCGCTTTCCGGAACTGAAGGACCGGTTCGAGATGTTCGACATGCTGACACCACGCATCGAGCGCCTGTGTCTGAACCGCAACCGCCTGCACGTGGACGGGTACCGGGACCGCCCGCGGCGCCCGCACGCCGCCATCCACGGGACCGTTCCCAACCCGCTCCATTCCTCCGCCTGAGTCCGGGAGTGATCGCCGTTGTCAGTGGTGCCCCGTAGGGTGGTCGGGCTATGACGAAGCCATCCCTCTCCGAGCTCCTCCACGCCGCCGTGACCGCCGTCGGCGGTACGGAACGGCCCGGCCAGGCCGCCATGGCCGAGGCTGTGGCCGAGGCTGTCGACGACCAAGCCCATCTGCTCGTCCAAGCCGGTACCGGCACGGGCAAATCCCTCGGCTACATGGTTCCCGCCCTGGCACACGGGGAGCGGGTCGTGGTGGCGACGGCGACCCTGGCGCTCCAGCGCCAGCTTGTGGAGCGCGACCTTCCGCGTACGGTCGACGCGCTGCATCCGCTGCTGCGCCGGCGCCCCCAGTTCGCCATGCTCAAGGGCCGTTCGAACTACCTCTGTCTGCACCGGCTCCACGAAGGAGTGCCGCAGGACGAGGAGGAGGGACTTTTCGACCCGTTCGAGGCGGCGGCACCGTCGAGCAAACTCGGCCAGGATCTGCTGCGGCTGCGGGACTGGTCGGACGAGACCGAGACGGGCGATCGCGACGACCTCACTCCCGGTGTGTCCGACCGGGCCTGGGCGCAGGTCTCCGTGTCCTCGCGCGAGTGCCTGGGCGCGAGCAAGTGCGCGTACGGCGCGGAGTGCTTCGCCGAGCAGGCCCGTGAGCGGGCCAAGCTCGCCGATGTCGTCGTCACCAACCACGCCCTCCTCGCCATCGACGCCATCGAGGGCGCTCCGGTGCTCCCGCAGCATGAGGTACTGATCGTCGACGAGGCTCATGAGCTGGTCTCCAGGGTCACGGGAGTGGCCACCGGCGAGCTCACTCCCGGCCAGGTCAACCGCGCGGTGCGACGAGCGGCGAAGCTCGTCAACGAGAAGGCGGCCGACGCCCTGCAGACGGCGTCGGAGGGCTTCGAGCGAGTGATGGAGCTGGCACTCCCGGGCCGTCTGGAAGAGGTCCCCGAGGATCTCGGCTACGCACTGCTGGCGCTCCGCGACGCGGCGCGCACGGTGATCTCGGCCCTGGGCTCCACCCGTGACAAGTCCGTGCAGGACGAGGACGCCGTCCGCAAGCAGGCGCTCGCATCGGTGGAGACGATCCACGGTGTCGCGGAGCGCATCACCCAGGGCTCCGAGTACGACGTCGTCTGGTACGAGCGTCATGACCGCTTCGGCGCTTCGCTGCGGGTCGCGCCGCTCTCCGTCTCCGGACTTCTGCGCGAGAAACTCTTCGCCGACCGTTCCGTCGTCCTCACCTCGGCCACGCTCAAGCTCGGCGGAGATTTCAACGGGGTGGGCGCGTCACTCGGACTCGCTCCCGAAGGGACGGTGGGCGAGGACATTCCGCAGTGGAAGGGACTCGACGTCGGATCGCCGTTCGACTACCCGAAGCAGGGAATCCTGTACGTGGCCAGGCATCTGGCCACGCCGGGCCGCGAGGGTTCCCGGACCGACATGCTGGATGAGCTCGCCGAACTGGTGGAGGCGGCGGGCGGGCGCACTCTCGGGCTGTTCTCGTCCATGAGGGCGGCCCAGGGAGCCGCCGAGGAGCTGCGGGGCCGACTCGACAAGCCGATCCTGCTTCAGGGCGAGGAAACGCTGGGAGAGCTGATCAAGAACTTCGCCGCGGATCCAGAGACCTGCCTGTTCGGCACGCTGTCGCTCTGGCAGGGCGTCGATGTGCCCGGGGCCAGCTGCCAACTGGTGGTCATGGACAGGATCCCGTTTCCGCGGCCGGACGATCCGCTGATGAGCGCACGCCAGAAGGCGGTCGAGGAGGCGGGAGGCAATGGATTCATGGCTGTCGCGGCCACGCATGCCGCGCTGCTGATGGCTCAGGGCGCCGGCCGTCTCGTACGGGCCACGGGCGACAAGGGAGTGGTCGCGGTACTTGATCCGCGGCTGGCCAACGCCAGGTACGGCAGCTATCTGCGGGCCTCGCTGCCGGACTTCTGGTTCACAACCGACCGCAACCAGGCACGCCGCTCACTCGCGGCCATCGACGCGGCGGCCAAGGCCAACGGCCAGTAGCGCCGCCCGGTGCCTGCGGGCACGGGCAGGCCCCGGGATCGGCGCAGTGGATCCCGGGGCCCGGTCGGAACCGGCGAGTCTTCACACCCGCCGCAGCACGGCCACCACCTTGCCGAGAATCGTTGCCTCGTCGCCCGGGATCGGCTGGTACGCGGAGTTGTGCGGGAGCAGCCATACATGGCCGTCCTCCCGCTTGAAGCGCTTCACCGTGGCCTCGCCGTCCAGCATGGCCGCCACGATGTCGCCGTTCTCCGCGACGGGCTGGCGGCGCACCGTGACCCAGTCGCCGTCACAGATCGCTGCCTCGATCATCGAGTCACCGACGACCTTGAGCACGAACAGCTCACCGTCGCCGACCAACTGGCGGGGGAGCGGGAAGACATCCTCGACCGATTCCTCCGCGAGGATGGGGCCACCGGCTGCGATCCGGCCGACGAGCGGCACATACGACGCTGCGGGCTTTCCCGTGGTGTCGGTGGGCTGCGAGCTGGGCTGGTCCGAACCGCGGACCTCGTACGCCCGGGGGCGATGGGGGTCGCGGCGGAGGAACCCCTTGCGCTCCAGGGCCATCAGCTGGTGGGCTACCGAGGACGTGCTGGACAGCCCCACCGCCTGACCGATCTCCCGCATCGAGGGCGGGTACCCCCGCCGCTGCACGGAATCCCGGATCACCTCGATCACTCGCCGCTGCCGGTCCGTGAGCCCCGAGCTGTCCGCCCGGATGCCTGGAGGTCGGCCGGGCATCGAGCGCGCTGGGCGCACGGGCTCGGGCCCCTCCGTGTTCGTGACTGAGTCATTCATGGCATGCACCGGCTCGAGTCGGCTCTGGGAGCGGTCCTGGGCAGTGATGGTGGCACTGTCTGCGGTGGTGGTGGTCACGTCGGCCCCTCTCGAATGGTCTCCCTAGCTGGACAACGGTAGTAGCTTTCGAAAGGTTGCGCCAAACACACGTTCGAGTGAAAAACGAATAAAAGTCTGTCGTGTGTTCACCGCTGGGTGTATGCGATGGCCGGAGTGGGCGGACCTGTTCGGTGCGGCCTCTTCGGGCCGACCGGCAATTCGGACTATTACGCTAGCGGTCGCCGACTCCGCGGTGTCATGGGGGGTGGCTTCCGTGTCGCCGCGGGGTGGCCTCTGTGTCGTCACGGGGGTGGTCTTCGCGTCGCCGGTGCGGGTGGCCTCTGTGCTGTTGTCCGGGTCCGACGGTGTGCGGCCCGCGATCCTGGCGGCCGCGCGGTTCCCGTACCCTCGTGCTCGGCCGTACGCTGCCTGCGGTTCGCCCGCGCCGCGCGACACGCGCCAGGGGTGAAAGCGAGGCCAAACCCAAGATCTAGTGGTTGGATTGTTCCAGCCGCCCAGAAGTTGTGGTCCCCCGTCCGTCGGGGGTGCGGCCATCGCCTATGCTTGTGACTGCTTCGAAGGGTTCTGACGGACCCCGAGAGGCTATTCAGTCGTGCTGTGAAGGAGGGTTGGGAGCCATGCACTGCCCCTTCTGCAGGCACCCCGACAGCCGGGTCGTCGACAGTCGCACCACGGATGACGGGACGTCGATCCGGCGCCGCCGCCAGTGCCCCGACTGCTCCCGCCGTTTCACGACGGTGGAGACCTGCTCGCTGATGGTGGTGAAGCGCAGCGGTGTGACCGAACCCTTCAGCCGTACCAAGGTCATCTCCGGCGTGCGCAAGGCATGTCAGGGGCGGCCCGTCACCGAGGACGCCCTCGCCAAGCTCGGCCAGCGGGTCGAGGAGGCGGTGCGCGCCACCGGCAGTGCCGAGCTGACCACCCATGACGTGGGTCTGGCCATCCTCGGCCCCCTGCAGGAACTCGACCTCGTCGCGTACCTGCGCTTCGCGTCCGTGTACCGGGCGTTCGACACACTTGAGGACTTCGAGGCCGCCATCGCGGAACTCCGCGTGCGACGGCCTCCCGCGGAGGAGCGCGGGAAGGGCGAGACCCTTGAGGTCCCCGTTCCCGCCGTCACCGCCGACTGAGCGGCACCGGCCGATCGGCACGGGCCCGTGATCGGCGACAGGGCGGCTGCATGGAGACCCGCTCCGGACGCTGTGGGTGGCATCCGAAGTATCAGAGACAGACTGTGCCCCGGGAAGTTCTGGGCACTTCAGGGCGTTTTTGCCCACATATGGGAGGCGGCATGACAGAGACGGCGAGCGGCCCGGCACGAGGTTCCCGAGCCAAGGGAGCCAAGTCGAGCAAGGGTCTGCGTATCGAGCGCATCCACACCACCCCCGGCGTACATCCGTACGACGAGGTGACGTGGGAGCGCCGTGACGTCGTCATGACCAACTGGCGCGACGGCTCGATCAACTTCGAGCAGCGTGGCGTCGAGTTCCCCGGCTTCTGGTCGGTGAACGCGGTCAACATCGTCACCAGCAAGTACTTCCGCGGGGCCGTCGGCACCCCGCAGCGCGAGACCGGTCTGCGGCAGCTGATCGACCGGATCGTGAAGACGTACCGCAAGGCCGGCGAGGACCACGGCTACTTCGCCTCTCCCGCGGACGCCGAGATCTTCGAGCACGAGCTGTCGTACGCACTCCTGCACCAGATCTTCAGTTTCAACTCACCGGTGTGGTTCAACGTCGGTACGCCCCAGCCGCAGCAGGTGTCCGCCTGCTTCATCCTGTCCGTCGACGACTCCATGGAGTCGATCCTCGACTGGTACAAGGAAGAGGGCATGATCTTCAAGGGCGGTTCCGGTGCCGGCCTGAACCTCTCCCGTATCCGCTCCTCCAAGGAGCTGCTCTCCTCCGGTGGCAACGCCTCCGGCCCGGTCTCCTTCATGCGTGGTGCCGACGCCTCCGCCGGAACGATCAAGTCCGGTGGTGCCACCCGACGCGCGGCCAAGATGGTCATTCTCGATGTCGACCACCCCGACATCGAGAACTTCATCGAGACCAAGGTGAAGGAGGAGGAGAAGATCCGCGCCCTGCGCGACGCGGGCTTCGACATGGACCTGGGCGGCGACGACATCACGTCCGTCCAGTACCAGAACGCCAACAACTCGGTCCGGGTGAACGACGACTTCATGAAGGCCGTGGAGTCCGGCGGCAAGTTCGGCCTGCGCGCCCGGATGACCGGTGACGTCATCGAAGAGGTCGAGGCCAAGTCCCTCTTCCGCAAGATGGCCGAGGCGGCCTGGGCCTGCGCCGACCCGGGTATCCAGTACGACGACACGATCAACCACTGGCACACGTGCCCCGAGTCCGGCCGGATCAACGGCTCGAACCCCTGCAGCGAGTACATGCACCTGGACAACACCTCGTGCAACCTGGCCTCGCTGAACCTGATGAAGTTCCTCAAGGACGACGGTGAGGGCAGCCAGTCCTTCGAGTCCGAGCGCTTCGCCAAGGTCGTCGAGCTGGTCATCACCGCGATGGACATCTCCATCTGCTTCGCCGACTTCCCGACCCAGAAGATCGGCGAGAACACCCGCGCCTTCCGTCAGCTGGGCATCGGGTACGCGAATCTCGGCGCCCTGCTGATGGCGACGGGCCACGCGTACGACAGCGACGGCGGCCGGGCCCTGGCCGGTGCCATCACCTCGCTGATGACCGGCACCTCGTACCGGCGCTCCGCCGAGCTCGCCGCGGTCGTGGGCCCGTACGACGGCTACGCCCGCAACGCGGAACCGCACCAGCGCGTGATGAAGCAGCACGCCGATGCCAACGCCGTGGCCGTCCACGTGGACGACCTGGACAACCCGATCTGGGCCGCCGCGACGGAGGCCTGGCAGGACGTGCTGCGCCTCGGCGCGAAGAACGGTTTCCGCAACGCCCAGGCCTCGGTCATCGCGCCCACCGGCACCATCGGTCTCGCGATGTCCTGCGACACCACCGGTCTTGAGCCCGACCTCGCCCTGGTCAAGTTCAAGAAGCTGGTCGGCGGCGGCTCGATGCAGATCGTCAACGGCACCGTTCCGCAGGCCCTGCGCCGCCTGGGCTACCAGGAGGAGCAGATCGAGGCGATCGTCGCCCACATCGCCGAGCACGGCAATGTGATCGACGCCCCCGGCCTGAAGACCGAGCACTACGAGGTCTTCGACTGTGCGATGGGTGAGCGTTCCATCTCCGCGATGGGCCACGTGCGGATGATGGCCGCGATCCAGCCGTGGATCTCCGGCGCGCTCTCCAAGACGGTGAACCTGCCGGAGACGGCCACCGTCGAGGACGTCGAAGAGGTCTACTTCGAGGCGTGGAAGATGGGCGTCAAGGCGCTCGCGATCTACCGTGACAACTGCAAGGTCGGCCAGCCCCTCTCCGCGAAGACCAAGGAGAAGGAGAAGGCCGCAACGGATGCGGTCACCGCCAAGGCCGAGGAGACCATCCGCGGCGCGGTCGAGAAGGTCGTCGAGTACCGCCCGGTCCGCAAGCGCCTTCCCAAGGGGCGTCCCGGCATCACCACCTCCTTCACGGTGGGTGGCGCCGAGGGTTACATGACCGCCAATTCCTACCCGGACGACGGTCTCGGCGAGGTCTTCCTGAAGATGTCCAAGCAGGGCTCCACCCTCGCGGGCATGATGGACGCCTTCTCCATCGCCGTCTCGGTCGGTCTGCAGTACGGCGTCCCGCTGGAGACGTACGTCTCGAAGTTCACCAACATGCGCTTCGAGCCGGCCGGTATGACGGACGACCCGGACGTGCGGATGGCGCAGTCGATCGTCGACTACATCTTCCGCCGCCTCGCGCTGGACTTCCTGCCCTTCGAGACGCGCTCGGCTCTCGGCATCCACTCGGCCGAAGAACGTCAGCGTCACCTCGACACCGGTTCGTACGAGCCCTCCCTGGAGGACGACGAGCTGGACGTCGAAGCCCTGGCCCAGTCCGCACCGGTGCGGACGGAGCCTCTGAAGGCGGTGGCGGCGGTGCAGGAGGCCGAGACGCCGGCCCCGAGGACGGCGCACACCTCGGCGGAGCTCGTCGAGATGCAGCTGGGCATCAGCGCGGACGCGCCGCTCTGCTTCTCCTGCGGTACGAAGATGCAGCGCGCAGGGTCCTGCTACATCTGCGAGGGATGCGGTTCGACCAGCGGTTGCAGCTGAAACAGCGGGGAACGGCGGTGGGTACGCCGTCCGCGTAGGCAGCACCTGTAGCTGAGCGGTTCACGAAGGGGACCGGCCACCGGCCGGTCCCCTTCGTGCTGCACAAGGGGCGCGTGCCGCGTCCCTTGTGCCGTGGGGTGTGTCACGCCCCGGTCGGACGGTTGCCCATCGTCTCGGCGAAGGAACCGGGGTCTCCGTCGAAGCCCCGGACCGCCCTGTGGAACTCCCAGACGCCCGAGGCGTTGCGGATGAACTCGGCGACTGTCGCGGCGGTGGCGGCGCCGACCGAGGAGAAGTCGTCCTCCGAGAGATTCGTGTAGCCCTCCCGGACCTGTACGCCGGTGTTCGCTATCTCGGCGAATGTCCTGTGGCCGTCACGCTGCTGAATGGCGACTCCGACGACGACCCGGGTGTAGGCGGTCGACAACCGGTTCAGCTCCAGAGTCATGACCTCGTCGAAGCCGAGGCCCTGGCCGTTCCTGCTGTCGCGGTTGAGGATGATGGTGCCGTCCGGGGAACGGCTGTCGAAGTGCACGAGGTACACGGGGCTGCCGTACGGCGCCTCCGCGGCATACGTCGCGGCGATGATGTCGAGGTCATGGGCCGGGGATCCCAGCGGGCTGGGATCCCATTTGAGGCTGACTACGACCTTCTGGATGTCCTTGTTGGGCGTGCTCATCGGACCTGCCTCCCTGGCTTGCCGCCGGGCCGTCGTCGGGCTGTTCATACCACCCGATCATGTCCGTAAGTGGCGTGGGATCCAACCGCGTTGGCAGTCGACGACGGAATCGGGCCACTGCCGCTCCGGTGGCTCAGCGCGGAATGAGGCGCGGTGGTCTCTGCCGGACCTCCTCGCGGAAGGGCTCGATGGCACTGCTGTGACCTGACGCATGAGATGGGTGTGCTCGATGCGGTCGAGACAGAGGCAGTTGTGGGCCACGCTGTCCGGTTCGAAGGCGAAGCGGAGCGTCATCAGAGGGTTGACGAAGAGTTCGCCCCCTCGGGGTCGGGACGTGAACTGGACGTCTCCGAAGGCTCCCTGGACGACTGTGGCGATCGATCCGTTGACGATGCCGGGGTGGTCCGGCGCGTGGTCCCGGGCGTGCGCCGCCGCGTCGGCGAAGAGGGTGCCCTCACGTGTCGTACGGGGTACGGCGAACGCGCCGAGGAAGGAGCCGTCGCGTCCGAGAGCGGCGATGTTCTCCGGTACGAGGCCGTGACTCACCCCGTGGTACGCGTCGACACCGAAGCCGATCGACACGACCAGGCGTTCCGGCAGGCCGATCGCGGTCTGCGATTCCAGCCATGGATTCGGGCGTACTCCGTCAGAGCGTGACCCGTGCCACGTTCAGCACCGTACGATGGCGCGGTGCTGGTCAAGTGGATTCGTTGCACCGTGGTGGACCGTCGAGGTTTTGAACGGGAACAGCGTAAGTGGGCGGGGCTGCTGGGTGAGCCGGGGTTCAGGGGACAGGCAGGCGGGTGGAGCCGAGGGCATCCCGAAGTGGCGCACGTCTTCGCCTTCTGGGACAACCGCGTCTTCTACGACTCGTTCATGGCGCGCGCGCACGACCGGTTGGCTGCCGCGCAGTCCGGCACGTACAGCGACATCCAGGTCAAACTGTTCGAGTACCGCTTCGATGTGAAGACCGGCTTCGAGCCCCGCTTCACCGATGCCGATGTCGTCAGGGTGGCGCACAGCAAGGTGCACGAGGACAGGGCCGACCACTTCGTGCTGATGCAGGAGAGGGTGTGGAATCCGGCGATGGCCGGATCGCCCGGCATGCTCCGAGGAGTGTTCGGGGAGGCGCCGGGACACGAGTTCCTCGTGTTGTCCATGTGGCAGTCGAGCGCCGAGCGTGGCAAGTACCGGGCGGGGAGCATCGACCGTCTGACACAACGGGCGCAGACCGAGGACGACGTGGCGGCGATATCGGGGGACGTCGTGCAGCTCGAACCGTCCTGGACGGTGTGATCGCCGGATACGGCTCGGAACGGACGGCGCGGTGCGACACGGTACGGCGCGGTGCGACGACGGGGCCGGCCGCTGTGCGAGGCGGAGTCCGGACAGCGGCTCGAATGAACCGCGGCCCTTAGGGTCGGTACATGGCACGACCGCAACGCATTGTCCTCGTCCGGCACGGGGAGTCCGAGGGCAACGCCGACGACACGGTGTACGAGCGTGAGCCGGACCACGCATTGAGGCTCACCGCGACAGGTCTCCGGCAGGCCAGGGAGACCGGTGCGCGGCTGCGCGAACAGTTCGACGGCGAGCGCGTCAGCGTGTACGTCTCGCCCTATCGCCGCACGCACGAGACGTTCAGATCCCTCGGGCTCGACCTGGAGCGGGTACGGGTGAGGGAGGAGCCGAGACTGCGGGAACAGGACTGGGGAAACTGGCAGGACCGGGACGACGTGAGGCTGCAGAAGGCCTACCGGGACGCGTACGGGCACTTCTTCTACCGCTTCGCACAGGGAGAGTCCGGGGCCGACGTGTACGACCGGGTCGGGGCTTTCCTGGAGAGCCTGCACCGGAGCTTCGAAGCCCCCGATCACCCGCCGAACGTTCTGCTGGTCACGCACGGGCTGACCATGCGTTTGTTCTGCATGCGCTGGTTCCACTGGTCGGTGGCCGAGTTCGAGTCCCTGTCCAATCCGGGCAACGGAGAGACCCGGACGCTGATACTCGGGGAGGACGGGCGCTACACCCTTGACCGGCCGTTCGAGCGCTGGCGGACCCCTGAGCCGTACGGCATCACCGGATAGAGTGGAGGTGCGATGACAACCGCCGATTCCGCCTCCGCCTCCCATTCCGCTTCCGCTTCTGCTTCCGACCGACGTTTCGCACGCGCCCTGGCCAGTCTGCGCGGACTGGCTGTGGGGGACGCACTGGGTTCCCAGTTCTTCGTGCCCGCCAACTATCCGTTGCTGAAGCAGCGCGGCCTGCCGGCCGGCCCCTGGCAGTGGACGGACGACACCGAGATGGCCGCGTCGGTGCTGGCCGTGCTGGCAGGGCACGGGCGTATCGACCAGGACGCGCTCGCCCGGTCCTTCGCCGAGCACCATGACTTCGACCGGGGATACGGCCCTGCCGTGAACCGGCTGCTCAGGCTGGTACGGGAAGGCGGTGACTGGCGGGAGCTGGCGTCAGCGCTGTTCAACGGCCAGGGCTCCTGGGGCAACGGCTCCGCGATGCGCATCGCGCCGCTCGGCGCCTGGTACGCGGACGACCCGGAGCAGGCCACGCACCAGGCCGAGATCTCCTCGTACGTCACGCACCAGCATCGTGAGGCGGTCGTGGGCGCGATGGCCGTCGCGGCGGCTGCCTCGCTGGCGGCGGCACCCGCGGGACCACCCACCGCGGCAGATCTTCTCGACGGCGTGATCGCGCTGGTGCCGCGCAGTGCCGTCGGCGCGGGGCTGCGCCGGGCACGCGACATGCTCGACTACGACGATGCCGGGACGGTTGCGGCGGTCCTCGGCAACGGTCGGCGCACCAGCGCTCACGACACCGTTCCGTTCACCCTCTGGTCCGCGGCGCGGAGCCTGCAGGACTTCGAGCAGGCTTTCTGGGTGACGGCTCAGGCGGGAGGCGACGTCGACACGACGTGCGCGATCGTCGGCGGGATCGTCGCGGCGGGCGCGGCGGGCACGCCGCCCGCCGCCTGGGCGGCACAGATGGAGGAACTGCCGGACTGGCTCCCGCGGTAGGGCGAAGGCGGGGCAGCACGACGGCGCGGTGGGACGAAGCGTGCGGTGGGACGAAGCGTGCGGTGGGGCAAAGCGTGCGGTGGGGCAAAGGCCGGGACGGGGCGGAGGCGGGGCACGGTCGCCCGCGACCCGGTGGGTCAGCCGGGCACCCAACTGTCACGGTACTGCCACAGCCCCTCCTCACACGGTTGGAAACCGTATGGGGCAGTTACTCTTTCGGCCACGCCGCCCTCGAAGATCATTCTGATGGGCGTGTGCCGAAATGAGACGCCGGTGTACCCCGCACCGCCCCTGAGGCGATGCGTGCGGACTCCGGTGGGGGAGGGGTCCCATGTCCGATCACACGTCAGAAACGCCCCGGCCGAAAGCAGCCCCCGGGCCGGCGGATCCCGGTCAGGCTCCCGGGCCGACCGCAACGGCGAAGGCTCCGCCGGAGCCCGGCGGAGCGGCCCCAGAGCCGCCGCAGTTGCCGGCGTACGCGCAACGGGGCGGGGCGCAGCAGTCGCCCAACCCCTGGCAGCCGGCCAGGACCCAGCCTCCCGCGCTGTCGCGCCTGCGTGTGGCCAAGCCCGTCGGCGTACAGAACGCGACGCTCTGGTCCATCCTCGCCACCGCTGTGCTGAGCGCCCTGCTGCTGGGTGACGGCCTGGGCCTGAACCTGCTGATCGTCGCGATCCCCGCAGCGCTCGCCGCCTTCTTCGCCGCACGGGCGGCCGGTCGCCGCCTCCGTCCCTGGACAGCCTTCTGGGCCGTGGGTGGGCTGGCACTTCTCTCCGTCCCGGCCCTCCGGGACGCCGGATGGCCCACCTTCCTCGCCGTTGTATCGGCCGTCGCGCTGGGCTCGCTGGCCCTGCACGGCAGTCGCGGCTGGCTCGGAGTGTTCCTCGGCTCACTGGGCCTGTTCAGCTCCATCGCCGAGGGGCTGGCCTGGGGCGGGCGAGGCGTGCGCGAGCGCATGGCCGGCTCCCGCGGCCGGTTGGGCACGGCACTCCGCACCAGCGCGGTGGCGGTCGTCCTGCTCATCGTGTTCGGGACGCTCTTCGCCAGCGCCGACGCCGCCTTCGCGGATGTGCTCGGGAGCCTGATCCCCGATGTGTCACTGAGCGGCAGCCCCTGGCGGCTGTTCCTCTTCGTGGTGGGCCTGGTCGGCGCGCTCGCCGCCGCGTACACCGCGGCAGCCCCGGTGCGCTGGGACGGCATCACCGTTCGTCCGGGCAAGGGCCGTGGGCGGTTGGAATGGGCCCTGCCGCTCATCGTGCTGAATCTGCTCTTCGCCGTCTTCATCGCCATCCAGCTCACTGTGCTGCTGGGCGGATACGACAAGGTGATGGCGGAGACCGATCTCAACTACTCCGAGTACGCCCGGCAGGGCTTCTGGCAACTGCTCTGGGCCACGCTCCTCACGCTCCTGGTGATCGCGCTCGCCCTGCGCTGGGCCCCCCGCGGACGGGGGAGCGACCGCACCCTCGTCCGGAGCGTGCTCGGCGTGCTCTGCCTGCTCACCCTCATCGTCGTGGTGTCCGCGCTGCGGCGCATGGACCTGTACGTCGATGCGTACGGTCTGACGAGGTTGCGCATATCCGTGGCCGCGGTGGAACTCTGGCTGGGCGTGGTCATCGTCCTGATCATGGCGGCAGGGGCGTTCGGCGCCCGACTGCTGCCGCGCGCCGTCGCCGCGAGCGCAGCCGTCGCCGTGCTCGCGTTCGGACTGGTCTCGCCCGACGGGCTGATCGCGGAGCAGAACGTCCAGCGGTACCGCGACGACCACTCGATCGACATCGACTATCTGCGGGGCCTGTCCGCCGACGCCGTACCGGCACTCGACACCCTTCCCGAGCCACTGCGCTCCTGCGCCCTCAGGGACATCGAACGGTCGCTGCGGGACTCCGAGGAACCCTGGTACGCCACCAGCTGGGGAGAGGCACGGGCCCGGGACATCCTGGGGAAGCACGGTTCGAACGAACTGGCGCAGACCTGCGACGCTTCGCGCAGGAGTGGCGGAGACGGCCAGCGCGGCGAAGACGACCCGTACGACCCCTACGATCCGTACTGACGCGAGTCGAGCCGCCCGGGCACAAGGCCGAGCCGCCCGGGCACAAGGCCGAGCCGCCCGGGCACAAGGCCGAGCCGCCCGGGCACAAGGCCGAGCCGCCCGGGCACAAGGCCGAGCCGCCGTGGTGCGGCAGGCGGCACGTCCGGCGGCTGTCGGCACCACGGCCCGCACTTCACGCATGTGATGCACGCTGCTGAGTTCCTCCAGTCAGTGACCCACGGCGACGTTCTCGCAGCGCAGATTCGCAGCGCAGATTCGCAGGGCCGAGGGGACACTTCGCGGACACCGTCGTGCCCGAGCGGTTCTTCATACCTCTGCACCGCAGCAAGTTGATCACCAGAACCGCGACCGTGACGCAACCCGGTTCCGCGGCGCCACATCCAGCCCCGTCAGCTGTCGGGTGCCCCGGGGTGTTGTCCGCGCACCCACCGGCGTACGCTGACAGGCGCCATGCCGTACGAACCACCCACGCACACCGTCGAGCGCTCACTGCGCGCCACAACCGGTGCCAGGACCGTCGCCGGAGTCGACGAGGTCGGACGCGGAGCGTGGGCGGGGCCGGTCACTGTGTGTGCGGCCGTCACCGGACTTCGCAGACCTCCCGCCGGACTCACCGACTCCAAGCTGATCAGCCCCAAGCGCCGTGCCGAGCTGGCTCCGTTGCTTGAGCGCTGGGTCACCGCGTTCGGCCTCGGGGATGCCTCTCCGCAGGAGATCGACGACCTGGGCATGACGGCAGCACTCCGCCTCGCCGCCGTGCGCGCCCTCGAAGCCCTGCCGGTGAGGCCCGACGCGGTGATACTCGACGGCAAGCACGACTACCTGGGACCGCCCTGGCAGGTCCGCACAGTGATCAAGGGCGACCAGTCCTGTATCGCGGTCGCGGCTGCCTCGGTGATCGCGAAGGTCCGACGGGACACGATGATGGCCGAACTGGGCGGGGGTTCCGGCGAGTACGCCGCCTTCGCCTTCGAGGCCAATGCGGGTTACCCGTCGCCTGTGCACAGGGCAGCACTGGAGGAGTGGGGCCCCACCCCCCACCACCGCCTCTCGTGGTCCTATCTCGACGCGCTGCCCAGGTGGCAGCACCTCAAGAAGGTCCGCTTCTCCGCCGAGGCGGCTGCACTGGAAAGCGGGGGCCAACTCGGCTTCGACTTCTGATCGCGCACATGCGCCCACCCGCTGATGCCGTGTGTATCGGCGTTTGATAGACAACCACCCATGCCTCTCATACCCGAGGAGTCTCAGATTCACGAGAGCGCCCAGGGTCCTCGCGTCACTCCGGCCGCAGGCCGCACCGCGTCGACCCCCCGTCCCGTACCCGGCCCGCGTTCAGCGGCCGTGCCGCGCCCCGGTCGTCCGGGACCTGGCCCCGCGAGGCCCGCGCCCCCGGCGCAGCGCCCGCACTCCACCTCCGGTCAGCCGAAGTCGGCCCGGCCGGAGAATCGTTCCGCACCGCAGATCCAGCTGATCCCCGCATCGGCCGCCGGCGCGCTCGACGCCGCCGACGAAGCGGTGGACCTGCTGCTCGACTCCGGACGCGCACCGGGCGACATCCTGGTGCTCTCCACCGGTGATCAGCACCCGTGGGCCGCGCACGAGCTCTCGTTCGGCGAGGCTGCCTACTGGGCGCAGCACGAGGCAGGCGACGACGTCTTCTTCGCCGGTGCCGCAGCCATCGGCCGGGTGAAGCCCCGCCCCGTGGTGATCGTCGCCGTCAACGGCGACGGCGGTGACGCCGTGGACGGCGCGCTGACCGGTGCGCGGGATCGCGCCGGTTCCCTGCTGATCGTGTGCGGAGATCCGCAGCGGATCGACGCGGTGCTCGGCGTCGGCGTCTGAGCCGTCGGGCGCATGGCCGGGCGACCCGGCTGTCCGACGGGGCAGCCGGGCCCGCAGACCGGGCGTCAGCGGGCCACGGTCCGTTGCAGTGCCTGAGCCGCACCGCCGCCGGTGCGCAGCGGGACCGGATCGTGGTCGAGCGAGGTGTCGACGAGAGCGGACGGCTGTGATGTGGAGTTGGGCCGACGCCCGCCCCGGCCCTCACCCAGCACATGCCAGCCGCCACTGGTCAGCGTGATGTACGCGCCGCACCGAAGGCCGTGCAAGGTGCAGGCGTCGCGCAGGCCCCACATCCACGCTCCGTCCTCCTCCGTCCAACGCTCATCGCCCGCGCGGCAGTAGAGCAGTACTGCCGTGCGGACGGGGGTGCGGCGGCGCAGGTCGTGCGGGATGACCCGACGCAGATGCGCCAGCAGGGCGTTGCGGAACTCCCAGCCGTCCGCCGTCGTGGCGCGGCGGGTGAACGAGGCGCTGGCCCTGAGGCGTTCCTCATGGTCGAGCACGGCGACGACAGCGGTCGCGGGGGTCGGGCGGTGCCGCGCGTGCAGGCCGCTGACAACCTCGCGGGGGCTGCGCAGCAACGGTATGCCCGCTGCGGCCCACTCGGCCGGTTCGAGCATTCTGGCAAGGTGGTTGGCGGAATCGGCGGATCCCGACATCGAAGTGGCCGCAGACGGAGCGAATCCGAAGGTCACGATCCTCCCTTCGCATACGCGCCCACCATGGGGGCAGGGTCGGGTGAGGGCGCACCGCGACACAGCCCTTCCGGGCCGCGAAAGGACCGTGCGGGGAGCGAGTCCAATTCTTCCTGGCCTATCGGCAGGCGGCAACGAGCAATTGGCGCAGCTGACGGAAATCAGCCGGAATGACTCTGATATCCCTGCCCACTCCGCGCCCGAATGACGCCACCCGTCACGCCTGAACGGCGAGGACCAGCGGAAACACCCTGTGCGCCCCGCCCGGCGCAGTGGTTGTGCGGCCACGGCCGGCGTCCGTCCGGTGCGTACGCAGGCGGGCAGGTCGGCCGGCACCGTCCGCAGCCGTCGGTAGTTCCCGCCTGAGGTCTCGGCCTCGGCCGGAGACGCAGTGCGCTCCGTCGACCACGAGCGGTCCGCCGGCGGCGACGTGTCGCGGCAGGGCCCGATCACGGCATGCGGGATCGTTGAGCCGCTCGGGACCACCGGACGGGTAAGGCATCCCGATTCCAGCCGGAGTGGGGGTCTTGACCTGCGCAAACGTGTCGATCGAGGACAGTCGTGGCCGCGCGCTCCGCTCTGGGCGTCCTCGATCGGCGCGTGTTCGGAACCGTTCGTGAGTTGGTTGTCACGTGCGGTGAATTGGTCGATTGTCCTTGCCATCGGGTTGCATGGGGGCATGGACAACCTGGAGCTGCGCACTGAAGCCGATGCCGTCCTCGCCGAGCTCGTCGGTGACCCGAGCGGCTCGGCGCGGCTGCGGGAGGACCAGTGGCAGGCGGTGGCGGCTCTGGTGGAGGAGCGTCGGCGGGCACTGGTGGTGCAGCGCACGGGCTGGGGCAAGTCTGCGGTGTACTTCGTCGCCACTGCTCTGCTGCGCCGACGTGGCTCGGGGCCGACGGTGATCGTTTCGCCGTTGCTGGCGCTGATGCGTAACCAGGTCGAGTCGGCGGCGCGGGCCGGTATCCGGGCGCGCACCATCAACTCGGCCAATCCGGAGGAGTGGGACACCATTTACGGGGAGGTTGAGCGCGGCGAGACCGATGTTCTCCTCGTAAGTCCGGAACGCCTCAATTCTGTGGATTTTCGCGATCAGGTGCTGCCCGAGCTGGCAGCCACGACCGGTCTGCTCGTGGTCGACGAGGCGCACTGCATCTCCGACTGGGGGCATGACTTCCGCCCCGACTACCGCAGGCTGCGGGCGATGCTGGCGGAGCTTCCTGCCGGTGTGCCGGTGCTGGCCACGACCGCGACGGCGAACGCCCGCGTGACGGCGGATGTGGCCGAGCAATTGGGTACCGGTGCCGGCGAGGCGCTGGTGCTGCGCGGGCCGCTGGAGAGGGAGAGCCTGCGGCTGGGTGTGGTCGAGCTGCCGGACGCCGCGCACCGGCTGGCCTGGCTGGCTGAGCACCTGGACGAGCTGGCGGGCTCCGGGATCATCTACACCCTCACGGTTGCCGCGGCCGAGGAGGCCACCGCCTTCCTGCGACAGCGCGGCTTTCGGGTGGCCTCCTACACGGGGCGTACGGAGAACGCGGACCGCCTGCAGGCCGAGGAGGACCTGCTCGCGAACCGGGTCAAGGCGCTGGTCGCGACGTCGGCGCTGGGGATGGGTTTCGACAAGCCGGATTTGGGTTTCGTGCTCCACCTCGGTTCGCCGTCCTCGCCGATCGCCTACTACCAGCAGGTGGGGCGTGCCGGCCGCGGGGTCGAGCACGCCGATGTCCTGCTGCTGCCGGGCAAGGAGGACGAGGCGATCTGGCGCTACTTCGCCGATACCGCATTCCCGCCCGAGGCGCAGGTTCGACAGACCCTCTCGGCTCTCGCCGACGCGGGACGGCCGCTGTCCGTTCCCGCGCTGGAGGCGGTGGTGGATCTTCGGCGCACCCGTCTGGAGAGCATGCTCAAGGTCCTCGACGTGGACGGGGCTGTCAGACGGGTGAAGGGCGGCTGGACCTCCACCGGCCAGCAGTGGATCTACGACTCGGAGCGGTACGCCTGGGTCGCCCGCCAGAGGTCCGCCGAGCAACAGGCCATGCGCGACTACGTGAGCACCTCCCAATGCCGGATGGAGTTCCTGCGCCGGCAGCTGGACGACGAGGGGGCGGCACCATGCGGCCGTTGCGACAACTGCGCGGGCGACTGGGCCGATTCCTCTGTCTCGGCGGAGACGCTGACAGGAGCAGCGAAGGAACTGGACCGCCCGGGCGTGGAGTTCGAGCCGCGACGGATGTGGCCCACGGGAATGCCCGCGCTGGGCATCGACCTCAAGGGGCGTATCCCGATCAAGGAACAGTGCTCCACCGGGCGTGCCCTGGGCCGGCTTTCGGACATCGGCTGGGGCAACCGGCTGCGCCCGCTGCTGGCCGAGAGCGCGCCCGACGGGCCGGTCCCCGACGATGTTCTCCGGGCCGCTGTGGCGGTCCTCGCCGACTGGGCGCGCTCTCCGGGTGGCTGGGCGCCGAATATCCCGGACGCCTCTGCCCGGCCGGTGGGCGTCGTCGCAGTGCCGTCCCTGAACCGCCCGCAATTGGTCGGCTCCCTCGCCCAGGGAATCGCGGCCGTCGGCCGCCTTCCCTTCCTGGGCACCCTGACGTACACCGGGCCGAGCGGCGCACACGCGGCGCGCCGCAGCAATTCCGCCCAACGCCTCAGGGAGCTGTCCGGCGCTTTCACCGTCCCTGAGGAACTGGCCGGCGCCCTGGCCCGTACCCCGGGCCCCGTCCTGCTCGTGGACGACCGCACCGACTCCGGCTGGACCCTCGCAGTCGCTGCCCGGCTGCTCCGGCAGGCAGGCAGTGAACAGGTTCTCCCCTTGGTCCTTGCTGCGGCAGGTTGAGATGTTCGCGCACATGCTGCTGACGCCGGCTCGCCGAGGGGCACTGCGGCGGGCGAGAGCTTCACGGCGCACCCTTCCGGGCGCGGTACCGGTAAGGAGTCGGTCGAGGTCCTGAGCTCTGGGCGGTCTGTTTCGGTCATGCCTCCATGCAACCGGATGGCCACGGCCAAGCGCGAACGGCTCCGCGACCCTGTGGACAAAGTTATCCACAGGGGTCGCGGAATGTGGCCTCCCGCGGGACGGTCGTGCCATGAACCAGCACCACGAATCCACCGGTCCGGTCGACGAGCAGCAGATCACCCTGCGAGGCCCTGCCGAACTCGCCGACGCCCTCCCGTATCTCATGGGTTTCCACCCGAACGACAGCGTGGTCATGGTCGCCCTGCACGGTGGCCGGGGGCGCTTCGGCGGACGGCTCAGGCTCGGCCTCCCGCAGTCACCTCAGGAATGGCCGCCCGTCGCCGAGCAGCTTGCCGAGTGCCTGATCAAGGGGAGCGAACGGCGTGGGGAGCGTCCTGACGCGATCGTCGTCTTCCTCTGCCAGGATCCGGCCGAAGGCGAGAGCGGCAACCAGATCATGGAGCGGCTGAGGCCCCTTGCCCAGCGGCTGCGTACGGCCTGCGGTGGTCTCGACGTACCCGTGCTCGAAGCACTCTGCATCTCTGACGGCCGGTACTGGTCGTATTGCTGCCCGGACGACCGCTGCTGCCCGGCCGAAGGCAACCAGTTGGCCATGCCCGGGACCTCGGTGATGGCGGCCGCCGCCGCATACGCGGGCATTCACGTACGCGGAACGCTTCGGGAGATGGAGGCCGGGCTCGCGCCTCTGAAGACGTCGGCGGCTGCGGAGCAGCAGAGGGCACTCGACTCCGCCGGGGCCGAGCTGGTGCCACGCATCCTCGACGAGGAGGGGCGCAAGGACGTGGCCCGTGACACCTTGGGGCTGGCCCGAAGGCTCATGCGACGCCTCGGGGAAGCGCCGGTGACGGCACCCTCCGCGTCGGACCTCGACGACGACCGGCTGATCACCCATGACGAGGCCGCTGCGCTGATCCTCGGCCTGCAGGACCGGGACACCCGTGACAGGGCCGCGGAATGGATGGAAGGCCCCGAGGCCCACTGTGCTCTGCGACTCTGGCGGGCGCTGTCCCGCCGCTGCGTGGCACCGTACGAAGAGCATGCCGCGGCGCCGCTGACCCTGGCAGGGTGGGTCTCCTGGTCGACGGGCGACGAACCGGCCGCACGGGTCGCGTTGGGGCTCGCCCTGCGGGCGGACCCCGAGTACACCTTCGCTCAACTCCTCCATGAGGCGTGCAACCAAGGTCTTGATCCGGAGACATTGCGCCGTTGTCTCCGAGGCGAGCGCAGTGCACGGACGGGCCGTCGCGATCACTGTGCGGACCGGGGCACGAGGCCCCGCACGGCTCGCCCGGCCGCTGCACGGCGCAGGAAGGCTTCGTCCGGCTCCGGTCGTCCCCGGACAGCTGATGTCCGGCGCCGGTCGGGGACGGCTGATGTCCGACGCCGGTCGGGGCAGCCATCCCCTCGTCGTCGCGGGTCCGGAGGCGGTCGGTGACCGCCGCGCCTGGTCGCTCCGGCTGGACAGTGATTCTCGCCTGACCGGGCCGGCGTCGGTGTCGGCGGGCATCAACGGGCCGTGCCGAGGCCGCGGAGGCGGGACGGAACGACGTTGCGGCGGTGCGGGGCGTGGGCCGGTGGCGCACCGTGCGACACGGGCCTGATGGGTGCACCGCCCACCGTGGCGAGTCCGGTACAGACGCGCTGATCGGTCGTGGTTCTCGACCGCATTGCCGTCGGAAAGCCAGGCAGTGACCGACCGGAGATGCGCGCTCGGTGGTCTCCAGGGCGTCGACGGGCAGCGCCCGGGGTTTCCGGCAGTTCCCGGAGGTTCGCGGGTGATCGAGCGGCTCTGGGCCCAACGAGGGGACCGGAGTTGTGGCGGACGACGAGCACGGCGAAGGGAGTGTTTATCGTCAGGGAGACGACTATGATCACCGCATGCCGCCCTACGACCCGTCGAGCTTTCCGCCCTTCGCTGTCACCGTCGACCTGGTCGTGCTCACGGTGCGCCGTCATGCGCTCTGCGCGCTGGTGGTACGACGCGGTGAGCCACCGTTCCAGGGTCGATGGGCGCTGCCCGGCGGCTTCGTCAAAGCCGATGAGGATCTCGGGGCCGCGGCGGCGCGCGAGCTCGTCGAGGAGACCGGCCTGTGCGCCCAGGATCCGGCAGCCCCGGCAGTTGGCAACGGCGCCCATCTCGAACAGCTCGCCACCTACGGCGACCCCGGCCGTGACCCTCGGATGAGGGTCGTCAGCGTCGCTCACCTCGCGCTGGCCCCCGATCTTCCGGCTCCTCGGGCGGGTGGCGACGCGAACAGCGCGCGCTGGGCACCCGTCGAGGATCTGCTCGGACCGGAGGGCGGCTTCGGCCATGAGGGCGAAAGCCAGGCCCCGCTCGCCTTCGACCACGCGCGGATCCTTGCCGATGGCGTCGAACGGGCTCGTTCCAAGATCGAATACTCCTCCCTGGCGACCGCTTTCTGCCCGCCCACGTTCACGGTCGGTGAGCTGCGGAGGGTGTACGAGGCGGTATGGGGCGTGGTTCTCGACCCGCGGAACTTTCATCGCAAGGTGACAGGTACGCCCGGTTTCCTGGTGCCTGCCGGGGGGACGACCACGCGGCAGGGCGGGCGCCCCGCCCAGCTCTTCCGGGCCGGTTCGGCCACGGTGCTCAACCCGCCGATGCTGAGGCCGGACGTCTGACCCCGCGGGACACCCGCAAGGTCGGTGATGCACAAAAAGTCAGATATGTCGCGTTATCTTGCTGCGGTACTCACCGGGCCGCCGAGCGGTCCCACCTTCCGCGAGAGAAGCGATGCTCCAGGTCATCGGACTCACCAGTGCTCCCCGCCGTGGCCTTCCGGCCGCAGTGGACGGTCTCACCTTCGAAGCCCCGCCCGGCTGCGTCACGGCGCTCCTGGGTGCTCCCGGCTCGGGCAAGACCGCGGCCCTTCGCCTGATGCTCGAACTCGACCCGGGGCGGGGGACCGCCTACTTCGGGGGCAGACCACTGCACCGCATCCCGCGCCCCGCACGCGAGGTGGGTGTACTCCTCGGGGACGTGCCCGGTCATCCCGCCCGCACCGTCCGAAGTCAGCTGCGCATGCTCTGCGCCGCCGCCGGGGTGCCCGCGTCCCGGGCCGACGAACTGCTCGAAGTGGTCGGCCTCGCCGGACTCCGGGATCAGCGCGTCGGCACGCTCTCGCTCGGCATGGACCGACTGCTCGCCCTTTCCGCGGCGCTGCTCGGTGACCCGCACACGCTGGTCCTCGACGACCCCGCGGCAGGTCTCTCTCCGGGAGAGGCGTGCCGGGTGCACGGTCTGCTGCAAGCCCATGCCGCGAAGGGCGGGACAGTTCTGTTCACCACGGCCGACCCCAAGGAAGCCGCGCGGGCTGCCGACCGTGTGGTCACCGTCGCCGACGGACGTCTCGTCGCCGATCAGAGTGCCGAAGAGTTCTCGCGGACTCGTCTCCGCCCCCGGGTCGAGGTCCGTACCCCCCACGCGGCCCGCCTCGCCGCGATCGTCGGCCGAGAGGCCCGAGCCGCCAGGCGTTCGGTCGAGGTGGTTGCCGAAGAGGGCGGTCGCCTTTCTGTGTACGGCTCCAACTGCGCGGAGATCGGTGACACGGCATTTCGGCACGGGCTCCCGGTGCACCGACTCGCGGACGAGGTCGGCGACATCGGCCCCGCGGATTCCGCGGGCCCCGTTGCCGGCGAGGGCGAGGGCGAGGGCGAGGGCGAGGGCGAGGAGCGGACCGAACCGCGCACGACCGAGCGGGCGTCCGGTTCGCAACCGCCGCCGATTCGCCGCCGCCCGCCCCGTAGCCCGCTCCACCCGCTGCGATACGAACTGCGCCGGTTCTTCGGTGTCGGAACGTCAACCTTGATCACAGCTGTTGTGCTGGTTGTCTCGGTCGGACTCTCCGTCCTCCTCGCTCGCTCCGGCCATGCGCAGTTGCCGAAGGTGTTGGCGGCCTGGCCGTCGCTGCTGCCGCTACCGCCCGCGGCGGTGGGGGCCGGACTGCTCGGAGCCCTCTCGTTCGGCGAGGAATTCCGCTACCCCGCGCTCGCGTCCGGCAGCGACACCGTCCCGCGCCGTCTGGGCCTGCTTCTCGCCAAACTGGTGGTGTCGGCGGGTGCGGCCCTTGTTCTCGCCCTGGGTGTCGTGCTGGCCTCCGCCGAAGTCCTTCGAGTGGTGTACGGCGACGACGTGATCAAAGTTCAATCGAACTCGCTCCATCTGGGCGCGAGTTGGGCTGCGTTGGTCGTGGGCTGCGCCTGGGCGGGCCTCCTGGCCGCCGGTGTGTTCAGAGTGGCCACGGCCGGGGTCGTCGCGGTGCTCGCCGTTCCTGTGCTCGTTGTCCCGATGGTCCGGAGCCTGCTGGCGGTGCCGGGCTCGCGTCCGGTCGCGGGGCTTCCGGCCGGGCTTCGCGAGTGGGTGTGGCCGCGCTGGCCGGAGACGACGGACCGATGGGTGGCGGCTGCTGTCCGCGTGGTGGCACACCCTGTGGGGACCGCGCTGTCTTTGTCGCTTTCGGTCCTGATCTGCGCGTATCTGTTCACCAGCCTTCGCGGCAGGGTCCGTTGGTGATCGCAGGACGGCGACGGCTGGCGGCGGGTCTCTCAACTTCCTTGAAAATGTCTGTTTTATACCAGTAAGGCGTCAATTGGGGGGTGGGTGACGATCACCCTTTCGTGTGCTTTTCACCAAAGACCTCAAGCGGCGGCTGGGCCGCGCCGACAAAGGATGCGTGAGTACCCTTGCGCACACCATGATGACCGCCGCCCGCTCCGCCGATTCCGGCCTCGCCGGCCCGGGTGAACTCGACCGCTACCCGTACGCGGAGGCGCCGGCCGGCGAGCGTGCCGCTCTTCGATCCTGGGAGGGTTCCGATCCCGAGCTCGGTCGCGGGAGCCGGCGGGGCTCGGCCAGCCGGGGCCGCGGCCTCCACGGTCAACTCGTTCAGCAGCTGGGTCAGATGATCGTCTCCGGCGACCTGGGCGCCGACCGCCCGCTCGTGCCGGAAGAGATCGGTCAGCGATTCGAGGTCTCCCGCACCGTCGTACGCGAATCGTTGCGTGTCCTTGAGGCCAAAGGCCTGGTCAGCGCCCGGCCCAATGTGGGCACCCGGGTCCGCCCCGTCAGTGACTGGAATCTGCTGGATCCCGACATCATCGAATGGCGTGCCTTCGGCCCGCAGCGCGAGGACCAGCGTCGTGAGCTGGGGGAGCTCCGCTGGACGATCGAGCCGCTCGCTGCCCGTCTCGCCGCAGGACATGGCCGTGAGGACATTCAGCAGCGCCTGGCTGACATGGTCGAGATCATGGGACACGCGCTCGGGCAGGGCGACAGTCTGACCTGTTCCCGGGCTGACGCGGAATTCCACTCCCTCCTCATCCAGGCGGCGGGCAACCGCATGCTGGAGCACCTCTCCGGCATCGTCTCCGCGGCCCTGCACGTCTCGGGCGGTCCCGTCACAGGCTGCGACCGGCCCGGCGAGGCGTCCCTCGGTCACCACGCCCGGATCGTCGACGCCCTCGCGTCGGGCGACTCGGCGGGCGCCGAGGCCGCCATGCGTCAACTGCTCGTCGTTCACCCCGAGGTGGAGCGGGTGGTACCCGCGCCCCGCGAGCACTGAGCACAGCGCGGCCAGGGTGTACGAACCGCGTGTCGCCGGGCCCCGACGGTCCGGCGGCACAATTGTGGGGGGATGACACCTCCGGTCACGTTCGTCGCAAATGAGGTGTGACTCGGGCCACGCGGATTGGGCGTAACACTCCTCGAAACAGTGCGATGACTTAAGAGGTGACCGCCGCGGAAGGAATACAGCAGCCATTGAGTGCGCTGTGGACTTCTGAGGCGAAACCCGCGCCGTCGGTACATTCCCGGCCCGGCGGTCGTCGGTCCAGCCCTGTCCAGGGCCGGGCCGGAAGCCGTTTCCATCGTTCCGAGAGGTTGTTCGTGTCGGCCAGCACATCCCGTACGCTCCCGCCGGAGATCGCCGAGTCTGAGTCTGTGATGGCGCTCATCGAGCGGGGAAAGGCTGATGGGCAGATCGCCGGCGATGACGTGCGTCGGGCCTTCGAGGCTGACCAGATTCCGCCAACCCAGTGGAAGAATGTTCTGCGCAGCCTCAACCAGATCCTCGAGGAAGAGGGTGTGACGCTGATGGTCAGTGCCGCGGAGCCGTCCAAACGTGCCCGCAAGAGCGTCGCAGCAAAGAGCCCGGTCAAGCGCACCGCCACCAAGACTGTCGCGGCCAAGACGACCGTGACCAGGACTGTCGCGGCCACTGCCGCCCCGTCGGCAGAGACCGTGGACGTGGTGGCCGACGACGCTGCCGCGGCCGGACCTGCGAAGAAGACCGCTGCCAAGAAGACAGCGGCCAAGAAGACGGCCGTGAAGAAGACGGCTGCCAAGAAGACAGCGACGAAGAAGTCCGGAAAGCAGGACGACGAGCTCCTCGACGGCGACGAGGCGGCCGAGGAAGTAAAGGCCGGCAAGGGTGAGGAAGAGGAGGGCGAGGGCGAGAACAAGGGCTTCGTCCTCTCCGATGACGACGAGGACGACGCACCTGCACAACAGGTCGCCGTCGCCGGCGCCACCGCCGACCCGGTCAAGGACTACCTGAAGCAGATCGGCAAGGTTCCCCTCCTCAACGCCGAGCAGGAGGTCGAGCTCGCCAAGCGGATCGAGGCCGGTCTGTTCGCCGAGGACAAGCTGGCGAACTCCGACAAGCTCGCGCCGAAGCTCAAGCGCGAGCTGGAGATCATCGCCGAGGACGGTCGCCGGGCCAAGAACCACCTGCTGGAGGCCAACCTCCGTCTCGTGGTCTCGCTGGCCAAGCGCTACACCGGACGCGGCATGCTCTTCCTGGACCTCATCCAGGAAGGCAACCTCGGTCTGATCCGCGCGGTCGAGAAGTTCGACTACACCAAGGGCTACAAGTTCTCCACGTACGCCACCTGGTGGATCCGTCAGGCGATCACCCGCGCCATGGCCGACCAGGCCCGCACCATCCGCATCCCGGTGCACATGGTCGAGGTCATCAACAAGCTCGCCCGTGTGCAGCGCCAGATGCTTCAGGACCTGGGCCGCGAGCCCACGCCGGAGGAGCTGGCCAAGGAACTCGACATGACCCCCGAGAAGGTCATCGAGGTCCAGAAGTACGGACGTGAGCCGATCTCCCTCCACACCCCGCTGGGTGAGGACGGGGACAGTGAGTTCGGTGACTTGATCGAGGACTCCGAGGCGGTCGTCCCGGCCGACGCCGTCAGCTTCACGCTCCTCCAGGAGCAGCTGCACTCGGTGCTCGACACGCTCTCCGAGCGCGAGGCCGGCGTGGTCTCGATGCGCTTCGGCCTCACCGATGGACAGCCGAAGACACTGGATGAGATCGGCAAGGTCTACGGCGTGACGCGCGAGCGCATCCGTCAGATCGAGTCGAAGACCATGTCGAAGCTGCGTCACCCCTCGCGTTCGCAGGTGCTGCGCGACTATCTCGACTAGTCCGTGACCGGCAGTGACTGCCCCGTGAGGTGCGTCGTCCGGTGCGTGTGATCGCAGGGCGGCCGGAAGTGCTTGTAGCGGAGCTACCAGTGGTTCCGGCCGACGCGGCGGGCGTGCGTGCTGGGTGGCGCGACGGGGCGGACAGCGCCGGGAGGGGTACTGGGTCGCAGGACTCAACGGCCGAGGGCCCGGATCCCGTGGAGGATCCGGGCCCTCGGCCTATCTGCGGGTGCGGTCGGCGACAGGTGGGATGACTCTGGGTGGGAACGGTTCACCACGGAGTCAGGAGTACGTATGTCCCGTCCCGCCCTCCGCGCCATGGCAGGTGTGTTCGCCCTGGTTGCCGCCGCCGCTGTGATACCGCTTGGATCCGCCGCTCCGGCTGCTGCGGACATCGTCATCGGTGGGCAGCCCGCACACGTCAAGGACAGTCCCTGGGTGGTGGCACTGTCCAGTCGCGACCGGTTCGGAGACGAGCGCGCCGGACAGTTCTGCGGTGGTGTGGTGGTGGCGCCGAAGAAGGTGCTGACCGCTGCGCACTGCCTCAGCCGGGAGGCGCTCGGTGTCGATGTCGGCAAGTTGCGTGATCTGCGGGTCATCTCCGGCCGGGACGCCCTGCGCGGGACCGGGGGACGGGAGACACCGGTGCAGGCGGCATGGAGCAATCCGGGGTTCGATCCCAGGACCAACGCGGGAGACCTGGCGGTACTCACCCTGGCTGACGCGCTGTCCGCGAAAGAGGTGATCCCGATGGCTGAATCCGGTGACCAGGCGTACACACCGGGTACCGGCGCGGTCGTCTACGGGTGGGGTGACACGACAGGAGACAGGGACTACGCATCGTCGCTCCGCTCCGCCGAGGTGAGCGTTCTGCCGGACAGTCTGTGCCGCCAGGCCTACCCGGGCGGCAGAGACGGTGCGTACGACGCCTCAGCGATGCTCTGCGCGGGCGAACTGCTGGGCGGGCGCGACGCATGCCAGGGCGACAGCGGAGGCCCGCTGGTGGCCCGTGGGCGGCTCATCGGGCTGGTCTCCTGGGGGGACGGCTGCGGACATGCCGGAAGCCCCGGCGTGTACACGCGCATCTCCGCCGCGATCGGCTGGATGCCGGCCGGCGGCTGACCGACATCACCGCGCAGGTACGAGAACGGGCGGCTTCCGCTTCCGGAAGCCGCCCGCCGTCAGGTATGGGACCTGACCCTGGCTCGTCGTGGATGCGAGGTGTCAGTGTTCCTCATCGGCGGCCTGGGCCTGTACGGCGGTCAGCCGGTCCGTCTCATCCTGTATTTCCGCGGCGATCTTCTTGAGTTCCGGCTCGAACTTCCGACCGTGGTGGGCACAGAAGAGCAGTTCACCGCCGCTGATCAGGACGACGCGCAGATATGCCTGGGCGCCGCAGCGGTCACAGCGGTCTGCTGCGGTCAGCGGGCTCGCGGGGGTCAGAACAGTAGTCACGTCGCCTCTTCTCTAGCTCGACGAGCTGTCGTACCAGGGTCAACATCCAACCAGGCCGAAAACGTTCCCGCTCGTGGCTTTTCTTTGAAACTTCTTCTCAAGATGGCTGTCTGTTGCCGGTTGGCGGCGAATGTGCCGTATTGCGTAGCGCTACGGTTTCGCGTTGCTTGTCTTGGTGGATCCTCCCGGCCGGCTTGCCGGTTTGTTCATGAGGACGTGCCCGGAGCCTAAATGGTTCATGCCTGGAAGGGAACGTGATGTGCGCGTCACTCCTGCGACGGATCGAACGTGTATGCGAGGCTGGACTAGTGTGAGGGTTGTCGGAGGGTGGTGTGACAACCGCTCTACCAGGCCTCGGTACCCTCTCAGCGGCGACCTAAGCCAAGGCCGTTACCCCACAGGCCCCCAAATGAAATTCAGCGAGGAGCGAACCGCGTGACCGCCGATACGTCCGTGCCGTCCACTGCGCTGCTGACCGGAGCAGACCGAGACGGTTCCAACTACACCGCGCGGCACCTGCTCGTACTCGAAGGGCTCGAAGCGGTTCGCAAGCGCCCCGGGATGTACATCGGGTCCACCGACAGCCGCGGCCTCATGCACTGCCTCTGGGAGATCATCGACAACTCCGTCGACGAGGCTCTGGGCGGCTACTGCGACCACATCGAGGTCATCCTCCACGACGACCAGTCCGTGGAGGTCCGGGACAACGGGCGGGGCATCCCCGTCGACGTCGAACCGAAGACGGGGCTGTCCGGCGTCGAGGTCGTGATGACCAAACTGCACGCCGGCGGGAAGTTCGGCGGCGGCTCGTACGCCGCTTCCGGCGGTCTGCACGGCGTCGGCGCCTCCGTGGTCAACGCGCTCTCCGCCCGGCTCGACGTCGAGGTCGACCGCAGCAGTGCGACCCACTCGATCAGCTTCCGGCGCGGAGTCCCCGGGATCTTCACAGAACAGGGGCCGGACAGCCCCTTCGACCCCGCCAACGGGTTGCTCAAGGGCAAGCGGGTGCCGAAGACGCGCACCGGTACCAGGGTGCGCTACTGGGCGGACCGGCAGATCTTCCTCAAGGAAGCCAAGCTCGACCTGGAGACGCTTTACCAGAGGGCGCGGCAGACGGCCTTCCTCGTCCCCGGCCTCACGATCGTCGTCCGTGACGAACGCGGTCTCGACGGCGGCGGCAAGACCGAGGAGACCTTCCGCTTCGACGGCGGCATCAGCGAATTCTGCGAGTACCTCGCCCAGGACAAGGCAGTCTGTGACGTCGTGCGCCTGACCGGTCACGGCACGTTCAAGGAGACCGTGCCGGTCCTGGACGAGCGCGGACACATGACGGCGACCGAGGTCACCCGTGAACTCGCCGTCGATATCGCCCTGCGCTGGGGCACCGGATACGACACCACCGTCAAGTCCTTCGTCAACATCATCGCCACCCCCAAGGGCGGCACACACGTGACCGGGTTCGAACGCTCCGTGACCAAGACGGTCAATGAGGCGCTGCGTTCCGCCAAGCTGCTCCGCGTCGCCGAGGACGACATCGTCAAGGACGACGCACTGGAGGGCCTCACCGCGGTCGTCACCGTACGGCTGGCGGAGCCGCAGTTCGAGGGCCAGACCAAGGAGGTGCTCGGCACCTCGGCGGCGAACCGGATCGTCGCCAACGTCGTGGCCAAGGAACTCAAGGCGTTCCTGACCTCGACGAAGCGCGACGCCAAGGCCCAGGCCCGCGCGGTGCTGGACAAGGCGGTGGCGGCCGCGCGCACGCGTATCGCGGCCCGCCAGCACAAGGACGCGCAACGCCGCAAGACAGCGCTGGAATCCTCCTCGCTGCCGGCGAAGCTCGCGGACTGCCGCAGCGACGACGTGGAGCGCAGCGAGCTCTTCATCGTCGAGGGCGACTCCGCGCTCGGCACGGCCAAGCTGGCCCGGAACAGCGAGTTCCAGGCGCTGCTGCCGATCCGCGGCAAGATCCTCAACGTCCAGAAGGCATCCGTCTCGGACATGCTGAAGAACGCCGAGTGCGGGGCGATCATCCAGGTCATAGGAGCCGGGTCGGGGCGGACTTTCGACATCGACGCCGCCCGCTACGGAAAGATCGTTCTGCTCGTTGACGCCGACGTCGACGGCGCGCACATCCGCATTCTGCTGCTGACGCTGTTCCAGCGCTACATGCGGCCCATGGTCGAGGCAGGGCGGGTCTTCGCCGCGGTGCCCCCGCTGCACCGGATCGAGCTGGTCCAGCCCAAGAAGGGGCAGGACAAGTACATCTACACGTACTCCGACGGCGAGCTGCGCCAGCGGCTGCTGGAGCTGCAGCGGAAGAACATCCGGTACAAGGACTCGATCCAGCGGTACAAGGGTCTGGGCGAGATGGACGCCGACCAGCTGGCCGAGACCACAATGGACCCCCGGTACCGCACCCTGCGGCGGATCAACATCGGCGACCTGGAAGCGGCGGAGCAGGTCTTCGATCTGCTGATGGGCAATGAGGTGGCGCCGCGCAAGGAGTTCATCACCAGCTCGGCCGCCACCCTGGACCGCTCGCGCATCGACGCCTGAGCGACGCCGTCTCCACCCCCGGGTGGAGACGGCGGCTCCACCCGGGATCAACCCCTGAGCCGATCTCCTGACCCGGCCGTTTCCGTAGCGTCGAAGACGTTCGATCTTCCCGCGTCATCGGAGGCACCCATGTCCGCGCTCGTCAACGTCCTGGTGATCGCCGTCGTCGTCGCGGTTGTCGTGGTCCGCCAGTGCTCGGCGCGGCGGGTCTCCGACGACAGACGCTGGTGGATCCTGCCGGGCATCCTGCTCGTCGTGTCGCTGCGCGAGCCCGGGCTGGTGGATCCGCAGCACGAGGCGATGTCCGTGGCGTTCCTGGGCGCAGAGCTGGCGGTGGGACTGGCGACAGGCGTCGGCTGGGGCTGGACCTGCAGACTGTGGAGCGAGGCGGACGCCTCGCTGTGGAGCAAGGGCACCCAGGCCACCGCCTGCGTCTGGGCAGGGGGGCTGGCGCTGCGTGCGGCCCTCTACGGGGCTGCCGCGCTGCTGGGCATACACCAGGGCAGCGCCGCGCTGCTGTCGGCTCTCGCGGTGACGTTGGCGGTGCGCGGCGGTGTGCTGATGTGGCGGGCCGGGCAGATGCGTCCGGCGTACGGTGGTTCTGCCGATGCGATGGCGTCGCAGCCGGCGTGGAAGGACCGCGTGTGACGCGCATGATCTGGACGAGCTGGCCGTCCAGGGAAGCCCTCGAACGGGCGAGCCGCACCCGTTCACGGGCGGCGATCGGCTGGTTCGTCAGGCTGGGGCTGCTCACCGCCCTGCTGTGGGGCACACTCACCGGTGGCCGGTTCGGCCCGTGGGAGGTCGTGCTCGGGCTGCTGGGCGTGCTCGGCTGTGCGGTTGCCGCGTGGGCGTTCTTCCGGACCAGCCTGGAACACCGGCTGTGGCCGTCGCTGGGACTCCTGGCGTTGCTCATGGTGGCGGCCCTCGGGGCACAGCAGGCCGGGGCGGATGTGCCCGCAGCGATCCTGTGGTGCGGTTGCGCGATCGTGGCGCTGGAGAGACTGCCGCTCGTGGCGGGCCTCCCGGCCACGGCAGCCGCACTCGGCGCGTACGCCGCCGTCAACACCGACGGCTGGCTGAACACGGCCATGACCACAGCGGGCCTCTGCCTGGCGGGCTACGTGCTCAGACTGGATGCCGAGGCCCGCGGCAGCACCCGGAGGCTCCTCGCACAGGAGCGCGCGGCCCGCGCCGCGGAGGCCGAGACGGCTGCCCTGGACGAGCGGGCCAGGATCGCCCGGGAGATCCACGATGTGCTCGCCCACAGTCTCTCGGCGCAGTTGGTGCATCTGGAGGCGGCGCGGCTGCTGATCGAGCGGGAACCCGCGGGGGAGTTCCGGGATCACGTACTGGAGCGGGTGGTGGCGGCGCGCTCCATGGCACGTGAGGGGCTTGCGGAGACCCGACAGGCTCTTTCCGCGCTCCGTGGGGAGGTGTCCCCGGTGGAGGAGTTCCTGCGGCAGCTGGTGGTGGAGGAGCCCGCTGAGGTCCATGTCACGGGGGCGCGGCGGACGCTGACCGCCGAGGCATCTCAGACGGTCCGGCGGGTGGCGCAGGAGGCTCTGACCAACGTGCGCAAGCACGCGCCGGGTGCCAGGGTCCGCGTACGGCTGGAGTACCTGCCGGACGAAATCGCCCTGGAGGTGACGGATTCGGGTGGACGGAGAGGCGAAGGAGAGCTCGCCGTCAGTGGGTCCGGATACGGTCTGATGGGGATGAGGGAGCGGGCCGAGCTGATGGGCGGGTCGCTGGAGGCCGGCCCCGGCGAGGAGGGTTTCGTGGTGAGTCTGCGGGTGCCCGCGTGAACGCGCGGGTGGTGGTCGCCGACGACCAGGCGGTGGTGCGCGAAGGAATCGTGATGCTGCTGGGGCTGCTGCCCGGAATCGAGGTGGTCGGGTCGGCGAAGGACGGTGAGGAGGCTGTCGCGCTCGTGGCCGAGCTGGCTCCCGACGTCGTTCTGATGGATCTGCGGATGCCCCGTTGCGACGGAGCGGAGGCAACACGACGGATCCGCAAGGACCATCCGGGAACCCAGGTGGTGGTGCTCACGACCTTCGCCGATGACGACTCGCTCTTTCCCGCGCTTCAGGCAGGGGCCCGGGGCTACCTCACGAAGGACGCCGGGGGCGAGGAGATCGTGCGGGCCGTCCAGGCGGTGCTGTCGGGTGAGGCCGGACTCGCGCCCTCCGTGCAGCGCCGTCTGCTGGAGCGGGTGACGGGGCAGGCCCCGTTGCCGGTCCCGGCGTCCGAACCGCGGCTGCCCGACGGCCTGACACCGCGTGAGCTGGAAGTGCTCGTCCTGATCGCGGAGGGGCTGTCCAATCTGGAGATCGCCCGGCGGCTGCATATTTCACAGGCCACGGTGAAGAGCCACATCAACAACCTCTTCGCCAAGGCCGGAGTGCGTGACCGGGCACAGGCCGTTCGCTATGCGTACATTCGGGGACTCGCACAGCCGCCCGGGTCAACCTTCACCTGAAGAGGTGAAGACCGGTGAATGAATGCCCTGGATCTTCCTGATCTGCCCATTCTTGGTAAGCGGCCGAAGTGGTCCGTGGAGAAGGGGAATTGTTCGGTGGAGAAGGAAGCAGGGCGCGAGGCCGCAGCGGTGCGACTCGACGACCCGTGGGACGACACGCTGCCCTCCGGATGGGGCGAGTTGGACGGGACGGGTGGCTTCGCTCCCGACGGACCGCCCGGGCCGGCCGACCCGCGCAGCGGCCACAGTGCGGCCGACATCTATCGGGAGGTGCAGCGCAGCGAGGCCTTCCAGGAAGTGCGCCGGCGGTACCGGCGGTTCGTCATCCCCGCCACCCTCGCCTTCTTCGCCTGGTATCTCGCCTACGTCGTCGCGGCGATCACCGCGCCCGGGCTGATGGCCCGTCCGGTGGCCGGCGCGGTCAATGTCGCGATGGTCGCGGGGCTCGGACAGTTCCTCACGACGTTCCTTCTCACCGGGGCCTACGCACGCCACGCACGGCTGCGCAGGGACCGGGCCGCGCTCGATCTGCGCTGGGAGACACAGGAGATGACGCGGGGGATCGGACGTTGAACGGGAACCACCAGACCCTGGCGCTGCTGCTGTTCAGCGTCTTCATCGCAGTGACGCTCGCCATCACCACCTGGGTGAGTCGCAACCGGCACGGCTCGGCTGAGGAGTTCTACGCGGGCGGTCGACTGTTCTCCCCCATGGAGAACGGTTTCGCCATCGCCGGTGACTACATGTCGGCCGCATCCTTCCTCGGCATCTCCGGTCTGATCGCGCTCTTCGGCTACGACGGCATGCTCTACTCGGTCGGGTTCCTCGTCGCCTGGCTCGTTGTTCTGTTGCTCGTCGCGGAACTGGTCCGTAACTGTGGCCGGTTCACACTCGCCGACGTGGTTGCGGCGCGGATGGCGCAGCGCCCGGTCCGGATCGCCGCCGGCACCTCGTCCGTCACCGTCTCCGTGCTCTACCTGGTCGCACAGATGGTGGGTGCGGGCAGCCTGGTCGCCCTGCTCCTCGGTGGTACGAGCGGCGCCGCCCGTTCCTGGACCGTCGTCGGTGTCGGGGCGCTCATGGTGATCTACGTGTCGCTCGGCGGGATGCGTGCCACAACCTGGATCCAGATCGTCAAGGCCGTTCTGCTGATGGCGGGGGCGGTCGTGCTCACCGTGCTCGTCCTGGTCCATTTCCACGGCAACTTCAACGCCCTGCTCAACTCCGCGGCCGAACGGAGCGGGCAGGGAGACCGGTTCCTCTCGCCCGGCCTCCGGTACGGCGGATCCTGGACTGCTCGCATCGACTTCATCAGCCTGGGCCTGGCCCTGGTCCTCGGTACGGCGGGGCTGCCGCACATCCTGTCGCGGTTCTACACCGTGCCCACCGCCCGCGCGGCCCGTCGTTCGGTCGTCTGGTCCATCGGGCTCATCGGGAGCTTCTACCTGATGACGATCGCGCTCGGGTTCGGGGCGGCGGCCCTGGTCGGCTCGGACGAGGTGCGGGCGTCGAATCCCGCGGGGAACACAGCGGTTCCGCTGCTGGCGTTGGTCCTCGGCGGCGGTGAGGGATCCGCCGGCGGGACGATTCTGTTCGCCGTGGTGGCCGCCGTCGCCTTCGCCACCATCCTCGCCGTCGTGGCGGGGATCACCCTCGCCTCGTCCGCTTCCGTGGCCCATGATCTCTACGCCTCGCTCAGGCGTGCGCGCTCCAAGCAGTACAGCGAGGTGGCCGTGGCCAGGGTCGCGGCAGCCGGGATCGGGGTGGCCGCCATCGGGCTCGGTCTCCTCGCCCAGGACCTGAATGTGGCGTTCCTGGTGGGACTCGCCTTCGCTGTCGCCGCTTCGGCCAATCTCCCGGTGCTGCTGTACTCCCTGTTCTGGAGGAACTTCACCACCCGGGGAGCCGTCTGGTCGGTTTACGGCGGCCTGATCCCCGCCGTCCTGCTGGTGCTGGTCTCCCCGGTCGTCTCCGGCAGCCCCACCTCGCTCTTCCCCGGCCTCGACTTCCAGCTCTTCCCTCTGGAGAATCCCGGCCTGGTTTCCATTCCGCTGGGCTTCCTGGCGGGCTGGGTCGGCACAGTCACTTCCACCGAGCCGCCCGACGCAGCCAAACACGCCGAGACCGAGGTCCGTGCACTGACCGGGGCAGGAGCGGTGTAGCCGCGCGTCCGCACCCGTACGGCCGGCTCTCTCAGGTGGTCCGGCCGCCCGTGGACCAGGTGTAGCGGTGTTCGGGGCGGCCCGTCTCGCCGTATCGCAGTGTCAGACGCACTTTGCCGGTCCTCTCCAGCAGCTTCAGATAGCGCTGCGCGGTCTGCCGGCTCATTCCGGCACTCTCCGCGATCTCCTGTGCGGAGAGCGGACCCTCGGCGCCCCGGAGAGCCTGTCTGACCAGCTCCGCCGTGGTCGGCGAGTGCCCCTTCGGCAGGTCGGGTTCGCGCGCCGCCCACAGGGCGCCGAAAAGCCGGTCCACTTCACCCTGCTCCGCCTCACCGCCCCGTTCGAGGGTGTGACGCAGGGCCGCGTAAGCCTCCAGTTTGGTACGCAGCCCCGCGTAGGTGAACGGCTTCACCAGGTACTGCAGCGCGCCGTGCCGCATCGCTTCCTGGACCGTCGCGACATCGCGCGCCGCCGTCACCATGATCACGTCGGTGTGGTGGCCGAGTCTGCGCAGCTCACGCACCATGGTCAGACCGTCGCGGTCGGGCATGTAGTGGTCCAGCAGGACCAGATCCACGTGCTGTTCCTCGATCACGGCGAGGGCTTCGGCGACGGAGTGCGCCTGGGCGGCCACCCGGAATCCCGGTACCCGGGATACGTAGGCCGCATTGACCTGTGCGACCCGGATGTCGTCATCCACGACCAGGACCTCGATCATTGAGCTCCTCCCGCGCTCCCGGCTATCGGCTCGGGCACTTCTCGTTCCTTCATGTCCGGATCCTTCATGTCCGGACCCGTCGTGTTCGAGTGCGTCGCGTCAGGGTCCGTCGCGTCAGGGTCCGCCAGGGCCTCCGGCAGCACGACGGTGAACTCGGCGCCCCCCTCCGCGGCCCCGTCGACAGTGACGCCGCCCCCCTGCCGTTCTGCCAGTCGCCGCACCAGCGCGAGGCCCAGCCCGCGCTTGCCGTGCGCCGGGATCTCCTTCGTCGACCAACCCTCTGTGAAGATCGACGCGCGTTGTCCGGGAGGAACCCCCGGTCCGTTGTCGCGGACCCGCAGCACCACCGTACGGCCCTCGGCGCACAGGCCCACCTCGACCAGGGCACCCTCCCCTCCGGCCACCGCGTCCAGCGCGTTGTCCACGAGATTGCCGACGACGGTGACCAGCCCTCGGGGATCCACCAGCCGGTCCGGGAGCAGGGTCTCGGAGGCCATGCGGAGCGCGACACCCCGCTCGGCCGCGACCGTGGCCTTGCCGACGAGCAGTGCGGCCAGCAGGGGGTCGTGCACCTTCTCGGTGATCTGCTCGGCCGTGGCCCGGTGGGCGCCGACCACCTCGGTGACGTACTCGACGGCGTCCTCGTGCATGTCCAGTTCCAGCAGCCCCAGAAGAGTGTGCATCCGATTGGCGTGCTCGTGGTCCTGGGCCCGCAGCGCGTCGATCAGGCCACGGGTGGAGTCGAGCTCACGGCCGAGGTGTTCGAGTTCGGTGCGATCGCGGAGCGTGGCGACGGCTCCGCCGTCGTCGGTCGGCATCCGGTTGACGAGCAGCACCCGGGTGCCCCGCACTGTCAGGAGATCGTCGCCGGACACCCGGCCGGTGAGGACGTCAGCGGTCCTTCCCCCGCCGAGTACGGCGTCGAGGGAGCGGCCCGCGGCATCGGGGCCGAGCCCGAGCAGGCGCTGCGCCTCGTCGTTCAGGAGCCGGATGCGGCCGGCCCCGTCGAGAGCCACGACCCCTTCCCGGATGCCGTGCAGCATGGCCTCGCGCTCCGTGAGCAGCGCGGAGATGTCGGAGAAGGCGAGGTCATGCGTCTGCCGCTGGAGACGACGGGAGATCAGGCAGGCGGCGAGCGCCCCGACAGCGAGCGCACCGCCCGCGTAGGCGAACAGCCCGGGAATCGCGGAGACGAGCCGGGCATGCACACTGTCGTACGCGATGCCGACGGAGACCGCGCCCACGATGTGGTCCGTTGCGTCGCGCAGAGGTACCTTGCCGCGGGCCGAGCGGCCGAGCGTACCGCTGTCGATCTCCATGACGTCGCGGCCCGCGAGCGCGTCGCTGGGATCGGTGGAGACGACTTTGCCGATCTGGGCGGTGTCGGTGTGTGACCAGCGCACCCCGCGCCGGTCCATGACGACGATGTACTCGGCGCCGGTGGCGCGTCTGATCCGTTCTGCCGCGGTCTGTACGGGCCCGGTGGGGGCCGGGTCCGTGGCGAGAAGCGACGCGGTGATCTGCGGCTGGGCCGCCGTGCTCTGCGCGATGGCGAGTGCACGCCGCATCGCCTGATCGTCGAGCTGGGCGCTGAGGGGCGCCAGGAAGAGGCCCGTGGCGAGTACGGTGACGCCGGAGGCGATGGCCAGCTGCATCAGCAGGACCTGGGAGAAGACCCGCTGTGGCCAGCCGAGGCGGCGTGCTCTCCTGGCAGTGGGCGGTGGCGAGCTCATCGTTGAACGGTAGAGGGCATTCCGGTGTTTTCCGAAATGTTCCTCTTTTTTGTCTGCGCAATCTGCTCTTTGTCTGCGCGATCTGTTTGCGCTTTTTGTGCAGATCTTGAGCATATGGCGATCACGGCCGCCCCCCAACCGGTGCGTCGAGCTCCTGTGTGCGCGCAGTGCGTCAACCGCTCGGCGCGCCGCGGGTGGTCGGTCGGTGCGGCGCGGGTGCGCTGCCGGAGCGCCCATATCCTGGAGCAGGCGGCAGACTCGAAGATCATCGGCCTGCGGTCCGTTACGCCGGTGGGCCTCCGTCGCGGCCGGTCCCGGCGCCCTGACGTCCCCGAGGAAGGCCCCCGTTGAACCCGTCGTCTCCGTCGTCCCCGTCCCCGTCCCGGAAGCAGCAGATCCCGGTCATCGTCCTTGCGGGATTCCTGGGGTCAGGCAAGACGACGCTGCTCAACCACCTTCTCCGCAATCGGGCCGGAAACCGGATCGGCGTGATCGTCAACGACTTCGGCTCCATCGAGATCGACGCCATGACGGTCTCCGGGCAGGTCGGCTCCACGGTCTCGCTGGGCAACGGATGCCTGTGCTGCGCGGTCGACGCGAGCGAACTCGACACCTTCCTGGAAACGCTGACCCGGCCCGCTGCCCGTCTCGACGTGATCGTCATCGAGGCCAGCGGACTGGCGGAACCGCAGGAGCTCGTGCGCATGCTCCTGGCCAGCGACAATCCGCACATCGTGTACGGAGGGCTGGTCGAGGTCGTCGATGCGGCGGAGTTCGACGCCACCCGTCTGCGCCATCCGGAGACCGACCGCCATCTCGCCGTCGCCGATCTCGTCGTACTGAACAAGACCGACCGCGTCGGGAAGGAGGAACAGGAACGCATCAGGGACGTCATCGTCGCGGTGGGTGCGCCGACCCGCGGTACAGGGGCTGGTGCGCCGGCTCACGGCAGAGCGGCGGGCGGCCCGTCCCACGGCACAGCGGCGGGCAACGGCGTGGCCGCCGTCATCAGTGCCTCCTACGGACGCATCGACCCCGAGCTGCTCTTCGACCCGGCGCTGCGGCCGGACCGCGAGGAGAAGGTGCGCCAGCTCACCTTCGAGGACCTGCTTCTGGCGGAACGCGCCGAGGAGGAGGCCGACGCCGGACATGACCACCATCTGCACGCCGCGTACGAGAGCGTGCCCTTCACCTCGGACGCACCCATGAACCCGCGCCGGCTGATGGAGTTCCTCGACTCCAGGCCGCAGGGGCTCTACCGGATCAAGGGGTTCGTCGACTTCGGCGTGGGCGACCGCGCCAACAAGTACGTCCTGCACGCGGTCGGCAGGTTCCTGCGGTTCGCCCCGCAGCCGTGGGCGCGCGACGAGCCGCGTCTCACCCAGCTGGTCCTGATCGGCTCGGGAACCGACCCGGGGCAGTTGCGCAAGGAGCTGGCGGGCTGCCGGGAGTGTGACGCGCCGACCCCTGACACGACGCAGGACGCCGCACACGAACGAAGCATGTGGGGCGTCCTGCGGTACGTACAGCGGTCCGACGACGACGCGTAGCGGCAGGCCACCCGTCGCCCGGCCGCGGCCGACTACACCGGTCCTGCGATCACCGCGACCGGCTTGGCCAGCGGTGTCCCCGAACCGTCGCGCCGCGGGTCGGGGTCCGGCAGCTCGGTCGGCGTGCCGTTCTCCTGCGCGGCCCGGGCCGGCGTCGCACCCGCCCAGCCGAACACCAGAACGTCCTCGCCCTTGAGGAACCGGTGGCAGCGCACACCACCGGTGGCCCGTCCCTTGCGCGGATACTGGTCGAACGGGGTGAGCTTGGACGTCAGCACCGAATCGTCCAGTGTGCCGTGCGAGCCCGCCACCGTGAACACCACGGCGTCCACCGCCGGGTCGACCGCGGTGAACGAGATCACCTCGGCGTCCGCCGCGAGCTTGACCCCGGCCATGCCGCCCGCGGGCCGGCCCTGCGGCCGCACCTGCGCCGCCGGGTAGCGCAGCAGTTGCGCATCGGACGTGATGAAGACCAGATCCTCCTCGCCCGTACGCAGTTCGACCGCGCCGACGATCCGGTCACCGTCCTTGAGGGTGATGACCTCCAACTCGTCCTTGTTCGCGGGGTAGTCCGGCACCACCCGCTTGACGACCCCCTGAAGGGTGCCGATCGCCAGGCCGGGTGAGGCCTCGTCGAGCGTGGTGAGACAGACCACCTCCTCGTCGCTCTCCAGCGTGAGGAACTCCGAGACCATCGCTCCGCCCGACAGAACGGGCGCCGCATGGGTGTCCGGCAACTGCGGCAGATCGATCACCGCGAGCCGCAGCAGCCGGCCCGTGGACGTCACCACGCCCACGTCGCCACGAGCCGTCGCCGGCACGGCCGACACGATCACATCGTGCTTGGCACGCTTCGCGTCCTCGGCGAAGACGATCGGGTCGCCGTGGGCGGTACGGGCCAGCAGGCCCGTCGAGGACAGCAGCACCCGGCACGGGTCGTCGGCCACCTCCAGCGGCACCGAGGCGACCTGCGAACCGGCCGACTCCAGCAGCACCGTACGCCGGTCGGTGCCGAACTTCTTGGCCACCGAGGCCAGTTCGGAGGAGACGAGCTTGCGCAGCTCGGTGTCCGATTCGAGGATGGCCGTCAGCTTCTCGATCTCGTCGTTGAGCCGGTCGCGCTCGCTCTCCAGCTCGATCCGGTCGAACCGGGTCAGCCGGCGCAGCGGGGTGTCCAGGATGTACTGCGTCTGGGTCTCGCTGAGCGAGAAGTGGTCGATGAGCCGCTCCTTCGCCTGCGCCGAGTTGTCACTCGACCGGATGAGCCGGATGACCTCGTCGATGTCGATCAGCGCGACGAGCAGGCCCTCGACCAGATGCAGGCGGTCGCGGCGCTTGTTCCGGCGGAACTCGCTGCGCCTGCGCACCACATCGAAGCGGTGGTCGAGATAGACCTCCAGGAGCTCCTTGAGGCCCAGCGTGAGCGGCTGTCCATCGACCAGCGCCACATTGTTGATGCCGAAGGAGTCCTCCATCGGTGTCAGCTTGTAGAGCTGCTCCAGCACGGCCTCCGGCACGAAGCCGTTCTTCACCTCGATGACCAGGCGCAGGCCGTGCGCGCGGTCCGTCAGGTCCTTCACGTCCGCGATGCCCTGGAGCTTCTTCGCAGAGACCAGGTCCTTGATCTTGGAGATCACCTTCTCCGGACCGACCGAGAAGGGCAGTTCGGTGACGACCAGGCCCTTGCGGCGCGCCGTCACGTTCTCCACCGAGACGGTGGCACGGATCTTGAACGTGCCGCGCCCGCCGGCGTACGCGTCCTTGATGCCGCCCAGACCCACGATCCGGCCACCCGTCGGCAGATCGGGGCCGGGGACGAACCGCATCAGGGTCTCCAGGTCCGCACCCGGATGCTTGATCAGGTGGCGGGCGGCGGCGATGACCTCGCCCAGGTTGTGCGGGGGCATGTTCGTCGCCATGCCGACCGCGATTCCGGACGAGCCGTTGACCAGGAGGTTCGGGTACGCGGCCGGGAGGACGGTCGGCTCCTGCTCCTGGCCGTCGTAATTCGACTGGAAAGCGACGGTGTCCTCGTCGATCGACTCCGTCATCAGTGACGTCGCGTCGGCCATCCGGCACTCGGTGTACCGCATGGCGGCCGGCGGGTCGTCGTTTCCGAGCGAGCCGAAGTTGCCGTGGCCGTCGACCAGGGGCAGCCGCATGGAGAACGGCTGCGCCAGGCGGACCAGCGCGTCGTAGATCGACGCGTCGCCGTGCGGGTGCAACTTGCCCATGACCTCGCCGACGACGCGGGCGCACTTCACATAGCCGCGGTCGGGCCGCAGGCCCATCTCGTTCATCTGGTACACGATGCGGCGGTGCACCGGCTTCATGCCGTCACGAGCGTCCGGCAGGGCCCGTGAGTAGATCACCGAGTACGCGTACTCAAGGAAGGAGCCCTGCATTTCGTCGACGACGTCGATGTCGAGGATGTTCTCCTCGAAGTCGTCCGGCGGCGGGGTCTTCGTGCTGCGGCGGGCCATCGCTGCTGCGACTCCTTCACGGATTCTGTTCGGGCAACCTCAGGTTCTGACGCGGACCATTGTGGACCTCCGCACTGACATCGCCGACCTCGACCCGTCCCAAGAGCCGTTCCGGCCCCCTGCGGACGCGGTCCCACGTCCTGTCCCTCCGTGCGCGCGCCCCTCTTTCCCGCGAACTTCCACGGCATGGGAACTTCGCCAGGCGTCCGTGCGCTTGCTTACAGTGGCAGGTCTCGCAGGAAATCCAGTATCGCGATCGAAGGGACGTACATGCCCATGGGTCACACGGCCACAGCCCAGGCCGGCTCCGGCGGCTTGACAGCGACCGAGCACCGTCTGGCCAACGGCCTGCGCGTGGTGCTCTCCGAGGACCATCTGACCCCGGTCGCCGCGGTCTGCCTCTGGTACGACGTCGGTTCGCGCCACGAGGTCAAGGGACGCACCGGGCTGGCTCACCTCTTCGAGCACCTGATGTTCCAGGGCTCCGGCCAGGTCAAGGGGAACGGGCACTTCGAGCTGGTGCAAGGAGCCGGCGGTTCGCTCAACGGGACCACCAGCTTCGAGCGCACCAACTACTTCGAGACGATGCCCACGCACCAGCTGGAGCTGGCTCTCTGGCTCGAAGCCGACCGGATGGGCTCGCTGCTCGCCGCGCTCGACGAGGAGTCGATGGAGAACCAGCGTGACGTCGTCAAGAACGAGCGCCGCCAGCGCTACGACAACGTCCCCTACGGCACGGCGTTCGAGAAACTGACGGCGCTGGCCTACCCCGAGGGCCATCCGTACCACCACACGCCGATCGGCTCGATGGCGGACCTGGACGCCGCGACCCTTGAGGACGCCCGCACCTTCTTCCGTACGTACTACGCGCCCAACAACGCGGTGCTCTCGGTCGTCGGCGACATCGACCCCGAGCAGACCCTCGCCTGGATCGAGAAGTACTTCGGCTCCATCCCGTCCCACGACGGCAAGCAGCCGCCGCGCGACGGCACGCTCCCCGAGGTCATCGGCGAGCAACTGCGCGAAGAGGTGCGCGAGGAGGTTCCGGCGCGGGCGCTCATGGCCGCCTACCGGCTGCCGCACGACGGCACCCGCGAGTGCGACGCGGCAGACCTCGCCCTGACCGTGCTCGGTGGCGGCGAGTCGTCGCGGCTGCACAACCGCCTGGTCCGCCGTGACCGTACGGCCGTGGCGGCCGGGTTCGGGCTGCTGCGGCTGGCCGGGGCCCCCTCGCTGGGCTGGCTGGACGTGAAGACGTCCGGCGGCGTCGAGGTGCCGCAGATCGAGGACGCGGTCGACGAGGAGCTCGCCCGGTTCGCCGCCGAGGGCCCGACGCCCGAGGAAATGGAACGTGCGCAGGCCCAGTTGGAACGCGAGTGGCTGGACCGGCTCGGTACGGTCGCGGGCCGCGCGGACGAACTCTGCCGCTTCGCCGTCCTGTTCGGCGACCCGCAGCTCGCTCTGACGGCCGTACAGCGGGTGCTCGACGTCACCGCGGAAGAGGTCCAGGCGGTCGCCAAGGCCCAGCTGCGCCCCGACAACCGTGCGGTGCTGGTCTACGAGCCGGTCGATGCGGCCGAACCCGCAGACGCAGCGGACACCGATGAGACCGACGCCGAAGACACCGACGCGCACGAAGGAGCGGACAAGTGACCGACGCTGCCGCGACTGGAGTTTCGATGCAGTACCACCCGCAGCCGACCCCCGGCGTCGCCCGCCCCTGGGCCTTTCCCGCGCCCGAGCGCGGTGCCCTGCCCAACGGGCTCACGGTGCTGCGCTGCCACCGGCCCGGCCAGCAGGTCGTCGCGGTCGAGATCTTCCTCGACGCCCCGCTGGACGCCGAGCCCGAGGGCCTCGACGGCGTGGCAACGATCATGTCGCGGGCCCTGTCCGAGGGCACCGACAAGCACACCGCCGAGGAGTTCGCCGCCGAGCTGGAGCGCTGCGGCGCCACCCTCGACGCGCACGCCGACCACCCCGGCGTCCGTGTCTCCCTGGAGGTCCCTGCCTCCCGGCTGGCCAAGGCGCTCGCCCTGGTCGCCGAGGCGCTGCGGGCGCCTGCCTTCGCCGACAGCGAGGTCGAACGGCTGGTACGCAACCGGCTCGACGAGATCCCGCACGAGCAGGCCAACCCGGCCCGGCGCGCCGCCAAGCAGCTCTCCAAGGAGCTCTTTCCGGCCGAGGCCCGGATGTCGCGCCCGCGCCTGGGCTCCGAGGAGACGGTGGAGCGGATCGACTCGGCAGCCGTGCGCGCCTTCTTCGACGCCCATGTCCGGCCCTCCACGGCGACCGCCGTGGTCGTCGGCGATCTCACCGGCATCGACCTGGACGCCCTGCTCGCCGACACCCTCGGCGACTGGTCGGGGGACTCCGCGGAGCCCCGGCCCGCCCCGCCGATCACCGCCGACGACTCCGGTCGCGTGGTGATCGTGGACCGCCCGGGCGCGGTGCAGACGCAACTGCTGATCGGCCGGATCGGCGCCGACCGGCACGACAGCGTGTGGCCGGCCCAGGTGCTGGGCACGTACTGCCTGGGCGGCACGCTGACCTCCCGGCTGGACCGCGTGCTGCGCGAGGAGAAGGGCTACACCTACGGCGTACGGGCCTTCGCCCAGGTGCTGCGGTCGTCGGCCCCGGATTCCGCGTCGGGGGCGACCGGCGCGGCCATGCTCGCCATCAGCGGGTCGGTGGACACGGAGTCCACGGAACCGGCGCTGAAGGACCTGTGGACGGTCCTGCGGACCCTGGCGGCCGAGGGACTGACCGACGGAGAGCGTGAGACGGCCGTGCAGAACCTCGTGGGTGTCGCACCGCTGAAGTTCGAGACGGCGGCCTCGGTCGCGGGCACCCTCGCCGACCAGGTCGAGCAGCATCTCCCGGACGACTACCAAGCACGGCTGTACACCCGGCTCGCGGAGACCGGCACGGTCGAGGCGACCGCGGCGGTGGTCAACGCCTTCCCGGTCGACCGGCTGGTCACGATCCTCGTCGGAGATGCGGCGCGGATCGAGGAGCCGGTCCGGGCGCTGGGCATCGGAGCGGTGTCGGTGGTCGCCGGCTGACGGTCGGTCCGCCCCGGCCGCGGTCGCACCCGCCGCGGCGCAGGACGGTGTCCGGCCCCGCGGCGGGCTTCGGCCGACCGGCCGCGTTGTCGTGTGTGGCAGTCCACCCGTGGGCTGTCACACACGACAGCGAGCAGGCCGGGCGCGGACCGCACCCGTCGGCCGACCGATTCGCCGACCGGCTATGTATCGATATGTCAGCACATAAGGAAGACCCCTGTGAGGCAGATCTCGCCGGGGTCTTCTCTTTTGTCCTCTTTTGGTGGAGAGGTTGCCTGTCTGCCCTGTGGGATGCGCTACAAAACGGCCTGTCCGTTTGGTGAATGAAAGTGCCCCCGCTTAGCGTCGGCTGGGCTGTCCGCCACTCGTATGCCACATCCGTGACGTACCGGGCAGCCATCGCCGAGTCCCCGTCAGGCGCGAGCCTGGGGAGCCGGGGACCCACGCAGTCCCTGGGGTGAATCGGATGTCTGAGCCTCGGTGAGGCCGGGGCGTCCGTAGGAGACCTTCCTGCTCCGAACCCGTCAGCTAACCCGGTAGGCGAGAAGGAAGGAAAGGATCAGCCACTTCATGGCGTTCACCCGTGCCACCGGGAAGCATCGTGCCCCCAGCCGGCTGACGCGCGGCAGCGCGAAGATCGTCGGCGTCGCGACGCTGGCCACCACCGGCGTCATCGGCGGCATGGCCGCCCCGGCCGTTGCCGCGGACTCCTCCACCGGCGAGACCGGACTGAGCCAGGTCATCGCCATCGAGAGTGCTCTCGCCGAGCAGATCGACGCCCAGGCCGACGCGCAGCAGCGCCAGGCCGATGCTGCGGCGAAGGCGAAGGCGGAGGCCCAGCGGAAGGCTGAGGCCGAGAAGAAGGCGGAGGCCAGGAAGAAGGCCGAAGCGAAGAAGAAGGCGGACGCCTTGGCCGAGGCGCAGCGCGCGACCGAGGCGCGGGCCGAGAAGGTCCGTGCCGCCCGGTCCGCCGAGCGCACCCGCCTGGGTTCCTTCCAGCTCCCGGTCGCCGGTTCGTACGTCACCACCGGGTACAAGTCCAGCGGCTCGCTCTGGTCCTCCGGCAGTCACTCGGGCATCGACTTCCACGCCGCGTCCGGCAGCTCCGTCGTCGCCGTCGGCGCCGGTACGGTCGTCGAGGCCGGCTGGGGCGGTGCATACGGCAACAACATCGTGCTCCGGATGACGGACGGCACGTACACGCAGTACGGCCACCTCTCCTCGATCGGCGTCTCCGTCGGCCAGAGCGTCGGCGCGGGGCAGCGGATCGGCCTCTCCGGCTCGACCGGCAACTCCACCGGACCGCACCTCCACTTCGAGGCCCGCACCACCCCGTCGTACGGCTCCGACATGGATCCCGTCGCGTACCTGCGCGCCCACGGCGTCAACGTCTGACCGACGCGCGCCGCACGCAGCACCCCCCAAAGGCCCCGGCAGCAGCTCGCCGGGGCCTTTGCCGTCCCCGGTCTCCGCGCCCGCCCGCAGTGCCTGCGCCCGGGTCTCCGTGCTCGGCCTTCGCGCCCGCCCGCAGTGCCTGTGCCCGGAACCGTCCTGCGGCCAAAGATATTCACGAATTTCCACCCGGCATCGGAAATTCGGCCGCCTTGCAATAGAGTCGCAGAAGAGGCGTCGGTCGGCCGCGTTTCGCGGGGATTAAGGCGGAGGTTCGGATATGCGCATTCCGGCGCATTCGGTATGCACGGCGATCCGTGACGACATCGTCTCCGGTGTCTTCGAACGGGGCGGCCGACTCACCGAGGAGTTGCTGGCGCGTCGTTACGGGGTCTCCCGTGTCCCGGTGCGGGAAGCGCTGCGCACCCTGGAGTCCGAGGGCTTCGTGGTCACGCGCAGACATGCGGGCGCCTGTGTCGCCGAGCCCACCGAGCAGGAGGCCGCCGACCTCCTGGAGGTGCGGATGCTGCTGGAGCCGCTGGGCGCCGCACGCGCCGCTCAGCGTCGCACCGAGGCGCATCTCAAGGTCCTGCGGGGTCTGGTCAGGCTCGGCCAGGAGCGTGCGCGGCGGGGCGAGGGGGAGGACCTGCGCTCGCTGGGCGGCTGGTTCCACGAGACGTTGGCGCAGGCCTCCGGCAGTTCCAGCCTGATCGCGCTGCTCACCCAGCTCCGGCACAAGATCGCCTGGATGTACACCGTCGAGCAGCCGGCCCGTCCGGTGGATTCGTGGGCCGAGCACGGAGCCATCGTGGACGCGGTGGCGCGGGGCGACGCGGAACGCGCCCGGGCCCTGGCCACCCAGCATGCCGAACGGGCCGCGGTCGCGCACCGGCTGCGCCGCAACGACCGGCCGGCCCGAAGGCCGGAGACCGCCCGGGTCGACCGGGTGAGGAGTTCGCAACATTCCGTAAACACCACGAGTGTTCGGCATTAACAATTACGCCGTATACAAAGAGCAGTAATTTCGTGAGGGCTTTCTTTGGGCTGCCCGAATTAGGTCCGCTCGCCCGAGGGCGGGAAAGTAAAAAGCCGCGACTCCGAATAAGGATGTCGCGGCTCTCTCCCGGTAAATGGTTCAGACCGTCTCCGGGAGCTCGTCGAGCCCCTCCGCGACCAGCTTGGCCAGGCGGTCCAGGGCGGCTTCGGCGTTGTCGGCGTCGGACGCGAGCACGATCTCCTCGCCGCCGTGCGCACCGAGGCCGAGGACCGCGAGCATGGAGGCGGCGTTCACTGGACTGCCGTCGGCCTTGGAGACCGTCACCGGGATGCCGGAAGCCGTGGCGGCACGGACGAATATGGATGCGGGGCGGGCGTGCAGGCCCTCGGCCCAACCGACGTTGACGCGGCGCTCAGCCATGGTTCTGCCCTTCACGAATCAATGGTTGTCTAGACCAGTTTCTCATGTGGTGCACGGTGTTCCGGCCGACCTGCGAGGCGCCCGCAACCCTTGCCGGGCCGCCGATCGGCCTCCTCAGACTGCCCCGGCTCCCTGGCCTACGCGACCGGTGACGGAGCCGTAGTCTTTGCGCATGCAGTCCTCGCCGGAGCAGAGTCCGCATCACGCGTACCCCGACCACTGGGAAGCAGACGTGGTCCTCCGCGACGGGGGGACCGCCCGGATCAGGCCCATCACCACGGACGATGCCGAACGGCTGGTCAGCTTCTACGAGCAGGTCTCCGACGAGTCGAAGTACTACCGTTTCTTCGCCCCGTACCCGCGTCTGTCCGACCGGGACGTACACCGCTTCACCCATCACGACTACGTCGACCGGGTGGGGCTCGCGGTCACCGTCGGCGGCGAGTTCATCGCGACCGTCCGCTACGACCGGATCGACGCACGGGGCAGGCCCGCTTCGGCGCCCGCCGACGAGGCCGAGGTCGCCTTCCTGGTCCAGGACGCGCATCAGGGCCGGGGCGTGGCCTCGACGCTCCTCGAACACATCGCCGCCGTCGCCCGCGAGCGCGGCATCCGCCGCTTCGCGGCCGAGGTGCTGCCCGCCAACAACAAGATGATCAAGGTGTTCCGGGATGCCGGGTACACCCAGCAGCGCAGTTTCGAGGACGGCTCCGTCCATCTGACCCTGGACCTCGAACCGACCGCGGAGTCCCTCGCCGTCCAGCGCGCACGTGAGCAGCGGGCCGAGGCACGCTCCGTGCAGCGGCTGCTCGCCCCCGGATCCGTCGCCGTCATCGGCGCGGGGCGCACGCCCGGTGGGGTCGGCCGTACCGTCCTGCGCAACCTTCTCGCGGCCGGCTTCACCGGCCGCTCCTACGCCGTGAACAGCGCCTTCGCCGCCGACCGGGACACGGTCGACGGTGTCCCCGCCCACCGCTCTGTCGGCGAGATCGGCGAACCGGTCGACCTCGCAGTCGTCGCCGTCCCCGCAGACCGGGTTCCGGAGGCCGTCGCCGACTGCGGTGAGCACGGAGTCCAGGGCCTGGTCGTACTCTCCGCCGGATACGCCGAATGGGGCGCCGAAGGCAGGGAGCGCCAGCGCGAACTCGTCCGGCAGGCTCGCTCGTACGGGATGCGGATCATTGGTCCGAACGCCTTCGGCGTCATCAACAACGCGGAGAACGTCCGGCTGAACGCCTCGCTCGCCCCCGAGCCGCCGGCCCCCGGACGCATCGGCCTCTTCACCCAGTCCGGAGCGATCGGCATCGCACTGCTCTCCGGGCTCTACCGGTGCGGAGCCGGCCTCTCCACCTTCATCTCCGCAGGCAACCGGGCCGACATCTCGGGCAACGACTTCCTGCAGTACTGGTACGAGGACCCGCACACCGACGTCGCCCTGCTGTACCTCGAATCGCTCGGCAACCCCCGCAAGTTCACCCGCCTCGCGCGGCGCACCGCGGCGGTGAAGCCGGTGGTCGTGGTGAAGGGCGCCCGGCACAGCGGCTCCACCCCGCCCGGCCACGCGGTGCCGGTCAGCCGGATCCCGGACGCGACGGTCTCCGCGCTCATGCGGCAGGCCGGCGTGATCCGCGTGGACACCGTGACGGAGATGGTCGACGCGGGTCTCCTCCTCGCCGACCAGCCCCTCCCGGCGGGCCCGCGGGTCGCCATCCTCGGCAACTCCGAATCGCTCGGCCTGCTCACGTACGACGCCTGCCTGACGGAGGGGTTGCGCCCGCGCCCGCCGCGCGATCTCACCACCGCAGCCACTCCGCAGGATTTCCGGGACGCCCTGGCCGAGGCTCTCGCCGACGAGGGTTGCGACGCGGTCGTCGTGACGGCGATCCCGTGGGTCGGCGAGAACGGCGAGGCGGAATCGGGCGGCGGAGAGGTGCTGGCGACCGCGCTGCACACGGCGGCGGCGGCCGGACCCGCCAAGCCCGTGGCCGTCGTCCACGTGGAGATCGGCGGCCTGGCCGAGGCCCTCGCCGCGGCCACCAGCACGGTCGCACCGCCGCGCACTCCGGCGCAGCCACCCGCGGCCGTGACACCCCCGCGCGCCGAAGACGTCACCACGGCCGGCCCCGCCCCCGCACGCCCCCCGTCGACCACCGGGACCACCCAAGCAACCGGAACCACCCAAGCACCCGGCACCGGCACCGGAACGTCCGGCAACGATGCCCCCGGCACCCGCACCGGTCGGATCCCCGCCTACCCGGCCGCCGAGCGAGCCGTACGGGCCCTGGCCGAAGCGGTGAGGTACGCGGAGTGGCGGCGGCAGGCCGCCGCGCCGGGCAAGGTGCCCGAGTTCCTCGACGACACCATCGACGAGCCGGGCGCCGCCGAACTGATCGACACCCTCCTCGGCCCCGACCCGGACCCGCGGGGCAGGTCGCTCGCACACGACGAGGCACGCGAACTCCTGGGCCGCTACGGCATCGCCGTACGACCGACGCTGCCGGCCCCCGACCCTGAGGCCGCTGTCGCGGCGGCGGCACAGCTCGGCTACCCCGTGGCGCTCAAGACCACCGCGCCCCATCTGCGCCATCGCGCCGATCTCGGCGGTGTCCGGCTGGATCTCGCCAACGAGAACGCGGTGCGCCGTGCGTACGGCGACCTGACCGACCTGCTCGGCAAACCGGCCGAACTCCGGCCCGTCGTGCAGGCCATGGCGCCGCGCGGCGTCGACACCGTCGTCCGGGCCACGATCGATCCGGCGGCGGGTGCCGTCCTCTCCTTCGGCTTGGCGGGCGCGCCCTCCGAACTCCTCGGCGACACCTCCCACCGACTCATTCCGGCCACCGATCGCGACGCCGCCGAGCTGATCCGCTCGATCCAGGCGGCACCGGTGCTGTTCGGCTGGCGCGGTGCGGCGCCGGTGGACACCGCGGCGCTCGAAGAGCTGCTGCTGCGCGTCTCCCGGCTGGTCGACGACCATCCCGAGGTGGTCTCCGTCGCCCTGGAACCGGTCGTCGCCACCCAGGGGCTGACCGTTCTCGGTGCGAGCGTCCGGCTCTCGCCGCCCCCCGCACGTACCGACCTCGGCCCCCGCCGCCTCCCCAACTACTGACCGGGCCACTGACCGGGGGCGCGCGGCCTCCCGGCGGTCGACCGGCGGTGCCCCGTCCCGTCCCCGTCCCGTCCTCGTCCCGTCCCCGGCCCGTCCTCGTTCCCCGCTCGCGGGCGGCGGCCGGAGCAGGCCCGTTCCCGGAGCGGGTCCGCTCGCCGCGCAGGCCCCGGTCCGCCCTGCCGCACAAGGTCCCCGGCAGTCATCCGGCCCCCGTAGGATGGTCCTCATGGCAAAGACCGGTACGACGACCCAGGGGCTGCGCGCGGCGATCGAGCGCAGCGGCTACTACCCGGCCCTCGTGGCCGAGGCGGTGGAGGCCGCCGTCGGCGGTGAGCCGGTCGCTTCGTACCTGGTGCACCAGGAGACCACCTTCGACTCCAACGAGGTGCGCCGCCACGTCACGGTCCTGGTCCTGACGGACACCCGTTTCGTCGTCAGCCACACCGACGAGCAGAACGCGGACACCAGCTCCCCGACGCCGTACGCGACCACGTCCACGGAGTCGGTCAAGCTCGACCGGATCTCGTCGGTCGTGGTCAGCCGTGTCGTGGCCGACCCCGAGAAGTACGTACCGGGCACGCTGCCCCGCGAGGTCGTCCTCACCATCGGCTGGGGCGCGGTCTCCCGGATCGATCTGGAGCCGGCTGCCTGCGGCGACCCCAACTGCGAGGCGGACCACGGCTACACCGGCAGCTCCACCGCCGACGACCTGAGCCTGCGGGTCAGCGAGGCCGGTGACGGCCCGGACACCGTGCGCCAGACCCTCGCCTTCGCCCAGGCGCTCTCCGAGGCCACAGCCGTGACCGCGACCGGCCACTGATGGCGCAGCCGGCCTGGCAGGATCCCGTTCTGCTCCCCGTCGACACCGCCCCCGTCCCGGAGTACGGCAGCGGCTCGCTCGCCGATCTGCTGCCCACGCTCGCCGCAGGACAGGGCGTCCCCGGTCTCACCGCGGCGATCCCCGAACTCACCCCCGCCGACCGGAACTGCGTGTTCCTGATCGACGGCCTCGGCTGGGAGCAGATCAAGGCCCACCCCGACGAGGCGCCGTTCCTGTACTCCCTGCTCCCCACCTCGCGCGGTGGCACCGGCCGGCCGATCACGGCGGGCTTCCCGGCCACCACCGCGACCTCACTGGCCTCCGTGGGCACCGGACTTCCGCCGGGAGAGCACGGTCTTCCCGGCTACACCGTGCGCGATCCGGCGACCGGCGAGCTCATGAACCAGCTCCGCTGGCAGCCGTGGACCTCGCCGAAGGCCTGGCAGCCGTATCCCACCGTCTTCCAGCTCGCCGACGCCGCGGGCGTGCGCACCGCCCAGGTCTCGGCTCCCGCCTTCGAGCAGACTCCGCTCACCAGGATCGCGCTGAGCGGGGGCTCGTTCCTCGGCCGGCTGTCCGGTGAGGAGCGGATGGACACCGCCGCCGAACGGCTGGCCGCAGGCGACCGGTCACTCGTCTACACGTACTACAGCGAGGTCGACAGCAAGGGCCACCGCTTCGGCGTCGACTCCGACGCCTGGCGCGGACAGCTGATGTATGTGGACGGCCTGGCGCGGCGGCTGGCCGAACAGCTCCCGCCCCGCTCGGCGCTGTACATCACCGCCGACCACGGCATGATCGACATCCCCTTCGACGAGCAGTCCCGGATCGACTTCGACGAGGACTGGGAGCTGCGCGCGGGCGTCGCCCTGCTCGGCGGTGAAGGCCGGGCCCGCCACGTGTACGCCGTCCCCGGAGCCGAGAACGACGTGCTGACGGTCTGGCAGGAAGTGCTCGGCGAGCAGTTCTGGGTGGCGGGCCGGGACGAGGCGATCGCGGCCGGCTGGTTCGGCCCGCAGATCGACGAACGCGTCCGCGGCAGGATCGGCGACGTCGTCGCGGCGGCCCACGACGACGTGGTGATCACCGCGTCCGTGCATGAGCCGCACGAGTCCGCGATGGTCGGCATGCACGGCTCGATGACCCCTGTCGAGCAGCTCGTACCCCTGCTCGAAGTACGCTCGTAACCGTTTTTCCGCTCCCGGTGTTCCCCGCCGGTGTGCCTCGCCCGCCCGAAAGGTGCTCAGTCCCTCATGCCCGAGCTTGTGTTCTTCTCCGGAACGATGGACTGCGGAAAGAGCACACTGGCATTGCAGATCGGCCACAACCGTTCGGCGCGCGGCCTGCAGGGCGTGATCTTCACCCGTGACGACCGGGCGGGGGAGGGGAAGCTCTCTTCGCGTCTGGGACTGGTCACCGAGGCCGTGGAGGCCGACGAGGGCATGGATCTCTACGCTCACCTCGTCGATCTCGTCAGCCGGGGAGGCAGGGCGGACTATGTGATCGTGGACGAGGCGCAGTTCCTCGCCCCCGTCCAGATAGACCAGCTCGCCCGCATCGTCGACGACCTCGGCCTGGACGTCTTCGCGTTCGGCATCACCACCGACTTCCGGACCAAGCTGTTCCCCGGATCCCAGCGGCTGATCGAACTGGCCGACCGCGTCGAGACGCTCCAGGTCGAGGCGCTCTGCTGGTGCGGTGCGCGGGCCACGCACAATGCCCGGACGGTCGGCGCCGAGATGGTGGTCGAAGGCGCCCAGGTGGTCGTGGGCGACGTCAACGAGCAGGCGGGCGAGGTCGGTTACGAGGTGCTGTGCCGACGTCACCACCAGCGCAGGATGACCAGCGCGAGCGCCCGCGCGGGCCAGCTCTCACCCGACGTGCTGCCCGTCACCTGCGCCTGAATGATGCTTAGGATGACGCCGTGAACACGGTGAGCGGAATCGAGCCCGAACCCGCGTCGGGCCCGCCGGGCAAGGTGCAGCCGAGGCAGCTGATCGTGACGGTCTACGGGCTGTACGCGCGCGACACCGGCGGCTGGATGTCCGTGGCCTCGCTGATTCATCTGCTCGCCGACCTGGGCGTCGAAGCGCCGACCGTACGCTCCTCGGTCTCGCGGCTGAAGCGCGCCGGACTGCTCGAAGCCCAGTCGCTTTCCGGAGCGGCCGGATACCGGATCTCACCCGAGACCGAGCAGATCCTGCGCGACGGTGATCCGCGGATCTTCGCAGCCCGACGGGCCACCGTCGAGGAGGGCTGGGTACTGGTCGTCTTCTCCGTGCCCGAGTCCGAACGTGCCAAGCGGCACACCCTGCGCACCCAGCTCACCCGTCTCGGCTTCGGTTCCGTCTCCGCCGGCGTGTGGATCGCACCGGCGCACGTGCACGACGAGGCGGAGGACATGCTGGCCCGGCACGGGCTGCGCTCGTACGCCGACCTCTTCCGCTCCCACTACCTGCCGGGCGGTGCTGCGCATGGCGAGGGGGACACGGGCGAGGACGGGAACACGGACCTGCCCGCGAAGGTGCGCTCCTGGTGGGACACCGTCCGGCTCCAGCGGTTGTACGTCGAGTTCCTGGCGGCGCACCGTCCGGTGGCCGAGCGGATTGCGGGCGGAAGCCCCGTGACGGACCGCGAGGCGTTCACGACGTACATCAGGGTCATCACCGACTGGCGCCGGCTCGTCTACCTCGACCCCGGGGTCGCCCGTGAACTGCTGCCCGAGGAGTGGAGCGGAACCGAGGCATCCGAGCTCTTCGACGAGTTGCACGCCCGACTGGCAGGCCCCGCCCACCTGCATGTCGAACGGGTCCGGGCCCGCTGACCCCGCCCGGCGGCTCAGTCCGTGGCCGTCCGGATGATCGTGAAGGCCGCGCCCTCCGGGTCCGCCACGGTCGCCACCCGGCCGTTCGACCCCTCCCGTACCGGCTGCAGAATGTAACCCCCGAGCTCCACCACGCGATGCGCGGCCTCGTCGGCGTCGTCGACCTCGAAGTACGTCATCCAGTGCGGGCCGCGGTCGCGCGGCAGGGCATGGCCGACGCCGTGCAGCGAGGCCACCGGACGGCTGCGCAGATGAAGGGTCTGGTAGTCGAAGTCGGCCGAGACGACAGCCTCCGCCTCGTAGCCGAAAACCGTCTGGTAGAACTTGCAGACCGTCGAGGTCTCGCGGGTCACCAGTTCATTCCAGACGGGGGTGCCGTGGGCTCCGGCGAGCGCCGTGCCGCCGTGCGCGGCGGCCTGCCAGATCCCGAAGACCGCGCCGCTGGGGTCGGAGGCGATCGCGAGCCGCCCCGCGTCTCCCGCGTCGAGCGGTCCGACGGCCACTGTCCCGCCGCAGGAACGGATCACCTCTGCGGTGACGTCGGCGTCGTCGGTGGCCAGATAGGTCGTCCAGGCGACCGGCAGATGGCGGTCGGGCGGCAGTTGCCCGATGCCCGCGACCACCCTCCCGTCGATCAGGGCGCGGACGTACGGACCCAACTGGTCCGGTCCCGGCTCGAACTCCCAGCCGAACAGATCGGCGTAGAACTCCTGAGTCGTGCGCAGGCCATGCACGATCAGGCTCACCCAGCATGGTGTGCCGGGTGTGCGCCGGGCGGCAGCCTCGGTCATCGTCACTCTCTCCTCGGACCATCGTGGTGGCCGTACGGGGGGAACGGGGCCGTTGTGCCGTTGTGCGGTACAGGATGTGTACGCCCCGTGCAGATGCTTGCACCACCCGGCGCGTGTTGTGCCCCGGCCGCGCCGCACTTTCCGGGATCTCGACGGAGAGAGTCCGTTTTGATGTGATACATCCGCTTCAAACGTGCTACGGGTGAGGCTGCTCCTGCGCGAGGATGGCACCCATGAAGCCCATCATCACCGCATCCGAATGTGCGAGCGAATCGGCGGGGCCACGTCCGCCGGTGCTCCTGGACGTACGTTGGCAGCTGGGCGGCCCGAACGGCCGACCCGGCTACGAGGCCGGGCACATCCCCGGCGCGGTCTTTGTCGATCTTGATGCGGAACTTGCCGGTCCGGCAGGAAGGGGTGGCCGTCATCCGCTGCCCGATCCGGAGGAGTTCGGCGCGGTGATGCGTCGGGCCGGTGTCTCCCGGGACACGCCGGTGGTGGTGTACGACGGCGGCCTGGGCTGGGCGGCGGCGCGTGCCTGGTGGCTGCTGCGCTGGGCGGGACACGAGGATGTCAGGGTCCTCGACGGTGGTCTCGCGGCCTGGAAGGGAGAGCTCCAGACTCGGACTCCGACCCCGGCCGAGGGCGATTTCCGGCCGATGCCGGCCGCGTTGCCGTTGCTGGATGCCGACGGGGCCGCTGCGATGGCCCGCTCGGGCCTGCTGCTCGACGCACGGGCGGCCGAACGCTACCGGGGCGATGTGGAACCGATCGACCGGGTGGGTGGCCACATCCCGGGTGCCGTCTCTGCCCCGACCTCCGAGAACGTGAGGGAGGACGGCCGGTTCCTGCCCGCGGAGTCGCTGGCGGCCCGATTCGAGGCGCTCGGCGCCGACCGGGCGCCGGACGTGGGCGTCTACTGCGGCTCCGGGGTCTCCGCCGCGCATGAGGTGCTGGCCCTGGCCGTCGCCGGGATTCCGGCCGCGCTGTACGCGGGCTCCTGGTCCGAGTGGTCCGGAGACGAGTCCCGCCCGGTCGCCAAGGGCCCGGAATCCCAGTAACGGAGCACGTCCGGCACCGGGCGTCCCGGGCCGCCGCGGCGGATGCCGTGCGCGCACGGTGCGGGACGGGTATGCCGCACGAGGGCCCGTACGTCGCGACGTACGGGCCCTCGTCATGCTGCGGTCACCCCGCCTCAGTCCTGCTTCTTCCGGCGCGTACCGAAGACGATCTCGTCCCAGCTCGGCACCGCGGCCCGGCGACCGGGCCGGACGCCGTCCGCCTCGGCCTGGCGGTCCGTCGTCCCGGTCAGCCGCTCGCGATGACCGGCCACCGCTCGTGGCATGAGCACATCCGCGTATGCGGAACCGGCGCCCGCGGAGGCTGCCGCGGCCGGTGGCTCATCGGCCTCCGGTTCCTGCGTGGCGGGCTCGATGGCCGGAGGCTCGGGCGGCGCGGGCCGCTCCGGCACCACCATGTCCCCGCGGAAGCTCGGTACCGCTTCCAGCAGGCTGGTCAGCGAATCGCGCTCACTGGCCGAGATGCCGCCGATGTGCTCCTCCGGCTCGGGCGCGGGGACCGGGGGGCGCTCCAACTGGCGGTCCAGGCTGCGGTCCAGCGGACGGTCGCGCGGCAGCCGGGCGATCCGGGGCACGAACGGGAAGCTCGGCTCGGGCGCGGCGACGTCGTCGGTCTCGCCGATCAGCGAACGCGCCTCGTCGTCCACGGCCTGGACGAGTCGACGCGGCGGGTCGTACGTCCAGCTCGCCGAGTGCGGCTCGCCGGCGACCCGGTAGACCAGGAGGACCTCCCAGGTGCCGTCGTCGCGGCGCCAGGAGTCCCACTGGACGGTCTCCTTGTCGGCGCCGCGCATCAGCAGCCGCTCCTGCACCGCCTCACCGAGCTGGGGGCCGATGTTCTCGCCGGGGCGCCGTACAGGGGTCTTCCGGGCCCGCTCGGCCATGAAGGCGCGCTCCGCGAGCACGGGGCCCTCGAAACGGCGGACGCGGTCGACCGGGATACCGGCGAACTGGGCGACCTCCTCAGCGGAGGCGCCGGCTCGTATCCGGGCCTGGATGTCGCGGGGACGGAGGTGGCTCTCCACCTCGATCTCGATCTGGCCGAGACGCGCGCGGTCGTTGCGCACGGCGGCTCGCAGCCGCTCGTCGATCGGAAGCGTGTACTCCGTGCTGTCCGCAGCCTTGAGCACCAGTCGTGTGCCGTCGTTGGAGACGGCCACGACACGCAGTTCGGGCATGGGGACCTCCCGGGTGGTGCCTGCCGACGTCACGTGCGTCGCTGCTTCCGCTAGTCGAGTGTGGCCTGCCCGGGTGCAGCCTGCCACAACATTGCCGTGTTGCCCGGCGTGTCGGGTGTGAGCCCTTGATCGCCGGTATGACACGGTGACCTATTGTGCAACACAAAGTGACCTGTGGTCGCTTCATGTAGCCAGTCGCCGTGCGATGCCGTGGCGCCGCCGGATCGAGTGCCTCCTTCGGCCCCCTCCCGAAGATCCCGGACACCCGCGTGGGAGTCCGGCCCCAGGGCTCGCCACAGTACTCCATTCGGGCCACGTGAGTGGACCGCCGCGCCGCTGAAGTTCTCGTGAGGTGCGGGAGTTGAGTTACCCAGCCGCGGCCGGAATGACCTTCCCACGTGTCCTGCTTCACAGAATCTCCCGAAGCGGAACTATTCACTTCGCTCGCATGTCCTTTCTTGGTGCATGGTGGGAGAGATGTCAATCAAGGGCCAGGAATGGTGCAGAAGCCGGAAAGCGACATAGAACCCAAGAGAAGGCGCATAGACCTCAGCGTGCCCCAGGTGGCGGGCAGTGCCGTGGCGGCGGTCGCCGCAGCGGTGGCGGCCTCCCAGCTGGGCGTGTACGGAACGATCCTCGGCGCCGGAGTGATGAGCGTCGTCGCCACCTGCGGCGGCTCGGTCTTCCAGCACTTCTTCCGCCGCACGGGGGAGCAGATCCGTGAGGTCACGGTCCAGGTGAAGCACCCGGGCCGCGAGGTGACCGTGCATACGCGGGAGACGATCGGCGGACGCGACGCGGAGGCCGTGCCGCGGGAGAACGACGCCACCACGGTCCTGCGCACCGTGCCGGAGGACCCGGACCGTACGCGACCGCTGGGGCAGCTCGACAGGACCCGGCCGCTCGCCACGGTCGGCGCCGGCCCCGATGAGGAGTTCACCGAAGCCACCACCCACGGCACCCGGATCCGGGGCTGGAAGCGCCCGGCGCTCGGCGCGGTCGTGGTCTTCGCCGTGACCATGGCCGGAATCACCACCTTCGAGCTGGTCTCCGGCAGCGGTCTGAGCGGTGGCGAGGGGACGACCGTCGGCTCCGTCGTACGCGGCGGGACGGGGGGCTCGGGGGCGGCCGACCCGACACCGACGACCAGCACCGACCCCGGTACGGGGCAGACCTCCGGTCAGCAGAGCCCGGCGACGCCCGGCACGGACTCGCAGGGTGGGCAGAGCCAGAGCCCGGACTCCGGCCGGAGCGACGCCTCCTCGGCCGATCCGACTCCCACCCCGTCCGGCAGCACCGGCGGCGGGACGAGCCCGTCACCGGCGGCCACGCCCTCCCCGGCCGTGCCGGGCAGCGGCGGCACGGCCGACCCGAACCCCACGGGTGCGGGCGACGCGACGGTGCAGGGCGACCGTGCCACCACGGGTACGGACACCGGGCAGTGAACGGCCGCGACGCTCAGTCGCCCAGGACCCGGCGCAGATAGTCGTTGCCGAAGAGGCGGTCCGGGTCCAGCCGGTCGCGTACGGCGGTGAATTCACCGAAGCGCGGATACACCCCGGCGAGGTACTCGGCGTCACGCGTGTTGACCTTGCCCCAGTGCGGGCGGCCGGCGTGCGCGGTCATGATCCGTTCGACAGCCGTGAAGTACGACTGGTAGGGCGTGCCCTTGTAGAGGTGGACGGCGATGTACGCGCTCTCGCGGCCCGAGGCCGTGGAGAGCGCGATGTCGTCCGCGGGGGCGGTACGGACCTCCACCGGGAAGCTGATCCGCAGCGGCGACCGGTCGACCATCGCCTTGAGCTCGCGCAGCGCCTCCACGGCGGCTTCGCGCGGCAGCGCGTACTCCATCTCCACGAAGCGGACCCGGCGCGGGCTGGTGAAGACCTTGTAGGGGATGTCGGTGTACGTACGGGCCGACAGGGCGCGGCTGGAGAGCTTGGCGATCGACGGGATGGTGGCGGGGACCGCACGGCCCAGTGAACAGGCGACCTGGAAGATCCCGTTGGAGAGCAGCTCGTCCTCGACCCAGCCGCTGACCTTTCCGGGCGGGGCGGCGGGGCCCGCGCTGCGGTTGTTGCGCTTGGTGTTGCAGTTGCCGGTGTGCGGGAACCAGTAGAACTCGAAGTGCTCGTTCTCGGCGACCAGCTCGTCGAAGTCGTTCGTGACCCGGTCGAAGCCCATCGGTTCCTCGCGGGCCGTCAGCAGGAAGACCGGTTCCACGGCGAAGGTGATCGCCGTGACGACCCCCAGGGCGCCGAGCCCGATGCGGGCGACGGCGAAGATGTCGGCGTTCTCCTCCGCCGAACAGGTCAGCACCGTGCCGTCGGCGGTGACCAGTTCGAGCGCGCGGATCTGCGCGGATATGGACGCCGAGTCGCGGCCGGTGCCATGGGTGCCGGTCGAGGTGGCACCGGCGACCGTCTGCTCCATGATGTCGCCCATGTTGGTGAGCGACAGGCCCTCCCGGGCCAGGGCGGTGTTCAGCCGCTTCAGCGGGGTGCCTGCCTCGACGGTCACCGTCATCGCCGTGCGGTCGATCTCCCGGATGCCGGTGAGCAGATCCGGGCGGATCAGCACACCGTCGGTGGCCGCCGTCGCGGTGAACGAGTGCCCGGTGCCGACCGGCTTCACCCTCAGACCGTCCTCGGAAGCGTCGCGCAGGACCGCGGCGAGCTCTGCCACGGAGGCGGGTGACACGGTCCGTACGGGACGGGCACTGACGTTCCCCGCCCAGTTACGCCACGCGCTCGTCGTCCTCCGTGCGTCGGTGTCGGTCATCTTCCCCGCGCCCTTCCGTAGGAACCGGCCCACTGAGCCGGCGGTACCCCAGGAACGCCGCAACGGCCGCGAGCGCTCCCGCCACACCGGGCACCGCGTACCCCGCTCCGGCCCCTGACGCGTCGACCACCCAGCCGGCGGCCGACGAGCCGAGCGCCACACCGACGGCGAGCCCGGTGCCGGTCCAGGACATGCCCTCGGTCAGTTGCGTGCGCGGTACGTGCTGCTCGACGAGGGCCATGGTGGTCACCATCGTCGGTGCGATGGCGAGGCCCGCGACAAAGAGCGCCACGGCCAGAAACGGAAGGTTCCCGGCCAGTTGGAGGGGGATCATACTCACGGCCATCGCACACACACCCACCAGCCACCGGGTGGACGGCTTCCCCGTCAGGTGCAGCAGACCGAAGACGGCACCGGCCACGCAGGACCCCAGCGCGTACACGGCCAGCACGAGGCTCGCCGCGGCCTTGTGGCCCCGCTCCTCGGCGAAGGCCACCGTCACCACGTCGATTGCCCCGAAGATCGCTCCGGTCGCCACGAAGGTGACCACGAGGACCTGGAGGCCCCGGGAGCGCAGCGCGCTGCCGCCGGTGTGCTGCTCGCGCGGATGCGGCACCGGCTCCGTGGCGCGCTGCGCGGTCAGCCAGAAGACACCGACCAGCAGGAACCCGGCAGCGAGAAGCGGCCCCGCCTCCGGGAACCAGGCGGTGGACAGGCCGATCGAGATGATCGGACCGAAAATGAAGCACACCTCGTCGACGATCGATTCCCACGAGTACGCGGTGTGCAACTGCCGCGGTGAACCGTGGTAGATCTCCGCCCAGCGGGCCCGGATCATCGCACCCACGCTGGGGACGCAGCCCGCGCCCGCAGCGAAGACGAAAAGCGTCCAGTCGGGCAGCCGCTGCTGTGCGCAGACCAGGAGACCCGCCACCGCCGCCAGCGCCACGAGGGTGGCGGGACGCAACACGCGGCGCTGCCCGTGCCGGTCGACGAGCCGGGAGATCTGCGGCCCGAGCACCGCCGCAGACAGCGCCAGCGTCGCGGAGAGCGCACCGGCGAGTCCGTAGCGGCCGGTGAGCTGGGAGACCATGGTCACCACACCGATGCCCATCATGGACAGCGGCATCCGGCCGAGGAATCCGGCCGCCGAGAACCCCTTGGCGCCGGGGGCGGCGAAAATCGCACGGTAGGGACTGGGCAAGGAGGACTCCACAACGGCTTGATCGCACGCGCCGGTAATGCGTGAACGTAGCCGATACAGCTTACGGTCGCGGCGGTCCGTCCGACACCGGGGCCGGACGGGAGGCCGATGTCGGTGGGAGCGCCGTCCGAGGCGAGTGGCAGGATCGGTGCCATGTCCGATCTGCGCGATCCCGCTCCGTACGACGCTCTGCTCCTGCTCTCCTTCGGCGGCCCCGAAGGCCCGGACGACGTGGTCCCGTTCCTGGCGAACGTGACCCGTGGCCGCGGCATCCCCGAGGAGCGGCTGAAGGAAGTCGGCAAGCACTACTTCCTGTTCGGCGGCGTCAGCCCGATCAACGCACAGAACAGAGCCCTGCTGGACGCCCTGTGCAAGGACTTCGCGGCGCACGGACTCGATCTGCCGGTGTACTGGGGCAACCGCAACTGGGCGCCGTACCTCACCGACACCCTCCGTCGGATGACGGCCGACGGACACCGCCGGATCGCCGTCCTCGCCACCAGCGCCTATGCCTCCTACTCGGGCTGCCGGCAGTACCGCGAGAACCTCGCCGAGTCCCTGGCGGCGCTGGAGGCCGAGGGGCTGACGGTGCCCCGGGTCGACAAGCTCCGTCACTACTTCAACCACCCCGGGTTCGTCCGGCCCATGGTGGACGGGGTCCTCGCCTCCCTCGCCGACCTTCCCGAGGACGTACGGGCCGGGGCGCACCTCGCCTTCACCACGCACTCCATCCCCACCTCCGCCGCCGACACCTCCGGCCCCGTGGAGGAGCACGGCGGCGGCGGCGCCTACGTGGCCGAGCACCTCGACGTCGCCCGCCTGATCGTCGACGCGGTGCGCGAGGAGACCGGGATCACGTACCCGTGGCGGCTCGTCTACCAGTCGCGCAGCGGCGCCCCGCACATCCCGTGGCTGGAGCCCGACATCTGCGACCACCTGGAGGCGCTCCACGGCGAAGGCGTCCCCGCCGTGGTGATGGCCCCCATCGGCTTCGTCTCGGACCACATGGAAGTGCTGTACGACCTCGACACGGAGGCCACCGCGAAGGCCGCCGAACTCGGACTTCCGGTGCGCAGGTCCGCGACCGTGGGCGCCGACCCGCGGTTCGCCGCGGCCGTGCGCGAACTCGTGCTGGAACGTGCGGCCACCGAGCGGGGACAGGCCGCACCGCGGTGCGCGCTGGGTGCACTCGGCCCCGGCCACGACCTCTGCCCGGTCGGCTGCTGCCCGGCCCGCGCCCCCAAGCCCGCCGCGGCGGGCGCCGACAGCCCGTACGCCTGAAGAAGCCCGGCCGTAACGCCTAGAGCCCCTGGAGCACCGTGACCGACCCGAACCTGTCCGAACTGCTCGACCTCGCCCTGGAGGCCGCGCGCCGTGCCGGTGCGCTGCTCCGTGACGGCCGCCCGGCCGATCTGGGGGTGGCCGCGACCAAGTCCAGCCCGATCGACGTCGTCACCGAGATGGACCTCGCCGCCGAGAAGCTGATCACCGGCTTCCTCGCCGAGCGCCGCCCGCAGGACGGCTTCCTCGGTGAGGAAGGGACGAGCACGGCGGGCAGCAGTGGTGTCCGATGGGTCATCGACCCGCTCGACGGCACCGTGAACTACCTGTACGGACTGCCGACCTGGGCCGTCTCCATCGCCGCCGAACGGGACGGCGAGCGGGTCGTGGGCGTCGTGGAGGCCCCGATGCGCCGTGAGACGTACCGGGCCGTGCTCGGCGGCGGCGCGTACGCGAAGGGCGGTGCGTACGGCGAAGGCACCGCGCTGCGCTGCCGGCCCGCGCCGCCGCTCGACCAGGCGCTCGTCTCGACCGGCTTCAACTACGTCAGCCACGTTCGTACCCACCAGGCGGACGTGGCCCAGAAGCTGATCCCGCGGCTGCGTGACATCCGGCGCGGCGGCTCCGCGGCCGTGGACCTCTGCGATGTGGCGGCAGGCCGTCTGGACGGCTACTACGAGCGCGGGCTCCACCCGTGGGACCTGGCGGCGGGCGACCTCATCGCCCGCGAGGCGGGGGCGTACACCGGAGGCCGCCCCGGGCTGCCCGCCGACGGTGATCTGACCGTCGCCGCGACGCCGGGTGTCTTCGAGCCGCTGCAGGGCCTCCTGGAGGAGTTCGGCGCCTGGCACGACTGACGGCCGGTCCACCGGGTCCTCTTCCGGCATGCGTGAAGGGCCCCTGACGCCGGTGGCGGCATCAGGGGCCCTTCTCGCGCGGCTCAGACGCTTGTGGCGCGGATTTCGACGCCGTGCTCAGCGGCAAGGCGGTGCAGGTCGTCCAGCTCGCCCTGCTCGACATCCGCGAGGAAGTCGTCGCCTGTCTCCCGAGCTTTCGTGAGGTCGGACTCGGTGGTCTTGATTCGTTGCAGCAAACCTGCGGTGAAAGCGTCCATCATGCGCCCCCTCATCGTGGGTCGGTGGCACGGGGGTGTGCCCGGGTTTCCCTCCGCACGGAGACGGTAGGGCGGTGATCACACCTCTCCGGGGACGGAGCGGCCTTGGTACGCCACATTCAAGGCGTGATCGCGGGTGTGAATGCGTCCTCCCCAACCCGATGCTCAGAGAAACCTCAACTGGCCCGGAAATCCGATGCCTTCTCCGGAGCCGCAGCCGGCCAGCGCCGTCTTACCGCCGGTTTATACGCGTTGCGGGCAGGATGGAGCCGCACAGACCCTGCCGATGAATGGCTCCGATCACGGACCGTCAACGCATCGGGACGGTCTGAAGCTTCTGACGTACTTGCAGTTTCTAAGGAAGGACAGCGCCGTGCGCGTACTCGTCGTGGAGGACGAGCAGCTGCTCGCCGATGCGGTGGCGACCGGATTGCGCCGTGAGGCCATGGCCGTCGACGTCGTGTACGACGGTGCCGCGGCTCTGGAGCGCATCGAGGTCAACGACTACGACGTCGTGGTGCTGGACCGGGATCTCCCCCTGGTGCACGGCGACGACGTCTGCCGGCGGATCGTCGAGCTGGGCATGCCCACCAGGGTGCTCATGCTCACCGCGTCCGGGGACGTCAGCGACCGGGTGGAGGGCTTGGAGCTGGGCGCCGACGACTACCTGCCCAAGCCGTTCGCCTTCAGCGAGCTCACCGCACGGGTGCGGGCACTCGGCCGGCGTACGACGGTGGCCCTGCCGCCCGTCCTGGAGCGCGCCGGAATCAAGCTCGACCCCAACCGTCGCGAGGTCTTCCGCGACGAAGCCGAGATCCAACTGGCGCCGAAGGAGTTCGCCGTGCTGGAGGTCCTCATGCGCAGCGAGGGCGCCGTCGTCTCGGCCGAGCAGCTCCTGGAGAAGGCCTGGGACGAGAACACCGACCCGTTCACCAATGTCGTCCGGGTGACCGTCATGACCCTGCGCCGCAAACTCGGCGAGCCGCCGGTGATCGTCACCGTGCCGGGCTCCGGATACCGGATCTGACCGGCGATGCCCTCCGTTCCCGCGCCGCCCACGGCGCCCCCGAAGCCCACCTGGGAGCCCAAACAGCAGGAGCCGCCCTACTGGCTGCGTCCGACCATCCGGATACGGCTCACGCTGCTCTACGGCGGCATGTTCCTGATCGCCGGCATCCTGCTGCTGTCGATCATCTACATGCTGGCCGCCCAGGCCCTGCACGTGGGAAGTGAGCTGCCGTTCAAGATCGTGAGCGGCAGCGTCACCAGTGACGTGTGCAACTTCAACGAGAAGTCCACGCCGGACGCCTTCAACGCCGCCATGAACTCCTGCGTCAACCATCAGCGCCAGCAGGCGCTGGACACCCTGCTGAACCGGTCGCTGCTGGCCCTGGTCGGCCTCAGCGTCATCGCCTTCGCCTTCGGCTACGCCATGGCGGGCCGGGTGCTCTCCCCGCTGGGCCGGATCACCCGCACCGCACGCCGGGTGGCCGGAACCGACCTGTCCCGCCGGATCGAGCTGGACGGCCCGGACGACGAGCTGAAGGAGCTCGCCGACACCTTCGACGAGATGCTGGACCGCCTGGAGCGGGCCTTCACCGCCCAGCAGCGGTTCGTCGGGAACGCGTCGCACGAGCTGCGCACCCCGCTTGCGATCAACCGCACGCTGCTGGAGGTCCATCTCTCCGATCCGCAGGCCCCGCCGGAGCTCAAACAGCTCGGCAAGACGCTGCTGGCCACCAACGAGCGCAGCGAGCAGCTGGTCGAGGGTCTGCTGCTGCTGGCCCGCAGCGACAACCAGATCGTCGAGCGCAAGCCGGTCGACCTCGCGGAGGTGGCCTCGCGTGCGATCGATCAGACGCGCGGCGAGGCGGAGGGGCGGGGTGTGGAGATCCGCGGTGAGCGGGCCCCGGCCGTCGTCCAGGGCAACGGCGTCCTGCTGGAGCGGATCGCCCTGAACCTCGTGCAGAACGCCGTGCGCTACAACGTTCCGGAGCACGGCTGGGTGGAGGTCACGACCGAGCTGCGGTCCGACCAGGCCCTGCTCGTCGTCTCGAACACGGGGCCGGTGGTGCCCGCGTACGAGATCGACAACCTCTTCGAGCCCTTCAGGCGGCTGCGTACGGAGCGAACAGGCAGCGACAAGGGCGTGGGGCTCGGCCTGTCGATCGCGCGGTCCGTGGCGCGGGCTCACGGCGGCCGTATCGTCGCGGAGCCCCGCGAGGGCGGTGGTCTGGTGATGCGTGTCTCCCTGCCGGTCTGAGGGGTCGGGCGGGACGATCCGCCGGCGAATGACTTTGTTCGCTTTGAGCGGAATTTTCGTGACCTGAGGCCGACGCGGTCGTGTGTGATCGATCACAGAAGTGAATCGCGGGACGCCAACGCTCCGTGATCAGGGATATCACCGGAAAACCTGCAAAAATCGGGGTTTTCAGGGTGCGATATCACGGGAAGTACACGGGGTGGCGCCCGTGAAACGCAAGACCGGGACCGTGTACGGTCCCCTTCGCCACCCAAGCCGGCCACTCCTGAGCGGCCCTTTTGGGTGTCGATTGAGTAACAGACCTTGATGTGAGGCAAAATCTCCGCCTCAGGTCGGGCACAAGTCCGGCCTCTCACGCGTTACGTGCGCTGAGACACCGCAGACACCCAGAGGGGGAGAGCGACATGGCAACGGATTACGACACCCCACGTAAGACCGACGACGACGTAGACCAGGACAGCCTTGAGGAACTCAAGGCCCGTCGGAGCGACAAGACGGCGTCCGCCGTCGACGTCGACGAATTCGACGCGGCCGAGGGACTGGAGCTGCCCGGCGCAGACCTGTCCAACGAGGAACTGGCCGTAAGGGTCCTGCCCAAGCAGGCCGACGAGTTCACGTGCATGAGCTGCTTCCTCGTGCACCACAGGAGCCAGCTGGCACGCGAGAAGAACGGCCAGCCGATCTGCCGCGACTGCGACTGATTCGAGCAGGCCGTGGCAGGCGACACACCGTTCCGGAAGCGACGCTTGCGGCGCAAGAGGTCGTCGGAGGCGAATCAGGGCGGTACAGGCCCGGCGGAAGGCGTAGCAGCGCCTGCCGAGCGGTCCGCCCTGCCACCCTCCCCGGGCGAGCGGGACGGCGAGCGGGGCCGGTCCGCGTCGCTCGAAGCGGTCACGGCGTTCGAAGGCGTTGACGTCGAACAGGTCGGCGTCGAAGGAGTCGGCACGGCCTATGGGGCCGGACAGGCCGACAGGACGGAGCCCGTGACCGGGGCAGGCCGTCCGAGTCCGATGAAACGGGGAGTACGCAAGGGCGGGGAGGGCGCCAAGGCAGTGATCGGTCGCATCGCCGACCTGATCATCGAATCCGCTCCCCGCATCCCTGTGCGCGATCTCGCGACGCTGCGCAGGCAGTTCCCGGGCCTCGGGCCCGAAGAGCTCGCCGACAAGCTCATCGCGGGCGCGAGCAGGGCGACAGCCACCGTCGGCGCCGGTATCGGCGCGGCGGCCATGATGCCCGTACCGCCCGCCATGTTGGCCGAGCTGGCGGCGGAGATCACCGGCGTGGCCGCGATCGAGATGAAGCTCCTCGCGGAGCTCCACGAGGTCTACGGGTTGCGCCCGCCGGGCGGGCTGCCCCGGCGTTCCACCGCCTACCTCACGTCCTGGACGGAGGAGCGCGGTATCGATGTCACCCGGCCGGCGACGGTCAACGCGGCGCTGGGCGGCCAGATGAAACGCGAGCTGCGCCAGCAGATCACGAAGCGCATGGTGCGTGATCTGCCGAATCTCGTCCCGTTCATGGTCGGCGCCGCCGTCGGCGCGATGATGAACCGGCGCGACACCAGAAAGCTCGCCGAACGGGTCAGGAAGGATCTGCGCGAGCGCCAGATCCCCTGGGACCGGCTGCCGGAGCTGCCGCCGCTGGAGCGGCCGAGCGGCCGGCACAAGGATCTGCCGGGCGAGCTGGGCACCTGAGGTGCCCCGTCGCCCACCGACGCGTTCGTCCTGAGGGGCCACCCGTTCCGCCCCGCGGTGCCTGTGAGGCCGGTTCCTCCCCGCGATCCCGTGAGGTCGTGAGAGGCCGCCCCAAGGGCCCGGAGGAGCCTTCCGGAGCCGGAGAGCGGAGAACCCTCAGGGCCGCACGGCGCTGAGGGCCGCGACGAGGGCCTGCGGCTCGCGGGTTGACAGATAGACGTACGGAGTCGGGTCCTGCGGGTCGGTGACCTCGACCCGCACCGCCGTCGGAATGTAGCTGCGCAGCAGCATGAACGCGCGGGTGTCCGCCTTGTACGAGCGCCAGGCGCGCGCCTCTTCCGCGTCCAGCGCCTCGGCCTCGCCGAGCGCCGTCACCGGAATCCGCGCGTCGCCGGCCACCAGGGCGCCCGCGACCACCCGGATCCTGGCCGAGCCGTACGAGCTCACCGCGACCGCCGACAGGGCCGTGCCGCCCACCAGGCCGGCCAGCAGGGGGAGGGTGCCGAGCGGCAGCAGCATCAGGGCACAGGCGATGCCGATCAGGAAGGCGATGAGCCACCACGAACGGGGCGCGGTCAGTCGTTCGTCGAAGGGCGGGGTGGAAGGCTGCATGGACCCAAGCTTGGCACGGTGCCGACCGCGGCCGGCCGCGCGGGTAAGGTCTGCGCCTGTGAGTGGAACATCTGCGGCTCTGAAGCCCCCGGCCGACGCGGTGAAACCGGTTCGGCACCCCGACGCCCCGGCCCCCGGCGAACTCCTCGGCTCGCACTACGAACACTGTTTCGGGTGCGGCGAAGGGCAGCAGCACGGCCTGCACCTCCAGGCGCGGGCCGGCGAGGGTGTCGCGGTCACCGCCGAATTCATCGTGAAGTCCGCTCATCAGGGTGCTCCGGGCCTCGCCCACGGCGGCATTCTGGCCACCGCGCTGGACGAAACGCTCGGCTCGCTGAACTGGCTGCTGCGTGTGATCGCGGTGACGGGGCGGCTGGAGACCGACTTCGTCCGTCCGGTGCCGGTGGACACCGTGCTGTACGTGGACGCCGAGATCACCGCGGTGGCCGGACGGAAGATCTACTCCCGGGCGACCGGCCGGACAGGGGGCCCCGACGGCCCCGTGGCCGTCCGCGCCGAGGCCCTCTTCATCGAGGTCAAGGTCGACCACTTCATCGAGAACGGCCGCCCGGCCGAGATCGAGGCGGCGATGGCCGATCCGGACCAGGCCAAGCGTGTCCGCGCCTTCGAGGTGAACCCCTGATGCGCCGCCCCGTGGACGTGCTGATCCGCCGCGTCGATCCGGAGGTGCCGATTCCGTCCTATGGGCATCCGGGGGACGCCGGGGCCGATCTGGTGACCACCGAGGCCGCCGAACTCGCTCCGGGCGAGCGTGCCGTGCTGCCCACCGGGGTGGCGATCGCCCTGCCCGACGGGTACGCCGCGTTCGTGCACCCGCGCTCCGGTCTCGCCGCGCGCTGCGGAGTCGCTCTGGTGAATGCCCCGGGGACGGTTGATGCCGGGTACCGTGGAGAGATCAAGGTGATCGTCATCAATCTCGACCCGCGCGAGCCCGTGCGGTTCGAGCGGTTCGACCGGATTGCCCAACTGGTCGTCCAGCAGGTCGAGAAGGTGAGCTTCCACGAGGTGGCCGAGCTTCCCGGCTCGGCTCGCGGCGCGGGAGGTTTCGGATCGACCGGAGGCCATGCTTCCGGTGATGTCGATGGTGTCAGGGGCGGGATCACCCAGGGCGGGAACAGCTACGCTTCGGTCGTACCCGACCGGGAAGGACAGTGACGTGTTCGGACGTCGCAAGAAGAGTGGTTCCGCCGAGGACGTGGCGGACGAAGCGCGCGAGGCCGAGCAGGTCGTCGACGAGCTCGATGAGGCCGATGGGGCCGATACCGGCTCGCGTCGGGTGAATCTCCCGCCGGCGCCGCGGCCGGACGGGCCGTGGGACGTCTCCGAGGTCTCCCAGCCCGGCGAGGGCCGGGTCGATCTCGGCGGCATCTTCGTGCCCGGCGTCGAGGGAATGGAACTGCGCGTCGAGGTGGCAGGTGACGCGATCGTCGCCGCGACCGTGGTGCTGCGTGACAGCGCCATCCAGCTGCAGGCCTTCGCCGCCCCCAAGAAGGAGGGCATCTGGGGCGAGGTCCGCGAGGAGATCGCCTCCGGCATCACCCAGCAGGGCGGGATCATCGACGAGGTCGAGGGCCCGCTGGGCTGGGAGCTGCGTGCCCAGGTCCCCGTACAGCTCCCGGACGGGACGAACGGTGTGCAGCTGGTGCGCTTCGTCGGCGTCGACGGGCCGCGGTGGTTCCTGCGCGGAGTGATCTCCGGCCAGGGTGCCGTGCAGCCGGAGGCCGCGGGGCTGCTGGAGACGATCTTCCGGGACACCGTGGTCGTCCGCGGAGAGGGCCCGATGGCCCCGCGCGACCCGATCGTCCTCAAGCTCCCCAACGACGCCCAGATGGTGCCCGAGGGCCTCCAGCAGGACAGCCAGGAGGAGGGCTCGAAGTTCTCCGGCGGCATGGGCCAGCTCCAGCGTGGTCCCGAGATCACCGAGGTGCGCTGAACGAAGACGGGCAGCCACCCGTCACAAGCGAAGGCCGGTGGGCCGTGTCCCCTTCCCAGGGGCACGGCCCACCGGCCTTTTTCCGCGCCGGGGCGGGCCTCCGGGGGCGTGCGGCAGCGGTACGTATGGGGCGCGTATGGGGCACGTATATGCACCGTCAAGGGCCCGCTCCTTCCCGTAAGGAAGCCATCAACGCAGGTCGGGACGGCCGAGCGGCAAGGTTTGCTCAAGAGGTCCAAAAATTCGTACCTCATCTAGGAGCACACGATGGCCGATGTGGCCTTCGTCGTCACCACGATCGCGGTGTTCGCGCTGGTGGCTCTCGTCGCAAAGGGGGTGGCGAAGCTGTGACTGCCGAGAACATCGTCGGCCTGATCGTGGCCGTCGCCCTGCTGGGCTATCTCGTCCTCGCCCTCCTGTACCCGGAGAGGTTCTGAGCCCGATATGAGCCCCGTCCTCGCTGGTGTGCTCCAGGTCCTCGCGCTCGTCGTGGCGCTGGGGCTGGCGTACCGTCCGCTCGGCGACTACATGGCCGACGTCTACTCCTCGAACAAGCACCTGCGCGTCGAGAAGTGGATGTACAAGGCCATCGGCGCCCATCCGAACACGCAGATGCGCTGGCCCGCGTATCTGCGGGGAGTGCTCGCCTTCTCCGTGGTGAGCGTCCTCTTCCTCTACCTGCTGCAGCGGCTCCAGGGCAGCCTGCCCGGCTCGCTCGGCTTCGTCTCGATCGACCCGGACCAGGCGTTCAACACCGCCGCGTCGTTCGTCGCGAACACGAACTGGCAGTCGTACTACGGCGAGCAGGCCATGGGCCATGTCGTCCAGACCGGCGGCCTCGCGGTGCAGAACTTCGTCTCGGCCGCCGTCGGCATGGCCGTCGCGGTGGCGCTGGTCCGGGGCTTCGCCCGAACAGGCCGGACCCGCACCGGTGAGCTGGGCAACTTCTGGTCCGACCTGGTGCGCGGCACCGTGCGGATCCTGGTGCCGATCTCCGTGGTCGGCGCGCTGGTGCTGGTCGCCCGCGGAGCCATGCAGAACTTCTCCGGCATCCACGAGGTCGGCCAGTTCATGGGCGGCTCGCAGCAGTGGAACGGCGGCGCCGTGGCCTCGCAGGAGGCCATCAAGGAGCTGGGTACGAACGGCGGTGGCTACTTCAACGCCAACTCGGCCCACCCGTTCGAGAACCCCGACGGGCTGTCCAACCTCCTGGAGATCTTCCTGATCCTGCTCATCCCGTTCGCACTGACGCGCACGTTCGGCCGGATGGTCGGCTCGCTGAAGCAGGGGTACGCGATCCTGGCGACGATGGGCGTCATCTGGCTGGGCTTCACGTCCCTGATGATGTGGACCGAGTTCTCGCACCACGGGGCCGCGTTCGACATCGCGGGCGGGGCGATGGAGGGCAAGGAGACCCGGTTCGGGACCGCCGGCTCGTCGATCTTCGCCGTGGCCACGACGCTCACCTCCACAGGGGCGGTGAACTCGTTCCACTCCTCGTTCACGGGCTTCGGCGGCGGGATCACGATGCTGGGCATGCAGCTCGGCGAGATCGCGCCCGGCGGTGTCGGGTCCGGCCTGTACGGCATGCTGATCGTGGCGATCATCGCGGTGTTCATCGCGGGCCTGATGGTCGGCCGCACGCCCGAGTACCTCGGCAGGAAGATCGGCACCCGCGAGATCAAGCTCGCGGCCTGCTACATCCTGGTCACCCCCGCGCTGGTGCTCTGCTTCACCGCCGTGGCGATGGCCCTGCCCACCCCGCCCCACTCGATGACCAACACCGGCGCGCACGGATTCTCCGAGATCCTCTACGCGTACACCTCGGGCGCCAACAACAACGGTTCGGCGTTCGCCGGTCTGAACGCGGACACGCAGTGGTTCAACACCACGATCGGTCTCGCGATGCTGCTCGGCCGGTTCCTGCCGATGGTGTTCGTCCTCGCCCTGGCCGGCTCGCTCGCGGAGCAGAAGCCCGTACCGACGACCGCGGGAACCCTCGGCACACACAAGCCGCTCTTCAGCGGGCTGCTGGTCGGCACGATCCTGATCATCACCGGCCTGACCTACTTCCCGGCCCTGGCGCTGGGGCCGCTGGCCGAAGGGCTGGCGTCATGACCACTCGTACGAAGCATGAGGACTCCATGTCCACTGTCACCCCCACCCGGGCGCCCCACCAGGACGCGTCGACCGGGCACCAGAGCGAAGGACGCGTCGGCGGCGGACTGTTCGACCCCGGACAACTGCTCACGTCCTTCCCCGATGCCGTGCGCAAGCTCGATCCCCGGGTGATGGTCAAGTCGCCCGTGATGTTCGTGGTGCTGATCGGTTCGGTGGTCACCACCGTGCTCGCGTGCCTGGACCCGGGAAACTGGTTCGGCTGGGCGATCGCCGCGTGGCTCTGGCTGACCACGGTCTTCGCCAACCTGGCGGAGGCCGTCGCCGAGGGGCGCGGCAAGGCGCAGGCCGACACGCTGCGCAAGGCCAAGACCGACACGGTCGCCCGGCGGCTGACCGGCGGCGACGAGGAGCGGGTGCCGGGAACCGGCCTGCGCGTCGGCGACCTGGTGGTCTGCGAGGCCGGTGACATCATTCCCGGCGACGGAGACGTCGTCGAGGGTGTCGCGAGCGTCGACGAGTCCGCGATCACGGGTGAGTCGGCTCCGGTCATCCGGGAGTCCGGCGGCGACCGCAGTGCGGTCACCGGGGGTACGAAGGTGCTCTCCGACCGCATCGTCATCAAGATCACCACCAAGCCCGGCGAGACCTTCATCGACCGGATGATCTCCCTGGTCGAGGGCGCCGCGCGGCAGAAGACGCCCAACGAGATCGCGCTGAACATCCTCCTCGCGTCCCTCACGATCGTCTTCCTGCTCGCCGTCGTCACCCTCCAGCCGTTCGCGATCTACGCGGGCGCCAGGCAGTCGCTGATCGTGCTGAGCGCCCTGCTGGTCTGCCTGATCCCGACGACCATCGGCGCGCTGCTCTCCGCGATCGGCATCGCGGGTATGGACCGGCTGGTGCAGCGGAACGTCCTCGCGATGTCGGGCCGGGCGGTCGAGGCAGCGGGCGATGTGTCGACGCTGCTGCTCGACAAGACGGGCACGATCACGCTGGGCAACCGGCAGGCCGCCGAGTTCGTCCCGGTCAGGGGCACGGCCGAGGCCGAGCTGGCGGACGCCGCCCAGCTCTCCTCGCTGGCCGACGAGACGCCGGAGGGCCGCTCGATCGTCGTGCTGGCCAAGGAGAGGTACGGGCTGCGCGAGCGGCACCAGGGCGAGCTGCGGCATGCCGAGTGGGTGGAGTTCACCGCCCAGACCCGTATGTCCGGCGTCGACCTCTCCGAGAACGGCGAGGCCCGCAGGATCCGCAAGGGGGCGGCCGGCTCCGTGACCGCCTGGGTCGAGGAGCGCGGAGGCCGGGTCGTCGAGGACGCCGGCGCGGTCACGAAGAGGATCTCCGAAGCCGGCGGGACGCCGCTGCTCGTCGCCGTGGAGGACGCGAGGGGCGCCCGTGTCCTGGGCGTCGTCCACCTCAAGGACGTCGTCAAGGAAGGCATGCGGGAGCGCTTCGACGAACTGCGCCGCATGGGCATCAAGACGGTCATGATCACCGGCGACAACCCGCTGACCGCGAAGGCGATCGCCGAGGAAGCGGGGGTCGACGACTTCCTGGCCGAGGCCACGCCCGAGGACAAGATGGCCCTCATCAAGCGGGAGCAGGCCGGCGGCAAGCTCGTCGCGATGACGGGGGACGGCACGAACGACGCCCCGGCGCTGGCTCAGGCGGACGTCGGTGTCGCGATGAACACCGGCACCTCCGCCGCGAAGGAGGCCGGGAACATGGTGGACCTGGACTCCGACCCCACCAAGCTGATCGAGATAGTCGAGATCGGCAAGCAACTCCTCATCACCCGTGGTGCGCTCACGACGTTCTCGATCGCCAACGACGTCGCGAAGTACTTCGCGATCATCCCGGCGATGTTCGCGGTCGCCCATCCGGGCCTGGACAAGCTGAACATCATGCAACTGTCCTCGCCCGAGTCCGCGATCCTGTCGGCCGTCGTGTTCAACGCGCTGATCATCATCGCGCTGGTGCCGCTCGCCCTGAAGGGCGTGCGCTACCGCCCGAGCAGCGCCGACTCGATGCTCCGGCGCAACCTCGGGATCTACGGACTGGGCGGCCTGGTCGCCCCGTTCATCGGCATCAAGATCATCGACCTGATCATCTCCCTCATCCCCGGAATCGGCTGACCTGCCATGAACAACTCCGTAGGAAACACCGCCCGGACGCTCTGGGCCGGGCTGCGCGCCCTGCTCGTCCTCACCGCCGTGTGCGGCGTGCTCTATCCGCTCGCCGTCACCGGTGTCGCCCAGGGCATCTTCCCCGACAAGGCCAACGGTTCCGAGATCACCGCGAACGGCGAGGTCGTCGGCTCCGAACTCATCGGCCAGCGCTACGACCTGCCCCTGAAGAAGGGGCAGGACACGGCGGCCCCGGACCTGAGGTGGTTCCAGCCGCGCCCCTCCAACGGCCTGGGCACCAACAGCGTCAACACCCGGTACGCACTGATCCTCTCCGGCGCGACCAACCGCTCCGGTGACAACAAGGAACTCATCGACTGGGTCACCGCCGCCAAGGCTGCCGTCATCAAGGACAACTCGGTCCCCGGCCACCCCGTCAGCCCCGCGGATGTGCCGGCCGACGCCGTCACGTCCTCGGGCTCCGGCCTCGACCCCGCCGTCTCCCCGGCGTACGCACAGCTCCAGGTGCGCCGTGTCGCCGAGCGCAACCACCTCGGCGTCGCCCAGGTCCAGAAGCTTCTCGACCAGCACACCGACGGCCGCATTCTCGGCTTCGTGGGCGAGCCGACGGTCAACGTCCTCCGGCTCAACATCGCTCTCAAGGAGTTGGTGGACGCGAGCTGAGGCATGGAGGGCGAGGACACCTGGGGCCGGTCCGTGCGGGCCGGCCCCAGGCCGTGGTCGGTGCCGCTTCTGCCCGACGGGTCCGCCCCGGCGTCCTCCGGCCATTGCCGAGCCCCGTGCGCGATGCACATACTGGCGGCCGACAGGACCGATGACGCGCGGGGGAGAAGAGCATGACCGACAGCACCGGCCGGACCGGCACCGGCGGGCAGAGCGGTACGGCGGTCGCCGAGGACCCCGCCCGCGGGCCCATGGTCCGGGTCGAGGACCTGCACCGCTCGTACGGCACCGGCGCCGCGGCCGTGCACGCGCTGCGCGGCGTCTCCTTCGACGTGCCGCGCGGCGAACTTGTCGCGCTCAAGGGACGCTCGGGCTCCGGCAAGACGACGCTCCTCAACCTCGTCGGCGGCCTCGACAGCCCCGACAGCGGCCGGATCACCGTCGACGGCACGGACCTCGCCGAACTCGGTGAGAACGGGCTCCTGGAGCTGCGCCGGGACCGCATCGGCTTCATCTTCCAGTCGTTCGGCCTGATCCCGATCCTGTCCGCCGCGGAGAACGTCGGCGTGCCCATGCGGCTGCGCAGGGCGGACCCGCGCGAGCGCGAGGACCGGGTGGCGCTGCTGCTCTCCATGGTCGGCCTCGCCGACCACGCCGCACAGCGCCCCGGTGAACTCTCCGGCGGCCAGCAGCAGCGCGTCGCGATCGCCCGCGCCCTCGCCAACCGGCCGGCCCTGCTGATCGCGGACGAGCCGACCGGGCAGCTCGACGCGGAGACAGGACTCGCGGTGATGGAGCTGCTGCGGGCGGTGGTACGGAGCGAGGGGGTCACCGCGCTGGTGGCGACGCACGACGCACAGTTGCTGGGGCTGGCGGACCGGGTACTGGAGCTGAGCGACGGGCACATCGTCGAGCACGAGTAGTCGAGCACGAGTAGTCGAGTACGGGTGGGGCAGGCGGGGCGGGGGAGGGGGCACGGGTGAGCCCGGCCGCCCCTGCCCCTGTCCCCGCCCCTGTCCCTGTCCCGCCCCCGCCCCGGCCCCCGCTCCGGCGTCAGAATCCTGTCAATTCGGCCCCTCACCCAGCCCACCGTTCCATTTGTCGGGAATCTTCGGGGTAGCTTCGAACCGGCTGCCGCATCGGCCGCAGCCCGTTCAGAGAAGACAATGGGGCTATGGCACGCGGCAAGCTTCGGATCTACCTCGGTGCGGCACCGGGCGTCGGCAAGACGTACGCGATGCTCTCGGAGGCCCACCGCCGTGTGGAGCGCGGCACGGACTGCGTCGTGGCCTTCGTGGAGCATCACGACCGCCCGCGCACCGAGGTGATGCTGCACGGCCTGGAGCAGATCCGGCGCCGCGAGATCGAATACCGCTCCGCCGTCTTCACCGAGATGGACGTCGACGCGGTCCTGGAGCGCGCCCCGGCCGTCGCCCTGGTGGACGAACTGGCGCACACCAATGTGCCGGGCTCCCGCAATGCCAAACGCTGGCAGGACGTCGAGGAACTCCTCCAGGCCGGGACGGACGTGATCTCCACCGTCAACATCCAGCACCTGGAGTCACTCGGCGACGTCGTCGAGGCCATAACCGGCGTACGTCAGCGCGAGACCGTCCCCGACGAGGTCGTCCGCAGGGCCGACCAACTCGAACTTGTCGACATGTCGCCCCAGGCGCTGCGCCGTCGGATGGCCCACGGCAACATCTACAAGCCCGACCGGATCGACGCGTCCCTGTCCAACTACTTCCGCCCCGGGAATCTGACCGCCCTGCGCGAGCTGGCCCTCCTCTGGGTCGCCGACCGGGTCGACGAATACCTTCAGCAGTACCGCGGCGAGCACAACATCCGCACCACCTGGCAGGCACGGGAGAGGATCGTCGTCGGCCTCACCGGCGGCCCGGAGGGCCGTACGCTCATCCGCCGCGCGTCCCGGATGGCGGCCAAGGGCTCCGGCAGCGAGATCCTCGCCGTCTACATCGCCCGCAGCGACGGACTGACCTCCGCCTCGCCCAAGGAGCTCGCCCTCCAGCGCACCCTCGTGGAGGACCTCGGCGGCACGTTCCACCACGTCATCGGAGACGACATACCGTCGGCCCTCCTCGAATTCGCCCGCGGCGTGAACGCCACGCAGATCGTCCTCGGTTCCAGCCGGCGCAAGACGTGGCAGTACATCTACGGACCGGGCGTGGGCGCCACCGTCGCCCGCGACTCCGGCCCCGACCTCGACGTCCACATCGTCACCCACGAAGAGGTCGCCAAGGGCCGGGGGCTGCCCATGGCCCGCGGCGCCCGGCTGGGACGGGTCCGGATCATCTGGGGCTGGCTCGTCGGTGTGGGCGGCCCGGCCCTGCTCACACTGCTCCTGACCCAGCTGACCCATGGTCCCGGGCTCGCCAACGACGTCCTGCTCTTCCTCTTCCTGACCGTTGCCGCGGCCCTGCTCGGTGGGCTCCTGCCCGCCCTCGCCTCCGCCGCGGCCGGCTCGCTGCTGCTGAACTACTGGTTCACGCCGCCCACCCACACCCTGACCGTGCAGGACCCGGAGAACTTCGTCGCCATCGTGATCTTCTTCGCGGTGGCGGTCTCGGTCGCCTCGGTCGTCGACCTGGCGGCCCGCCGCACCCACCAGGCGGCCCGGCTGCGCGCCGAGTCGGAGATCCTCTCCTTCCTGGCCGGGAGCGTCCTGCGCGGCGAGACGACCCTGGACGCCATCCTGGACCGGGTCCGCGAGACCTTCGGCATGGAGTCCGTCGCCCTGCTGGAGCGGCGGAGCGACGTCGATCCGTGGACGTGCGCGGGGAGCGTCGGACCGGGTCCGGTGGCCCGGCCCGAGGATGGGGACGTGGACATGCCCGTCGGCGACCACATGGCGCTCGCACTCTCCGGCCGGGTGCTGCCGGCCGAGGACCGCAGGGTCCTCGGCGCGTTCGCCGCCCAGGCCGCCGTCGTGCTGGAGCGCCAGCGTCTCGTCGACGAGGCGGAGGAGTCGCGGCGGCTCGCCGAGGGAAACCGGATCAGGACGGCGCTCCTCGCCGCCGTCAGCCACGATCTGCGTACCCCGCTCGCCGCCATCAAGGCCGCCGTCACCTCGTTGCGCTCCGACGACGTCGCCTGGTCCGACGAGGACCAGGCCGAGCTTCTGGAGGGCATCGAGAACGGCGCCGACCGCCTCGATCACCTCGTGGGCAACCTCCTGGACATGTCCAGGCTCCAGACCGGCACCGTCACGCCGCTGATCCGCGAGATCGACCTCGACGAAGTGGTTCCGATGGCGCTCGGCGGCGTTCCCGAGGGCAGCGTGGACCTGGACATCCCGGAGTCTCTGCCGATGGTCGACGTCGACCCGGGACTGCTGGAGAGGGCCGTCGCCAACATCGTCGAGAACGCCGTCAAGTACAGCCCCTACGGAGAACGCGTCAGTGTGGCCGCCAGTGCGCTCGGCGCACGCGTCGAGCTCCGCGTGGTCGACTGCGGCCCCGGCGTCCCCGACGAAGCCAAGGAGCGCATCTTCGAGCCCTTCCAGCGCCATGGCGACGCACCGCGCGGCGCGGGCGTCGGACTGGGCCTCGCCGTCGCCCGCGGTTTCGTGGAGTCCATGGGCGGCACGCTGGATGCCGAGGACACGCCCGGCGGCGGCCTCACCATGGTGCTGACCCTCAAGGCGGCGCCGGGGCACGTTCCCGTCAGCCCCGACCTGCCCGCGCAGGTCGTCTCATGACCGCGCAGACCGTCCCACGGCTTCGCCGGTCGTCCGACGGCCTCGTGGGCCACCCCGTGATCTCGCAGGTCACCTCATGATCTCCGCACCGTCCCAGGAGATCGCCGTACAGGAGAAAGGCAGGGCTCCCATGACCCGGGTGCTTGTGGTCGACGACGAGCCGCAGATCGTACGTGCCCTCGTGATCAATTTGAAGGCACGCAAGTACGAGGTGGACGCCGCGCCCGACGGCGCGACCGCCCTCCAGCTCGCCGCGGCCCGCCACCCCGACGTCGTCGTTCTCGACCTCGGCCTGCCCGACATGGACGGCGTCGAGGTGATCAAGGGGCTGCGCGGCTGGACCCGGGTACCGATCCTGGTGCTCTCCGCCCGCCACACCTCCGACGAGAAGGTCGAGGCGCTGGACGCCGGAGCCGACGACTACGTCACCAAGCCGTTCGGCATGGACGAGCTGCTGGCCCGGCTGCGCGCCTCCGTCCGCCGCGCCGAACCGGTCGGACAGCACGGCTCCGACGATGTCGTGATCGTCGAGACCGAGGAGTTCACCGTCGATCTGGCGGCGAAGAAGGTGCACCGCGCGGGACGCGACGTACGCCTCACGCCCACCGAATGGCATCTGCTGGAGGTCCTCGTCCGCAACAGCGGCCGACTGGTCAGCCAGAAGCAGCTGCTCCAGGAGGTCTGGGGGCCTTCCTACGGCACCGAGACCAACTACCTGCGGGTCTACATGGCGCAGCTGCGGCGCAAGCTGGAGGCCGATCCCTCCCATCCCCGGCACTTCGTCACCGAGCCGGGCATGGGCTACCGCTTCGAACGCGGCTGATCGCAACGGATCGCCGGACTCGCGCCGCGCAGGACGCGCGTCGTACCTGCGGGGCGGACCCGGTTACCTGGCCGTCGGGCTCAGCCGCGCGCCCGTCGGGCTGGGCCCCGCGATCTTCGGGCTGGGCCCCTTGACCGTCGTGCTCGGCCCCCGCGACCGTCGTGCTCGGCCCCCGCGATCGTCGTGCTCGGCCCCCGCGCTCGTGGTGAGTAATCCGTTCGAGTGAGACTCGGGACACCCGCTCGGAGCACGGGAGACCGGTACCCTTCGGTTATGAGTGATGTTCCTCGATTCGAGAAGCCAGGCAAGGCGGCGAAGCCGTCAGGCCGCTTCCGGCGCATGCTCGACCGGCTGTCCAGTTCCCAGGAGGACCTGGAGTCCGAGGAGCTGCAGGAGGACTCGCAGGCTTCGGGGTGCACGCGGATCTCCGAGTGCACCGATCGTCAGATCGTCAAAGTGACTGGTACGTTGCGGACCGTCACCCTGCGGCCGCGCGCCGGAGTTCCCGCTCTGGAGGCGGAGCTCTTCGACGGCACCGCGCCGCTGGACGTGGTCTGGCTGGGCCGACGCTCCATCGTGGGCATAGAACCGGGTCGCAAGCTCATCGCCTCCGGCCGGATCGCCATGAGTCATGGACGCCGGGTGCTGTTCAACCCCAAATACGAACTCCGACCGCTCGGCAAGGAGTAGCCGGTGACGTCTCTCGACAAGCCGACGTCCGACACGGACCGCACCACCCACACAGATCAGCAGGAGGCCGCCGCGAGGGCGGTCACGGAGGCAGCGCTCTTCGAGGCGTTCGGCGGCGTCCGGGGGATGGTGGAGACAGTCCTTCCCGGGCTGCTCTTCGTCACGATCTTCACGGTCAACAAGGATCTGCACAGCTCGGCCATCGCGGCCCTGGCGGTGTCCTTGGTCCTCGTCGTCGTACGGCTGATCCGCAGGGACACCGTCAAGCACGCCTTCAGCGGCGTCTTCGGTGTGGCCTTCGGTGTCGTCTTCGCGATGATGACCGGCAATGCCAAGGACTTCTATCTTCCGGGCATGCTCTACACGCTCGGCCTGGCCCTCGCCTACCTGATCACCACCCTCGCCGGGGTGCCGCTGATCGGACTGATCCTGGGCCCGGTGTTCAAGGAGAACCTCTCCTGGCGCACCAGGAACCCCGGCCGCAAGAAGGCGTACGCCAAGGCCAGCTACGCCTGGGGGCTCATCCTGCTCGCCAAGTGCGCCATCCTCTTCCCGCTCTACTGGTGGGCCGACACCACCCAGTTCGGCTGGGTCCTGGTCGCTCTGAAGATCCCGCCGTTCCTGCTCGCGGTCTATCTGACCTGGGTCTTCCTCGCCAAGGCGCCGCCGCCCATCGATGTCTTCGCCGAGATGGAGGCGGAGGAACAGGCCGAGAAGGCCCGTACGGCGGAAGCGGCCGTCGGCGCGGCGCGCCAACAGGAGTTCTGAACCGCCCGTGGGCCGGACGGGCCACCGGGCCCGGAGGGCCCACCGGCCCGGAAGGGCTCATTGGGCCGGCCCGGAAGGTCCACTGTCCGGAGGGTCCGCAGGCGGAACGGAAGGGGCCCGGAACCGTGTGCAACGGTTCCGGGCCCCTTTTCATCCACCCGCGTCTTCATCTGCCCGCGGCGCCTGCTCCGGTCAGCGGTCAGTCCTCCGTATCGCCCCGGCGCACCGACAGCAGGTCCTCCAACTGCTCCTCGCGGGCCTGTGCGGCCACGAACAGCAGCTCGTCACCGGCCTCCAACGTCTCCTCGGTACCCGGCGTCAGCACGCGCTGCCCGCGGATGATGGTGACCAGCGAGGTGTCCTCGGGCCAGGCCACCTCGCCGACCTGGGTGCCGGCCAGTGCCGACTCCGGGGGCAGGGTCAGCTCGACCAGGTTGGCGTCGCCGTGACTGAAGCGCAGCAACCGGACCAGATCGCCGACGCTCACCGCCTCCTCGACCAGGGCCGACATCAGGCGCGGCGTGGAGACCGCCACATCGACGCCCCATGCCTCGTTGAACAGCCACTCGTTCTTCGGGTTGTTGACCCGGGCGACGACCCTCGGCACGCCGTACTCGGTCTTGGCCAGCAACGAGACGACCAGGTTCACCTTGTCGTCGCCGGTCGCGGCGATCACGACGTTGCAGCGTTGAAGTGCCGCCTCGTCGAGCGAGGTGATCTCGCAGGCGTCCGCCAGCAGCCACTCGGCCATCGGCACCCGCTCCACGGAAATGGCCGTCGGTGCCTTGTCGACGAGCAGCACCTCATGCCCGTTCTCCAGCAGTTCGCCCGCGATGGAGCGGCCCACCGCACCGGCCCCGGCAATCGCGACACGCATCAGTGACCGCCCTCCTCAGGGCCCTCGGCGAAGGCCGCCTCGACCTTGGCGATCTCGTCCGTACGCATCATCACGTGGACCAGGTCGCCCTCCTGCAGCACCGTCTGCGAGGTGGGCAGTATGGCTTCGCCCAACCGGGTGAGGAACGCCACGCGAACGCCCGTCTCCTCCTGAAGCGTGCTGATCTTGTGGCCGATCCAGGACGGCGTGGTGTGCACCTCCGCCAGCTGTACACCGCCGCTCGGATCCCGCCACAGCGGCTCGGCGCCCGAAGGCAGCAACCGACGCAGCATCTGGTCCGCGGTCCAGCGGACGGTGGCGACCGTGGGGATACCGAGACGCTGGTAGACCTCGGCGCGCCGAGGGTCGTAGATCCGCGCCGCGACGTTCTCGATGCCGAACATCTCCCGGGCGACCCGGGCGGCGATGATGTTCGAGTTGTCGCCGCTGCTCACCGCGGCGAACGCACCGGCCTCCTCGATCCCCGCCTCGCGGAGGGTGTCCTGATCGAAGCCGACACCGGTGACGCGCCGCCCACCGAATCCGGCCCCGAGGCGCCGGAACGCCGTGGGGTCCTGATCGATGACGGCGACCGTGTGCCCCTGCTGCTCCAGGGTCTGAGCGAGAGCGGCTCCTACTCGCCCGCAGCCCATGATGACGATGTGCACCTTGCGCCTACCTCGCAGTCCTGGTCGTCCGGCTGACCTGCGAAAACACCCTGCTCACTCTTCTTCCTCGGCTTGCCGGGGCAAACAACGGGGCAACGGTCCGTCCCGTTGCCCAGGATGAGCTTATGCGGCCGGGAATGCGAAGCCTCATCCGCGTGTGCTTTCGCCGCGCTCAGCGGTGCGGCGGAGCGGCCGCGAGCCACAGCCACTGCGGACCACCGCGGTACGGGCCCTTGAGCAAGCCGAGCACAGACATCTAACATGTCAGTTCATGGAGACCTTGCGCCCCGTCCGACGGACCCTGCTGCGGGACACCGCGTACGAGGCGATCCGTGACGCCATCGTCCGCGGCGACATTCCGCCCGGTGCCCCCGTCCGCGATGCCGATCTCGCCGAACGCCTCGGTCTGTCACGGGCCCCGGTCCGCGACGCGTTGTCCCGGCTCTCCGGCGAGGGCCTCGTCGAGTCCAAGCCGCAGAGCTACACCCGGGTGACCCGGCTGGTGCCACGCGATGTCCGGGACGCTGCGGCGGTCGTACGGGCCATGCAGGAACTGGCCGCCAGGACCGCCGTACCCCTTCTGGCGGACGCTGACATCACCGCGATGCGCGAGGCGAACGACCGCTTCCGGGAGGCGACCCGCCGCGGGGACGTGGCGGAAGCGCTGCGCGCCGACGACCGGCTCCACGACGTCCTCGTCACCGCCTGCGGCAACCGTGCCGTGGCCGCCACCGCCGAGCGCTACACCCCTTTGATCCGGCGCCTGGAATGGCGGCAGTTCGGCACGGCGAGCGCGGCGCACGGCTCGGCGGAGCTGCACGACCGGCTGATCGAGGCGTGCGTGGCCCGCGACGCCGACGCGGCGGCGCGGGTCACCGCCGAGATCTGGCGGGCGCTCGAAGAGCTCGCCGACGAACCGTCCGACCAGCCACCGACCCGAGCCCGGTCCGGTAGCGGACGTGCCGCCGGGCCGCGCGTCGAGTGAGGGGGCCACGGACCCGACCCCGGGTCCGTGCGAGCTGCCCCTTCCCGCCGACCCTGACCTCTCCCGCCACGCCCCGACCTCTCCCCGCCACCCCCGGCCCTGTTGTCCCACCGCCCCCGACCGAGGAAGCCCACGTGACACCCACACAGCCCGCAGCCCAGTCCCTCCCCACCTCCATCTCCACCCCCGACCCCTCTCCCGCCTCACCGTCCCTCTCCTCGTACGACCGCTACCCGCTCCTCTTCGGCCCTTCTCCCGTCCACCGCCTGGACCGGCTCACCGAGCACCTCGGCGGCGCCGCCGTCTGGGCCAAGCGGGAGGACTGCAACTCCGGTATCGCCTACGGCGGCAACAAGACCCGCAAGCTCGAATACCTCGTCGCCGACGCCCTGGCGAAGGGCTGTGACACGCTCGTCTCCATCGGCGGCGTCCAGTCCAACCACACCCGTCAGGTCGCCGCGGTCGCCGCCCGCGCCGGTCTCACGTGCGTGCTCATCCAGGAGAGCTGGGTCGAGTGGCCCGACGCCGTGTACGACAAGGTCGGCAACATCCTGATCAGTCGCCTGGCCGGTGCCGACGTCCGCCTGGTGCGCGCCGGGTTCGGTATCGGTGTCAAGGAGAGCTGGGAGCAGGCGCTGCGCGAGGTCGAGGAGAGCGGCGGCCGGCCGTACGCCATCCCCGCCGGCGCCTCCGACCATCCTCTCGGCGGGCTCGGCTTCGCGGGCTGGGCGTACGAGGTGGCCGAGCAGGAACGCTCACTCGGCGTGTTCTTCGACACCGTCGTCGTCTGCTCGGTGACCGGCTCGACCCAGGCCGGCATGGTCGCCGGCTTCGCCGCGCTCGAAGAAGCGGGCGGACGTCCGCGGCGTGTGCTGGGCATCGACGCCTCCGCCGACCCCGCTCGTACCCGCGAGCAGATCGCCCGGATCGCGGCCGGCACCGGACGGCTCATCGGCGTCCGTCGCGAACTCACCGTGGACGACATCGAGCTGGACGACCGCTACCACGCGGGCACGTACGGTATCCCCGACGACACCACCCTTGACGCGATGCGGCTCGCCGCCCGTACCGAGGGCATGATCACCGACCCTGTGTACGAGGGGAAGTCGATGGCCGGAACCATCGACCTCGTGGCGCGCGGCGAGATCGCCCGCGACTCCACCGTGCTCTACGCCCATCTCGGTGGTCAGCCTGCTCTCAACGGCTACAGCGCCCTGTTCGCGGACGCCTGAGCGCAAGGATTTCGTTAAGGATTTCGTGGCGTTTTCGGCCGAGCGCAGGAGATTGCGGGGCCACGCGATGTGCGGGTCTGCGGCTTCCATACGGAACGCTTACGATCCTCAGCGTGTCCAAACTGACCGACCTGCCCAAACGGATTCTGATCGGACGGGCGCTGCGCAGCGACAAGCTGGGGGAGACACTCCTCCCCAAGCGCATCGCACTTCCCGTCTTCGCATCCGACCCGCTGTCCTCGGTGGCGTACGCACCCGGTGAGGTTCTCCTGGTGCTCTCCGTCGCGGGCGTGTCGGCCTACCACTTCAGCCCCTGGATCGCGCTCGCGGTCGTGGTCCTGATGTTCACCGTCGTGGCCTCGTACCGACAGAACGTGCACGCGTATCCGAGCGGTGGTGGCGACTACGAGGTCGCCACCACCAACCTCGGGCCCAAGGCCGGACTGACCGTGGCCAGCGCCCTGCTGGTCGACTACGTGCTGACCGTCGCGGTGTCGATCGCCTCCGGGGTGGAGAACCTCGGGTCCGCGATCCCCTTCGTCGTCGAGCACAAGACGACCTGCGCGATCGCGGCCATCGTGCTGCTGACGCTGATGAATCTGCGCGGTGTCAAGGAATCGGGGAAGCTCTTCGCCATCCCCACGTACCTCTTCGTGGCCGGCGTCTTCATCATGATCATCTGGGGGGCGTTCCGGGGACTGGTCCTCGGCGACACCATGCACGCCCCGACCTCGGGCTACGAGATCAAGGCCGAGCACCAGGGACTGGCCGGCTTCGCACTGGTCTTCCTGCTGCTGCGGGCCTTCTCCTCCGGCTGTGCCGCCCTCACCGGAGTGGAGGCGATCAGCAACGGTGTGCCCGCCTTCCGCAAGCCGAAGAGCAAGAACGCCGCGACCACACTCGCCATGATGGGCCTGCTGGCGGTCACCATGTTCTGCGGCATCATCGGCCTGGCCATGGCCACCGACGTGAAGATGGCGGAGAACCCGGCCAAGGACCTGATCAGCAAGGGAGTCCCGGTCGGTTCCGGCTTCGTGCAGGATCCGGTGATCTCACAGGTCGCGGCCGCCGTCTTCGGCGACGGCACGTTCTTCTTCGTCATCCTCGCGGCGGCCACCGCACTCGTGCTGTTCCTCGCCGCCAACACCGCGTACAACGGCTTCCCGCTGCTCGGCTCGATCCTCGCCCAGGACCGCTACCTGCCCCGTCAGCTCCACACCCGCGGTGACCGGCTCGCCTTCTCCAACGGGATCGTGCTGCTGGCGGGCGCGGCGATCCTGCTGGTCTGGATCTACGGCGCCGACTCGACCCGGCTCATCCAGCTCTACATCGTGGGCGTCTTCGTCTCGTTCACCCTCAGCCAGACAGGCATGGTCAGGCACTGGAACCGCCACCTGGCGACGGAGCGGGATCCGGTCAAGCGCCGCCACATGATCCGCTCCCGGGCGATCAACACCTTCGGTGCCTTCTTCACCGGCCTGGTGCTCGTCGTGGTGCTCGCCACCAAGTTCACCCACGGTGCCTGGGTCGCACTGCTGGGCATGGTGATCTTCTACGGGACGATGACCGCGATCCGCAGGCACTACGACCGGGTCGCCGAGGAGATCGCCGCGGAGGAGACTCCGGCCGACGAGACGATGCGGCCCTCCAGGGTCCACTCGATCGTTCTGGTCTCCAAGCTCCACCGGCCGACGCTGCGCGCCCTCGCCTACGCCAAGCTGATCCGCTCCGACCGTCTGGAGGCGCTCTCCATCAGCGTCGACCCGGCCGAGACCAAGGCGCTCAGGGAGGACTGGGAGCGGCGCGGCATCGACATCCCGCTGAAGATCCTCGACTCCCCGTACCGAGAGGTGACCCGCCCGGTCATCGACTATGTGAAGAGCCTGCGCCGGGAGAGCCCCCGCGACGTCGTCAGCGTGTACATCCCGGAGTATGTGGTCGGCCACTGGTACGAGCATCTGCTCCACAACCAGAGTGCCCTGCGCCTCAAGGGGCGACTGCTGTTCACGCCCGGTGTCATGGTGACGTCCGTGCCGTACCAGCTGGAGTCCTCCGAGGCGGCGAAGAAGCGCGCCAGGAAGCGCGCCGAGTGGAGCGCACCGGGCTCGGTGCGCCGGGGCCCCGTGGAGCGCAGGCCCAGGGAACCTGCCGACAAGGGCTGACCGGCATGGGCTCACCGGCATGGGCTGCTGCGATATGGGCTCACCGACGTGGGCTGACCGACGTGGGCTGACCGACGTGGGCTCACCGGCATGGGCTGACCGACGTGGGCTGACCGACGTGGGCTGGCCGACGTGGGCTGGCCGACGTGCGCTGAACGGGCATGTGCTCACCACGCACGCCCGCTCGTGGTGAACGGCCGGACGACACACACGTAGACTCGTAGGTTGTTGTCCGGCCGTTTTGTCTCTTGACCCCTGGAGCCACCCCCTCATGCAGAACGAACCCACGTCGTCGCTGGTCGGGGAGGAGTACGAGGTCGAGATCGGGCCCGTCGCACACGGCGGCCACTGCATCGCCCGTACCGCGGAGGGACGAGTCCTCTTCGTACGGCACACGCTTCCCGGCGAGAAGGTCATCGCCAAGGTCACCGAGGGCGAGAGCGACTCGCGCTTCCTGCGTGCCGACGCGGTACGGATCATCGAGGCGTCCAAGGACCGTGTCGAGGCACCGTGCCCGTACGCCGGTCCCGGCAAGTGCGGCGGCTGCGACTGGCAGCACGTCAAGCCCGGCGCCCAGCGCAGGCTCAAGGGCGAGGTGATCGCCGAACAGCTCCAGCACCTGGCGGGTCTCACCCCCGAGGAGGCGGGCTGGGACGGGACCGTCATGCCGGCCGAGGGCGACAAGCTCCCGGCGGGCGAGGTGCCGGCCTGGCGCACCCGGGTCCAGTACGCCATCGACGAGGACGGACGGGTCGGCCTGCGCAAGCACCGCTCGCACGACGTGGAGCCCGTCGAGCGCTGCCTGATCGCGGCGCCCGGCGTCACCGAGCTCGGCATCGAGAAGCGGGAATGGCCCGGCATGGCCTCGGTGGAGGCCATCGCCGCCACCGGCTCCCACGACCGCCAGGTCATCCTCACCCCGAGGCCCGGCGGCCGGCTGCCCCTCGTCGAACTCGACAGGCCCGTCTCGGTGATGCGCGTCGACGAGCGCGACGGCGGCGTCCACCGGGTGCACGGCCGCGCGTTCGTCCGCGAGCGCGCAGACGACCGTACGTACCGGGTCGGCTCGGGCGGCTTCTGGCAGGTCCACCCGCAGGCCGCCAACACCCTCGTCCGCGCCGTGATGCAGGGCCTGCTGCCCCGCAAGGGTGACACCGCACTCGACCTGTACTGCGGCGTCGGCCTGTTCGCGGGCGCCATCGGCCAGCGCGTCGGCGAGAAGGGCGCGGTCCTCGGCATCGAGTCCGGCAAGCGCGCCGTGGAGGACGCCCGGCACAACCTGAACGACCTGGAGCGGGTCCGCATCGAGCACGGCAAGGTCGACCAGATCCTGCCCCGCACCGGCATCACCGAGTGCGACCTGATCGTCCTCGACCCGCCGCGCGCGGGAGCGGGCAAGCAGACGGTGAAGCACCTGGCGAACCTGGGCGCACGACGCATCGCCTACGTGGCCTGCGACCCGGCGGCCCTGGCTCGCGACCTGGCGTACTTCCGCGAGGGCGGGTACCGGGTGCGGACGCTGCGGGCGTTCGATCTGTTTCCGATGACGCACCACGTGGAGTGCGTGGCGATTCTGGAGCCGATGGCTAAGGGTGCCTGACCTGCGGTTTCGTGGCGAGTCAGCCGCTCGGCCTGTTTTCGGCTGCGCAGCGGTCGAGCGAACAGATCGTCCCCTGTCCGTGACTTGACCTGCGGTTTCATGACGGAAGCGACCACGGCGTCGGTGATTTCAGGTCCTCGCTCGAAGACGTTGACGCTCGGATGACGCTTGCTATGAGGTACTGGCCCCGCCGCATGGCCCTGGTCACTGGGGCGATCACGAGGCGATGTGGGCATCGGGACCAGGACGGGCAGCTCAGTTCCAGGAGCCCTTGATGTGCTTCGGGTCGGGCGGCCGGTGAGCCGCGTCGTGGGCGGGGCGAGGTCGTGGCCGTCGGCGTCGGCGCGCATCGTAGACGCAGTGTGCGGGGTAGACGGCGAGTCACCTGTCGACGAAGGTTCGGGCGTCGCCGTTCTGGCCGGTGACGGCGGCGTAGACGTCGCCGAGGAAATCGCAGCGCATCTGCAGCCTGTGCAGGGAACTGTCGCCGAATGCCCCACCATCCTGCCCGACCCCAGCGGCCTGACCCCGGAGGGCCAACAACAGTCCGGGCGCAGTCCCCCGGGCTTCGACGCGTCACTTTCTGCCCGGTTTCCCGGGCGAATGCGAGCCGAGGGGCTCAGCGGAGCATTGCTGGGGGGCGTGTACGGGCCCGCCCTGGCGTGCGTGGAGTCGGGCCGAGTCCGGACCATGACTGGCTGGCCATTTTTGTTCGTTGCTCCTGGGAAGTGTGCCGTGACAGCATTCGGCGCGTGTTCGATGACGGGGATGACATAGCGGAGCGGCCTGTCAGGCGTTCGAAGCTTGCGGACTTGGCCGATTGGCATGCTCCCGAGGTGCGGCCGAAACCGCCTGAGGCGCTGGAGCCGGCCCTTGCCGTGACGCTGGAAGGAGATCGGACAGCTCCGGCGCAGCATGAGTTTGCTGTGTTGCTGGGGGAATTCCGGCGTACGGCGGTGCTGGTGCCGCTGGATGGGGCCGGGGATCTGTGGTCGGCGGAGCAGAACGGTGTGCGTTGGATCTGTGCGTTCTCGGATGAGGAGGCGTTGGCCCGGTTCGCGGGGGCTCGTGGGGATGGCGGGCGGGAGTGGGTGTATCGGGCGGTGTTGGGTGCACGTTTGTTGGATGTGATCGTGCCGATGTTGCCGGGGCCGGCGGGGGTGGCGCTGGATGCGGGCAGTGTGGACGGGATGTTGTTCCCGCCGGTGACGGGCATCGTGCCGGATGCTGCGGCGGTCGATCTTGGTGAGACGCGATGAGCGGGGATGGTTCTGATCTTCATGTGCCGCCGGAGGCCTTGGCCGCGATCGCGAAGGGGATCGGTCTGGCGCATGCGGAGTTGAAGGATCTGGGCATGGTCGGGCAGGCATCGACGGGCCGGGGGTTCTCGGATCTGGCTTTGTCGGGGCTGGAGTTGGGGCACGGCGGGCTGGCGTCGGAGTTCGAGACGTTCTGTAGCCGGTGGGAGTGGGGTGTGCGGGCGCTGACGCAGAAGGGGAATGGTTTCGCGCTGGGGGTCGGGTTGTCGGCGGGTGCCTTCGCGGAGCAGGAGCAGTACGTCAAGGACTCGTTCAAGGTCGGCGTGAATTCCCTGAACGGGAATCCGCATCTGTCGGAGGACGAGGTGAAGGTCATGGGCTGGGACACGATCCGCAGTCAGTCCGCGTATGACGACCCGGACTGGAGTGGGGAGTCGATGACGAAGGCGAATGAAGAGGTGAAGCAGAACTGGAAGGACACCGCCTACGACGTGGAGGACGCCGCGCTCGACTCGATGCAACGGTCGGGGCTGGTGGATCCGGCGGTGCGGGCGGCTGCGGATGAGCGGCTGAAGGAGCAGCTTGATCCGTCGCAGGAGACGGTTGATCGGGCCGAGCAGCCGCGGTGGGGGGAGAGCCGCTGATGGTGGACTGGGGGAGGCTCGGCGGAGATCTCTACGACGGTGCGGGCGAGCTGGTCGACAAGGGCAAGGAGATCGTCGGCGAGGGGATCGACAAGGGCACCGATCTCGTCGGCTCGGGTCTGGAGAAGGTCGGCGCTGATGGGTGGGCGGATGCGGTCGAGGACTGGGGGGACGAGACCGCGTCCTCGCTGGGTGCGGAGGTCGGTGAGCAGCAGCTCGGGCAGAGCGAGGAAGCGAACGAGCTGATCCATGGCAGGCCGGAGAAGATCGCCGCCACGGTGAAGAACCTCCGGGACTTCCAGCGTGCGTTCGATCTCGTCGGTGGCGGGATGAAGAAGCTCGACTCCGGTCACTGGAAGGGTGAGGCCGCCGACACGTTCCGGGAGAAGTTCCAGACGTTGCCCACGGACTGGGTGCGTGCGGCGGATGCGTTCGGGGACGCGGCCGCGGCGTTGGAGACGTACACCGGTACGGTCACGAGTGCGCAGGCCAAGGCCGGTGAGGCGATCGCCCTCTACAAGGAGGGCAAGCAGGACTACGAGACGGCCGCGGCCGCGTTCCGGGAGAAGGCGGCGGCGTACAACGCGGTCCGCGACACGGATCATTCGCTCCCGCATCCGGGGACCTTCTGCGATCCGGGTGTGGTGAAGCGGCAGCATGCTCAGGAGATCCTGGAGAACGCCCGCCGGGCGCGGAACGAGGCTGCCGAAGCGGCCAAGAGCGCGATCACCGCTGCGATGGCGCACGCGCCGAAGGAACCCACCGGCCTGGATCGCGCCAAGCAGGAGTTCCTCGACTACGGGGTCGGCCGGGGCATCGAGCTGGCCCATTTCGGTGGTGGTGTCATCAAGGGCACCGCGGGCCTGGTGAACTTCGTCCGCTCGGTCAACCCGCAAGACCCGTACAACCTGACGCACCCGGCCGAGTATTACAAGGGCGTCAACATGACGCTCGCCGGCCTCGTCTCCACCGCCGCCAACCCCGACCGCGCCCTCAAGAACGCCTGGGACGCGGCCAAGGGAGACCCCTCCGAATTCATCGGCCGACTCGTCCCCGAACTGGCCGGCACCAAGGGCGGCGGCCTGATCAAGAGCGGTCTGCGCGCCGGGATGAAGGATCTCCTCGAACGCCCGAAGGGCAAGAACCGGCACGGACACGAGAAGAACCCCGACTCCAACGCCAGGAAGTGCAGCGAGGTCAAGTGCGCCGGAGACCCCGTCGACGTCGCCACCGGGCGCATGCTGCTCCCGCAGACGGACATCACGCTGCCCGGATTGCTGCCCCTGGTCTTCGCGCGCGTCTTCGACTCCTCCTCCCGATCTGGCCGCTGGTTCGGTACCGGCTGGTCGAGCACGGTCGACCAGCGCCTTGAGATCGACGCGGAAGGCGTGGTGTTCAGTTGCGACGAGGGCAGCCTGCTGGCCTATCCGCATCCCGCGCCCGGCGTTCCTGTCATGCCGACGCATGGTCGGCGCTGGCCGCTTGACCGGGTGGAGGACGGCTACACCGTCACCGAACCGGAAACCGGCAGGGTCCGGCACTTCCTCGACCATGCGGACGGGGAGCTGGCGCTTCTGGCCCAGATCGATGACCGCAACGGCCGATGGATCACCTTCGAGTACGACGAGACCGGTGCTCCGACGTCGATCGTGCATCACGGCGGCTACCACCTGAAACTCACCACGAACGACGGCAGGATCACCGCCCTGCACCTTGCCGGCGCCGCACCGGACGGCACCGATCAGGAAATCCTCCGCTACGGCTACACCGACGGCCACCTCACTGAAGTCACCAACTCCTCAGGCAGGCCCCTGCGTTTCGGCTGCGACGAGCAGGGCCGCATCACGTCGTGGACGGACACCAACGGCAGCCGGTACGAGTACGTCTACGACGAGCACGACCGCTGCGTGTACCAGGCAGGAACCAACGGTCACCTCGAAGCCCACTTCACCTGGGACGACACCGACCCCGAAACTGGCCTGCACATGACGTCTATGACGGACGGCATGGGCCGCACCACGCGATATGTGATCAACGACCGCTCTCAGGTCGTTACCGAGGTCGACGCCTTGGGTGCAGCTACCCATTTCGAATACGATCCTTAGAGCTCATAACACGATCTTGCTGAAACGTCCTGGTGGGCCGTAACCGGTGTGATGATTCGGCCGTTCGAGAAGGTGTGGGTACTCGACCG
>NZ_JBHVRW010000021.1:0-155687 GCF_042885475.1 Streptomyces sp. NPDC058051
CCGTACGGACCCGGTGATCGGGTCCGTACGGAGACCGAGGCCGTACGGCGAGAGCGGGGATGCGCGGGTCCGCGGGGCGTGAAGCGCGGGGCCTGAGTGCGCGGGGGGCGTGAAGCGCGGGGCACGGGTGTGTGAGGCGCGGGGCGCTGGTGTGTGAGGCGCGGGGCGCGGGTGTGTGAGGCGCGGGGCGCGGGTGCCGGAGGTGGCCTCAGTTGGTCTGGACGACCACCGTCTTCGCCGCTTTGTCCTGGAGGCCCTGTCGGTACGGCTTGTCCGTGAACATGAGCACGATGTTGATCAGCCACCACAGGCACGGACAGCACAGCAGCGCGGGCAGCCACAGCACCACGGCCCGCAGGAACGACGCACCGGTGTCCGGCACCCGGCCGTCGTTGAGCATCGCGACCCGGAGCTTCAGCAGCCGCTTGCCGATGGTCCGGCCGTCCTTGTGCGTGAAGTACGTGTCGTACGCGACGTAGATCACCAGACCGATCAGCGACCAGGTCAGCTGGTGCCCGCTGTACGTCTGGCTGAACACGTCGCTGTTGCTGCTGTTGCTGTTCATCTCGACCGCGCCGCCCCACGGCAACGAGATCAGATACAGCGGGATCGAGATGATCAGGAAGTCGATCAGCCGGGCCAGGATCCGCTTCCCCGGTTCGCCCAGCGGCGGCATGCCGGCCAGCGGATCCACACCCCCGTACGGGCCGCCTCCGCCGTAGGGACCGGGACCGTACGGCGGAGGAGGCGGAGGGGGAGGCGGAGCGCTGTCGTAGGGCGAACCCGACGACGGCCCGTGCGGCCCCTGCGGCGTCTCCGGCCCCCATGGACCTTGGGGTTCCTGAGGTCCATGAGGTCCGTTCGGCCCCTGAGGTCCGTTCGGTCCCTGAGGTCCTTGGGGCTCCTGCGGCCCGTTCGGTCCATGAGCCCCGTGAGCCCCCTGCGGTCCCCCTGGTTCCTGAGGCTTCTTGAGGAACGGGTCTTCCTCGGGCGGCTGACCGGACGTCGGCTGATCGTTGCTCATGGGGGCAGTGCACCCCGGCTGCGGTGCCCCCGCAACGGCTCAGGTGCGTTCGGGGGAACGGCACATTCCGCGGAGCCGTTCCCCCGATGAGCCGTCAGCCGGAGGAGTGGCTCCGCAGACGCCGGAGGAGTGGCTCCGCGGACGCCGGAGGAGTGGCTCCGCGGACGCCGGAGCGGCGTCAGCCCGCCACGAACGTGTGCGCCGCCTTGTCGTGCCAGCACTGGCGCCACGGCCGGTCGAACAGGCACCAGAGCACATTGACCACCCCGACGACCAGAACACCCAGCACGCCGTAGACCAGCCAGCGACGGAGCGCGGCACCGAAGGACGGGGGTGCGTGGGACTCGATGTCCCGCACGTCGAGTCCGCAGAGCTTCTTGCCGAGCGTGCGGCCCCACTTGGCGGTCGGCAGCGCCTCCAGCAGGACGCCCAGCACGAGGAACGCGCCGAGCACCGCGCCGAAGAGACCCGCCGTGGTGGAGTCCACCAACCAGACGGTGACCGTCTCACCGGACAGCTTCGCCGCGTTGATCTTCTCGTCGATGTGGTCCATCGCCCGCGAGACGAGCGGGAATCCGATCGCGCCGACGAGTGCGGCCAGCACCACCGTGTCGACCAGCCGGGCGGCGAACCGTTTGCCGAGTCCGGCGGGCCTGGCCGATGCCTGGGCCTGTACGAGCTGCTGGAAGGGGTCATCGACCGGGGGCTTCCACGGCACGACGGGCTGGTCCGGCTGTCCCCCGCGCGCACCGGGCTGCGGTGCCGGCTGCTGCCCCTGGAACGGGAGCTGCGGCGGCTGCGGCTGCTGTGGCTGCAGCGGCTGCGGCTGCGGCTGTGGCTGCAGCGGCTGCGGCTGCGGCTGTGGCTGCAGCGGCTGTGGCTGCTGCTGCTGCGGAGGGGCCGCCTGGCCGGGCTGGGCGAGCTGGTGGACCTGCTGAGCCCAGGAGGCCGAGCCGCCGCCGGGGCCCGGAGCGAGCGGGCGATTGGCCCCGGCGGGCGGCTGGTTCTGCGCCGGGGGCTGTGCCGGGTTCTGCGCCGGGGCGGAGGGCCGGCTCTGTGCCGGGGCGGGAGGCTGGTTCCGGGCCGGGGGCTGTGCGGGGGTCCGGGCGGTGGTCCCGGGGGCGATCGCGCGGATCGCCATCGTCCCGTCCGCGGCTTGCTGTTCGTTCGCCCGAGGGGTGGTCGGGCGAGTGCCCCGGCCCTCGGGCCGGATCGCGACGGTGTTCTCGGCCGGCCGGCCGCCGCCCTCGCGCATGCCCGGCAGCGCGCCGCCCGCCGAATCCGTGGAGACGGGCCGACGCGGATCTGCGGGCGCACGATCGGCAGGCTCCCGAACCGCGGGCGCACGGCCGACAGGCTCCCGGACCGCGGGAACACGATCGGCAGGCTCCCGGACCGCGGGAACACGATCGACAGGTTCCCGGACCGCGGGAACACGATCGGACGGGGCCCGGTCCGCGGGTGTACGCGGATCACGGCCGGAGTCCGGTCCCGAGCCCGCCTCTGCTCCGGACACCGGCACCGACGACCTGCCGGGCCCTCCCTGTCCACTCTGTCCGCCGGTCTGCCCGGTCTGCCCGGTCCCACCCCAGGAGACCCGCTGGTCTCCGCCGAAGCCGGTCTGGCGGGAGGCGTCGGCCTGCCAGGCAATGGACGGTTCGGGGCGGCTGTCCGGCTGCGACTGCTCGTCGAGGAAGACCGGACCGGTCTCCTCGGCCGGAGCCGGAGCCGGAGCAGAAGCCGAGGGTTGCGGCGGTAGCTGTGTCTGCGGCTGCGGCTGCGGCTGCGGCTGGGCCGACGCTTCGGGGGCCGACGCGGGCATCGACTCCCCCTGCCGAGGGGCGGGCCGGCTCGTGCCCGGCACCCACGAGGTGCCGTTCCAGTACCGGACGTATCCGGGAATGGACGGGTCGGGGTAATACCCCTCGCGGGGGCGTTCGTCACCGGGTGCCGGGGTTGGGGCGCTCATCACCGTGGTCCCGTATCTCTTCGAGGCCTCAATACAACGGGTCCACATCTATCAGACGCCCGCGTACCCCTGGGCCAGTCCAGGGGTTTGGGCCACTTTCCGGGCACGCCAAAATTTCTTCCGGAAGTCGCGTAATGAAGAGCGGTCAGTGCGCTCTCTCCCTGTGCGGACCGGTCACGGGACCGGCCCACAGGCACCGAGAGGACGCACTCATGGACACCGTCGTGGAACGCGAGCTGGAGCTCAAGCTGGTTCTGTCGCCCGAGCGCAGCATCCCCGTACCGGCCAGGCTGACCTACCGCACGGAGGATCCGTTCGCCGTGCACATCACTTTCCATATCGGCTCCGACTTCCCCGTGCACTGGACGTTCGCCCGCGATCTGCTGGTCGAGGGCGTGTTCCGGCCGTGCGGCCATGGAGACGTGCGGATCTGGCCGACCAAGGTCGAGCGGCGCAACGTCATCTTCGTGGCGCTGACCTCGCCCGACGGCGACGCCCTTCTGGAGGTGCCGTCCGCCGCGGTGGCGACCTGGATGGAGCGGACACTGCGGCTGGTGCCTCCGGGGACGGAGGCCGAGCGGCTCGGCCTCGACGAAGCGCTCGCCGAACTGCTCGCGCCGCTGCCGGCCGACGATCTGTGGCTGAGCGACCCGTGGGCGTCGGACGAGTCGGACGGCGACGCGTGAGCAACCGCGGCCCCGGCCCGGCGCCCCGATCAGCCCCGCCATCCCGACCCGACCCGCCATCCCGATCAGCCCCGCCATCCCGTCCTGACCCGCCATCCCGATCAGCCTCGACACCCTGCCCCAGCCCGGCATCTCGTCCCGCCCCGGCATCCCGTCCCGCCCCGGCGTCAGAACACCTTGCCCGGGTTGAGCAGGCCCAGGGGGTCGAATGCCTGTTTGATGCCCCGGTGCAGTTCGACACTCACCTCGCCGAGTTCGCGCGCGAGCCACTCCTTCTTGAGGACGCCCACGCCGTGCTCACCGGTGATCGTGCCGCCGAGTTCCAGGCCGAGCGCCATGATCTCGTCGAAGGATTCGCGGGCCCGCCGGGACTCGTCGGCGTCGGTGTCGTCGAAGCAGACGACGGGGTGGGTGTTGCCGTCGCCCGCGTGTGCGCAGACGCCGATGGTGAGGTCGTACTTCTCGGCGATGGCGGCGGTGCCTTCGAGCATCGCGCCGAGCTTCGACCGCGGTACGCAGACGTCGTCGATCATCGTCGCCCGCTTGACGGTCTCCAGCGCGGTGAGCGACATCCGCCGGGCCTGGAGCAGCAGTTCGGACTCGGCGGCGTCGTCGGCGGGAACCACCTCGGTGGCGCCCGCAGCGGTGCACAGCTCGGCGACGGCGGCCAGGTCGGCCGACGGGTCCGGGGTGTCGAAGGCGGCGAGCAGGAGCGCCTCGGTCGTGTCGGGGAGGCCCATGGCGGCCACCCTGTTGACGGCACGGATTGTTGTACGGTCCATCAGTTCGAGGAGTGACGGGGTGTGTCCGCGCTCCATGATCCGGCAGATCGCGTCGCAGGCGGTGGCCGCGCTCGGGAACTCGGCTGCCAGGACCAGCTGCTGCGGCGGCTGGGGTTTCAGTGCGAGCACGGCCTTGACGATGATGCCGAGGCTGCCTTCCGAACCGACGAAGAGCCGGGTGAGGTCGTATCCGGCGACGCCCTTCGCGGTGCGGCGGCCGGTGGTGAGCAGCCGCCCGTCGGCGAGGACGACCTCCAGTCCGAGTACGTATTCGGCGGTGACCCCGTACTTCACGCAGCACAGGCCGCCGGACGCGGTGCCGATGTTGCCGCCGATGGTGCACATCTCCCAGCTGGAGGGGTCCGGCGGGTAGGAGAGACCGTGTTCGTTGACCGCTCGGGACAGCACCGCGTTGATGACGCCCGGTTCGACGACGGCGATCCGGTCGACCGGGTTGATCTCCAGGATCCGGTCCATCTTCACCAGGGACAGGACGATGCAGTCGTCGGAGGCGTTGGCCGCGCCCGACAGTCCGGTACGGGCCCCCTGCGGAACGACCGGGACGCGCAGGGCCGTGGCGGTGCGCATGACGTGCTGGACCTGCTCGACCGTGCGTGGGAGCACGACGACGGCCGGCGTGCCCGCATCGCAGAAACTCGCCATGTCGTGGGCGTAGGAGGCGGTGATGTCCGGATCGGTGATCAGGGCCTCGGCGGGCAGCCCCGTACGCAGACGTTCGAGAAGACCGTTCATGATCCAAGCGTGGCACCCGGGCCCATTGGTGTGAACCCGTCTGCCGCACCCTTCGCAAGACGCGGTGTGCTCTTCGTACTGACGCAGAGTGATCGGCATGGATGTCACGCCGCAGCAGCCTCCGGAGTCCCCCGATCCGACGCAGCCTGTCCTTGAGCCTCCCGGAGGCGAACCCGTGCCGCTGGACGCGGTGTCGCCGGGCCCGGCCCCGGTCGAGCTGCCGCCCGTGTCGTTGCGTACGACGCTGCGGAGGGCGGCCCTGGGTGTGGTGGCGGGTGCCGTGCTGGTGACGGGTGCGGTGGTGGCAGTGCCGGAGGACGAGGAGAAGTCCGCGCCGCCGCCCGCGCCGGGACCGGTGTCGCGGGCTCTGAAGGCGCGGGGCTCGGGTTCTCCCGCGTCGCTCTCCGATCTGACGGCGCTGATCGGGGACCGGCAGGAGTGGCTGGGCACGCATCCGTCCGACGCGCGCTCGTGGGCGCTGCTCGGGACGGCGTTCGTGGAGTGGGGGCAGCGTGCCGCGGACTCGGCTTACTACGGCCGGGCCGAGCAGGCGCTGAAGCGCTCGCTGGACGTCGAGCCGGGCGAGAGCGGGAACACGGCGGCCTGGGTGGGGCTCGCGGTGCTCGCCAACGCCCGGCACGACTTCGTCACGGCGAAGAAGTGGGGCGAGCGGGTACGGGCGCGGCAGCCGAAGCAGTGGAACGTGTATCCGGCGCTGATCGACGCGTACAACGGCGTCGGTGACTACACATCGGCGAACGCGGCGGTGGAGAAGTTCGCCGCGCTGCACTCCGGGGCTCCGGCGCTCGTCCGGTCGGCGCAGAGGTACCGGGACAGTGGCCGGAGGGAGGAGGCGCTGGCGGATGCGCGGAAGGCGGCGAACCGGGCCTCCACTCCGGCGCAGAAGGCGGAGTGCCTGTCCCTGCTCGGCGAGCTGGCCTGGGAGGGAGGCGAACCCGACGAGGCGGTGGCGCGGTACAGCGCGGCGTTGCGGACCGACCGCGCCCACCACCCGTCGCTCGCGGGCCGGGCCAGGGCACTGGCGGCGCTCGGTCGTACGGACGAGGCGGAGCGCGACTACAAGGCGGCGCTGGCTGACCTTCCGCGGCCCGAATACATGCTGGAGCTGGGCGAGTTGTACGAGTCGCTGGGCCGGGAGGAGGAGTCCGGGAAACTGTACGCACAGCTCCGCGAGGCCCTTGCGCGCGACGACGCCCAGGGCGTGGACAACGCGACTCTGCGCGGCCGTTTCGAGGCCGATCACGGTGACGCGGCCGCTGCGGTGACCTCGCTGAAGGCGCAGTGGGCCCGGTCGCACCGCAGTGCGGCGGTGGCGGACGCGCTGGGCTGGGCACTGCACCGTTCCGGCGACTCGGCCTCCGCGCTGGAGTACGCGACGCGGGCGGTCGGGACGGGTGGGCGCAACGCCTCGTACCAGGCCCATCTGGGGGCGATCCAGCAGTCGTTGGAGGACTACGGTGCGGCGCGCCGCAGTCTGGGTGAGGCCCTGCTCATCAATCCGCGCTTCTCGCCGCTGGAGGGTCCGGAGGCCCAAAAGGCCCTGGAGGCGCTGGGCGGTCCGGTGGCGGACGGCTCGCCGGGCATGGCACCCGCGAAGCCGCAGCCCGCTCCACCGGCGCCGAGTCGTCGCTGACGGCGGGCGACGGTCTCAATCGCCGGCCGGCCCGCGACGCGGGCGCGGTGGCGCACCGCTCCGGCCGGCGTACAGGGCCGGGGGCCTCGGCCGTGCCGGAGGCCCCCGGTCCGAGCGTCGGTGGGCGTTCGCCACCGGACCATTGCCCCTGCCGGCCCAGGGATTACGGGGCAGCTCTCAGGCGTCCTACAGGTTGCCGCGCCTCTCCTGCTCGCGCTCGATCGCCTCGAACAGGGCCTTGAAGTTGCCCTTGCCGAAGCCCATCGAGCCATGGCGCTCGATCATCTCGAAGAAGACGGTGGGACGGTCCTGGACCGGCTTGGTGAAGATCTGCAGCAGGTAGCCGTCCTCGTCGCGGTCGACGAGGATCTTCAGCTCGCGCAGGGTCTCCACGGGGACGCGGGTCTCGCCCGCCCACTCGCCGAGGGTGTCGTAGTACGAGTCGGGGGTGTCCAGGAACTGCACCCCGGCCGCCCGCATCGCACGCACCGAGGCGACGATGTCGTTCGTCGCGAGCGCGATGTGCTGCACGCCCGCGCCGCCGTAGAACTCCAGGTACTCGTCGATCTGGGACTTCTTCTTGGCGATCGCCGGTTCGTTGATCGGGAACTTGACCTTGAGCGTGCCGTCGGCGACGACCTTCGACATGAGGGCGGAGTACTCGGTGGCGATGTCGTCGCCCACGAACTCCTTCATGTTGGTGAAACCCATGACCTTGTTGTAGAAGCCGACCCACTCGTTCATCCGGCCGAGTTCCACGTTGCCGACGCAGTGGTCGACGGCCTGGAAGGTCCGCTTGGCGGGCGGCGCGACGATCGGGTCCGCGGCTGCGAAGCCGGGCAGGTACGGGCCGTCGTAGCCGGTGCGCTCCACGAGGGTGTGGCGGGTCTTGCCGTACGTGGCGATGGCGGCCAGGACGACCGTGCCGTGCTCGTCCTTGACCTCGTGCGGCTCCGAGAGACCGAGGGCGCCGTGCTCGACCGCGTACGCATAGGCCGCGCGGGCGTCCGGGACCTCGATGGCCAGGTCCACGACGCCGTCGCCGTGCTCGGCGACATGGTCGGCGAGGAAGCGGCCGTGGTCGGTGGACACCTTGATGACGGAGGTGAAGACGAAACGGGCGGAGCCACTGGTGAGGACGTAACTCGCCGTCTCGCGGCTGCCGTTCTCCGGTCCGGAGTAGGCGACCAGCTTCATGCCGAAGGCCGTCGAGTAGTAGTGCGCGGCCTGCTTGGCGTTGCCGACGGCGAAGACGACCGCGTCCATTCCCTTGACCGGGAAGGGATCGGCCTGCCGGGCTGTGTCGGGGGTGGTGTGCAGAGTCTCAGTCATGTGCGAAGGCTCTCGCCGCTTCGCAAGGTGCGCAACAGTTCGCGAATCCACTGGGCAATCTGCCCAGCCGATAGGGATGATGACCGGGCTATCTGTACATGATGACCATCACAGCGATCCTCCGGAGGCGCACCATGGCGATCGACCGTCTGGACGGGCGGCTCATCGTACTGCTGGCCCGCGAGCCCCGTATCGGCGTCCTGGAGGCGTCGCGCCGGCTCGGCGTGGCGCGCGGGACGGTGCAGGCGCGGCTCGACCGGCTTCAGTCGAATGGAGTCATTCGCGGATTCGGCCCGGCCGTCGATCCGGCGGCGCTCGGCTACCCCGTCACCGCGTTCGCGACGCTGGAGATCAAGCAGGGTCAAGGCGCCGATGTACGGGCCCACTTGGGGGGTGTCCCGGAGGTGCTGGAGCTGCACACCACCACCGGTCACGGGGACATGCTCTGCCGCCTGGTCGCACGGTCCAACGCCGATCTCCAACGGGTGATCGACCGGGTTGTCGGCTTTGATGGCATTGTCCGGGCCTCCACGGCCATCGTCATGGAGAACCCCGTTCCGCTGCGCATCATCCCGCTCGTCGAGCAGGCCGCGGAGGACAACGACTGAGCCGAGGGAGTGGCGTGTGAGCTTCTGGGAGTACCTGGGCAACCGACACCAACAGCTGCTCACCGACGCGTACCAGCACGTCAGTGCCGTATTCCAGTGCATGGTCATCGCCACCCTGCTCGGCGTCCTGATCGGGGTCGTCACCTACCGCAGCGGATGGGCCGGGTCGCTGGCCATCACGTCGACGGCGACGGTCCTCACCATTCCCTCCCTCGCCGCGATCGGTCTGCTCATCCCGCTGGTCGGACTCGGGGTGGCGCCCACGGTGATCACTCTCACGCTGTACGGACTGCTGCCCGTCGTTCGCAACTCGATCGTGGGGCTGCGCGGTGTCGACCCGTCGCTCGTCGATGCGGCGAAGGGCATCGGGATGTCGCGGCTGGCCCGGTTGTGCCGGGTGGAACTGCCGCTCGCCTGGCCACCGATCCTCACCGGGATCAGGGTCTCCACCCAGATGCTGATGGGCATCGCCGCCATCGCCGCGTATGCGTCGGGCCCCGGCCTGGGCAATGAGATCTTCCGCGGCATCGCCTCGCTGGGCAGCGCCAACGCGATCAATCAGGTACTCGCCGGCACGCTCGGCATCGTCATCCTCGCCCTGCTCTTCGACGCCGCGTACGTGCTGCTCGGACGGCTCACCATTCCCAGGGGGATCCGTGTCTGAGACCGCCGGCTCCGCACGCGTCACGTCCGGGACAGCCGACTCCGCCACCGCCGACAACGGCGGGACGGCGCAGCCGGCGTCCGGCGCCACCATCCACCTCGACGACCTGACCAAGCGCTATCCGGGCCTTCCGACCCCGGCGGTGGACAGCGTCACGATGGACATCAAGGCCGGCGAGACGGTGATCTTCGTCGGCCCGTCCGGTTGCGGGAAGTCCACCACCCTGAAGATGATCAACCGGCTGATCGAGCCGACGTCCGGCCGGATCCTGATCGGCGACGAGGACGTCACCGACATCGACCCGGTGAAGCTGCGACGCAAGATCGGTTACGCGATCCAGTCGTCCGGTCTCTTCCCGCACATGACGGTCGCCGAGAACATCGCCCTCGTACCGAAGATGGTCGGCTGGTCGAAGTCGAAGGTGAAGGACCGGGTCGAGGAGATGCTCGATCTCGTCGGCCTGGACCCGCGGGAGTTCCACGGGCGCTATCCGCGTGCGCTCTCCGGCGGACAGCAGCAGCGGGTGGGCGTGGCGCGCGCCCTGGCGGCCGATCCGCCGGTGCTTCTCATGGACGAGCCGTTCGGCGCGGTCGACCCGATCACCCGCGACCACCTCCAGGACGAACTGATCCGGCTCCAGCACGAGCTGCACAAGACGATCGTCTTCGTCACCCATGACTTCGACGAGGCGATCAAGCTGGGTGACCGGATCGCCGTGCTGCGGGAGCGCTCGCACATCGCGCAGTTCGACACCCCGGAGGCGATCCTCACCAACCCGACGGACGACTTCGTCTCGGGTTTCGTCGGGGCCGGGGCCGCGCTCAAGCGGCTCAACCTCACCCGTGTACGGGACGTGGAGATGGCCGAGTTCCCGACGGTGACGGTCGACGACCCGCTCCAGTCCATCTTCAACAAGCTGCGCACCGGCCCGCACAACGAGCTGCTGATGCTGGACCGCAGGAACCGCCCGTACAAGTGGCTGCGGCGCGGCGACCTGATGCGGGCCCGGGGTTCGCTGGCGCGCGCCGGGCAGTTGGTCCACGACACGGTGACACGGGACGCCACGCTGCACGACGCGCTGGAGGCGGTGCTGACCGACAGCGGCGGACGGGCCGCGGTGACGGGGCGGCGCGGCGAGTTCATCGGGGTCGTCGACATGCACACCCTGATGAATTCCGTCCATGAACTGCTGGAGGCCGACCGGCTCGCCGCGATCGAGCACCAGCACGATCTGGAGGAGATGCGCGCCCACCAGACCGAACAGGAGCTGGAGGGCGGTGCGGACGCATGAAACGCAACTCTCCGCCGCATTCCGGCGCGCGCCGCACTCCCCGCTCCGCCCGCCCGGCGCCCGCGTCCGACAACGACCGCCCGCCCGGCGAACACGACGTCGACGGCCACGCCTTCTCCGACACGGAGGAACCCGCACCGCCACCGGCGGGGCCACCGCGCCGGATCACCTGGCACAAGCTGGTGCTGCTGCCGGCCGTGCTCGCGATCGTCCTGGCCGTCACCTATCTGTGGATCACCCACGTCCACCTGGACTCCATCGCGAGGAATTCGCTCACCGGCGGCAATGTGCGGCTGCGCTGGTGGCAGCACGTGAAGCTGACCGCGATCTCGACGTTCTGGGTGCTGATCATCGCCATCCCGCTGGGGATCGCGCTGACCCGGCGCGGGCTGCGCAAGGGTGCCCCGGTGGTCACCGCGCTCGCCAACATCGGGCAGGCCACCCCGGCGATCGGTCTGCTGGCGCTGCTGGTCATCTGGCTCGGCATCGGGCCGTCGACCGCGATCATCGGCATGGTGATCTACGCGGTGCTGCCGGTGTTCTCCAACACGGTGGCCGGTCTCAAGGCGATCGAACCGAGCCTGGTCGAGGCGTCGCGCGGCATCGGCATGTCGGCGATGGGGACGCTCACCAAGATCGAACTGCCGCTGGCGGTGCCGCTGATCCTGGCCGGTGTACGGACGGCGCTGGTACTCAACGTCGGTACGGCGACCCTGGCCACGTTCGTCGGTGGCGGCGGCCTCGGCGACCTGATCACGTCGGGCATCCAGACCCAGCGGATGCCGGTACTGGTCCTCGGCTCCGTGCTGACGGTGGTGCTGGCCCTGCTGGTGGACTGGCTGGCCTCGCTGGTCGAGCTGGCGTTGACGCCGCGCGGACTGGAGGTGGGGTGAGATGGGCCCGCGCAAGGTGCGTACGGGGCTGGTGGGAGCGGTCGCGCTGGCGTTGGCGCTCTCCGGGTGCGGGCTGAAGAGCGGCTCGCCGATGGTGGACGACGTGGTGCCGGGCTCCGTCGGGGCGGGGGAGCCGCTGCGCGGCGCCTCACTGACCGTCACCTCGAAGAACTTCAGCGAGAACATCGTCCTGGGCCAGATGATCGGCCTGATCTTCAAGGCCGCCGGCGCGGAGGTGCTGGACCGGACGAACCTGCCCGGCTCGATCAGTGCGCGCGAGGCGATCGTCAAGGGCGACGCGGACGCCATGTACGAGTACACCGGCACCGGCTGGATCACCTATCTGGGCCATGCGAAGCCGATCGCCGACCCGCAGAAGCAGTGGGAGGCGGTCCGCGACGAGGACCGGAAGAACGGGGTGACCTGGCTGCCGCAGTCCACCCTCAACAACACCTACGCGCTCGCCATCAGCAGGAAGAACAACGCGAAGTACCACCTGCGGACGCTCTCCGACGCCGCCGCACTGGCGAAGAAGAACCCGTCGGCGGTGTCGATCTGCGTGGAGAACGAGTTCGCCTCGCGCGACGACGGACTGCCGGGCATGGAGAAGGCGTACGGGATGTCGGTCCCGGCCTCCCGCATCAAGAAGATGGACGCAGGGATCATCTACACCCAGGTCTCGAAGTCCAACTCCTGCCTGCTGGGCGAGGTGTTCACCACGGACGGCCGGATCAAGGCCATGGACCTCGACGTACTCGTGGACGACAAGCACTTCTTCCCCAACTACAACGCGGCGCCCGTCATCCACACCAAGACCTTCGAGAAGTACCCGGTGATCGCGAAGCTGCTCGACCCGCTCAGCAAGAAGCTGACGACGGAGGTCGCCCAGACGCTCAACGCGAAGGTGGACGTCGACGGGCAGGACCCCCACGAGGTGGCGAAGGACTGGCTGATCCAGGAGGGGTTCATCAAGCAGAAGTGACGGGCCGCCGCGCTGAGTTGGCTTCACCTCACCCTTCGCAGAGTTACAAAGAAGTCCATGCAAAGAAGGTGTTGCAAAGCTGTCTTTGCAACTCTACAGTTGAGGCATGGACACGGAAGAAGCCCCCGAGAGCGACAGCGCCACCGACTCCGCCACCGCCCATACGAAGTTGCTCAACGTCGACGCCCGCAAGCTGCGGGGGCTCGCCCACCCCCTGCGCGTCCGGCTGCTCACGACGCTCAGGGAGTTCGGCCCCGCCACCGCGTCGAGCCTCGCCGACCGGCTCGGCGAATCCAGCGGCGCCACCAGCTACCACCTGCGCCAACTGGCCTCGTACGGATTCGTGGAGGACGACCCGACGCTCGGCAAGGGCCGCGAGCGGTGGTGGCGGGCACTGCACTCCGGCGCCACCTTCGACCCGAAGATCATGCAGGACACCGATCCGGAGGTCCGCGGCGCGATGAACGTCGTGCTCCACGAGATCGCGACGGTCCACACCCAGGAACTCAACACCTGGCTCGGCACGATGCACGAGTGGTCCCAGGAATGGACCGAGAGCTGGAACCTCAGCGACTTCAAGGTCCGGCTCACCCCGGAGCTGGCCGCCGAACTCTCCGACAAGCTGCACGAAGTGATCAACAGCTACCGCGGACGCGTCCCCGACGACGCCGAGGGCTCGGCTGTGGTCCGTACGCACCTGCACGTCTTCCCGCGCCCCCAAGCCTGAACAGACCGAGAGGATCCTTCACCGTGAACGCCGAGACGCACCTGTGGCTGCACGACATCCACTCCGCCGAACTGCGCGGCCAGGCAGCCGAGTTCAGCCTCGCCCCGCGCGTGCCACGCACGGATCTGCGGACCCGGCTGGGCTGGACCATGGTCGAGGTGGGCCTGCGCCTGATACCGAACCGGCCCACGCTGCCGGCCTGCTCGCCTCGCACGGCCTAGCGCCGTGGACGGGGGGAAGAACACACCCGACAGCGCGCACGAGGACACCGGCGGGGACGCCGCGCACAAGGGCGCGAACGACAGCAGAAACGGCACCGGCCCGCACACCGGCGCATCCGACTCCCCACGCGCCGACCGACGCGACCGCAGGCCGCTCATCGCCATCCTTGCAGCCAACTCGGTCTCGACCATGGGGAGTTCACTCACTCTCATCGGCGTCCCGTGGTTCGTGCTGGAGACCACGGGAAGCGCGGGACGGGCCGGAGTCGTCGCCTTCTGCGCGACACTGCCGATCGTCGTCTCCGCACTGATCGGCGGGCCCGTCATCGACCGGATCGGACGACGCCGGGTCTCCGTCGCCTCCGACCTGGTGTGCGGCGCCGCCGTCGCCGCGATACCGCTGCTGCACTACGCGGACGCGCTCGCCTTCTGGATGCTCTGCGCACTGATGGCGGTCAGCGGGCTCCTGCACACTCCGGGGAACACGGCGCGCTACGTACTCGTACCGGATCTCGCCGAGCACGCCGGCACCACCCTCGCCCGCGCCGCCAGCCTCTTCGACGCCGTCTCACGCGGCGCCCGGATGGTCGGCGCGGCGCTGGCGGGCGTACTGATCGCGCTGGTCGGCGCGGAGACCGTACTGCTGCTGGACGCCGCGACGTTCCTGACGTCCGCGCTGCTGATCGCTGCCGGGGTGCGGGGGATACGCGCGGCCGAGCCGCGCAAGGCCGCGGCGCCCGTGTCCCTGCGGGCCTACCGCACCGAACTGCGCGAGGGATACACCTTCTTGCTCGGCAACCGCCTGATGCTGGCGGTCGTGGTGATGGTCCTCTTCATGAACGGCACCGATCAGGGCTGGAACGCCGTCCTGCTGCCGGTGCACGCCTCGACCGAACTGGGCGGGGCGAGGGACATCGGGGTGCTCACCGCGCTGTTCGGCGCGGGCGGACTGACCGGGGCGCTGCTGTACGGGGCGGTCGGGCACCGGTTCTCGCGCCGGGCCGTCTTCACGGTGTGCGTGATGCTGTGCGGCGCGCCCAGGTACGCGGTCGCGGCCCTGACCGGGACGACGCTGCCGCTCGCCGTGACCATGGCACTGAGCGGTGTCGCGGGCGGGGTGCTGAACCCGATCCTGACGACGGTGACCTACGGACGTGTGCCCGACGCGTTGCGCAGCCGCGTCTCCGGGGTCCTCACGGCGGGCTGCGAACTGGCCATGCCGGTGGGGGGTCTCGTGGCCGGCCTGCTCGTGGAGAGCGCGGGGGCGAGGGGTGCGCTGCTGGCGATGGGCGGCGTGTACCTGCTGGCCACGCTCAGCCCCCTGGTGTTCCCGGCGTGGCGCACGATGGACGACCCGGCGACCGGGGAAGTGGACGGACACGGGGCCGGGGACGGGGCCGGGGCCGAGGCCGATGCCGCGGACATACCGGCGAGGCACGCTGTGCCGTCACCGGCCGTCGAGGTCAGCAGCTCGGGACCTTGCGTCCCTGCTCCAGCGCCCGGAGCGAGGACACCGCGTTCTTCAGGGTCGTGACCGGGATCAGCCGGAGTCCCTTGGGGAGTTCGGCGCCCGCCTCCCCGCACTCGTCCTTCGGCACGAGGAAGACGGTCGCCCCGTCGCGGTGCGCGGCCTGGGTCTTCAGGGACACTCCGCCGACCGCACCGACTTCACCGTTCGTCTGGATCGTGCCGGTGCCCGCGATGGTGCGGCCCCCGGTGAGATCGCCGCCGTTGCCGTTGCCTTCGAGCTTGTCGACGATGCCGAGCGCGAAGAACAGGCCGGCGCTGGGGCCGCCCACATCGGCGAGGTGCAGGGTGATGTCGACCGAGCCTTTCGGCTTGCCGAGGTAGTTCAGGGCCGCGTCGACCGCGGAGTTCTGCGACTTCCGCATGTCTTCGAGGTTGTGCTTCTCGATCTCCTTCTCGGATCCGCCGGTCGGGTAGACGGAGCCGCGGGGCATGACCGCCCGGTCCGTACGGAACCAGCTGTCGATCACATCCCCCAGGCCGACATCGGCGGTCGGCCCGGTCGCGACGATCGTCGTCATCCGCAGCTCGCCCTTGGTGGAGCGGGTGGGCGCGCCTTTGACGCTGATCACGGGAGTGCCGTGATCACTCCCGAGCACGTTCGCGGTGGTGCCGGGCTGCGCCAGCGTGAACGGCAGAGGCGCGAAGGCGGCCACGCCGAACAGGGCGAGGACGGGCAGGGCGCACAGCGCGAGGGTGCGGAAACGCGAGAGACGAGTGAGCACCCGCCCAATCTAACCGCCGGGGCGGGGCGACCGGTCCGGGCGGTGGGTCCGCCGCGTACCACCCGCCTCTCCCCAGGCCCTACCTCAGCGCGTCCGCCACCTCGCGGGCCGCGTCCACCACGCGCGGCCCGACCCGTTCCGGTACGGCGTCCGCGAGCATCACCACGCCGACGCTGCCTTCGACCCCCGTCACTCCCACCAGCGCGGCTGCGGCTCCGCTCGCCCCGGCCTCCAGTTCGCCGTGGGTGAGGGTGAAGGCGGTCTCGCCCACCGGCTTCTGGCGGGCGGCGAGGATCGCCCGGCCTGCGGCGCCCCGGTCCAGCGGGTGCCGGAAGCCGGCCCGGTAGGCCACGTGGTAGTCGGTCCAGGTCGGCTCCACGACGGCGACCGCCAGCGCGTCGCTGCCGTCGACCAGCGTGAGATGGGCGGTGGCCCCGATGTCCTCGGCGAGGGACCGCAGCGCGGGCAGCGCGGCTTCCCGCACGAGCGGATGCACCTGGCGGCCCAGGCGCAGCACGCCGAGACCCACCCTGGCCCGGCCGCCCAGATCCCGGCGCACCAGGGCATGTTGTTCCAGTGTGGCGAGCAGACGGTAGACCACGGTTCGGTTGACCCCGAGTTTGTTGGACAACTCGGTGACGGTCAGGCCGTGGTCGGTGTCGGCGAGCAGTTTGAGGACGCGTAGTCCTCGGTCGAGCGTCTGGGAGGTCTCCGCGGTCACGACGCCCTCTCCTCTGTGGTGAGCGGCGGCTGGTTTCCCACGGGGTGTGTGCCACCGGTCCCAGCGGCGACGCACGGGGAGGCCGCCGGACTGGCCAAGGCATCCGGCTGCGCTCCGCGGCGGCGTTGCCACGGGGCGTGCATTTTTTGGACAGTAGCGAGCCAGTTCGCTCAGCGGAAGACCTCGTCCAGAATCCGATCGTCGCCGGAAGCGGAGTTGTCACGAAGAAGCATAAGCGCCGGTCAGCGCCACGCCGACCGAAACCTGGACGTCTACGCGCGTCCAGGTCGGCCGACGGCTCGGTGACGCTCCGCACACCAGAGGGGAACGATCGTTAACTCACTGCGAACGACTGTTGCATAATTTTTCCGTTCACGAGGACCTCGGAGGCGCGGATCGCACGCGTCGCCGGGTCGCGGACGGTGAAGTTGAGGGCGAACGTGCCGTCGAGTCCGATGATCCGGGTGACGTACGAGTCCGAGGTCTGCTTCCCCTCCGCGGTGCGGCCGGTCACCGAGACCGTCGCGACGGGGGCGAAGCCCCGGCCGGTCACCTGGACCACCGTGCCGACGGGGCCCTCGGGGGGCGAGAGCGCGAAGGACGGTCCGGCGGGGGCGGTCCCGTCCTGGACGGTGAACGCCGCCGTCTCGGTGCGCGGGTTGACGAGGACCTCCCGGACGCGGATCGCGACGGTGTCCGCGGCGCCGACCGTGAAGGTCTGCGAGAACGCCCCGTCCAGCCCGACCACTTTGGTCCTCACCGGATCGGACGTCTCCGAACCGTCGGCCCTCAGCCCGACGATGGATACGGTGGCGACCTTCGCGAACCCCTGCCCGAGCACGGTGACGGCGGTGCCTTTCGGCCCCGCCGACGGGGTGAGGACGACGAAGGTCGGGGCGACGGTCAGCGGGGTGAGGGCCTGGGCTCCTCCCGCGGTGACCTGGAGCGCGTACACGTCGCGCGGGGTGGATCCGGCCACGGTGACCGTACCGGTGAGCGTCCCGTCGGTGCCGATCCGGAGGGTGGAGCCGCTGATCCGCGCACTGTCGCAGGCACTGCCGTCGGCGGCGCAGAGCGCGGCGGCGGGCGTGGTCCCGGTCGGCCAGTCACCCCCGGAGAGGGTGATCGTTCCGCCGGGTTTGACCTTCGCGGCGCCTGCGGACAGGGTCGCGGACGCGTCGGTCACGGTGAACGGGGTGGTCAGCACGGTGGCCGGATCGTTGCCCTCGTCGACCTGGATCGCCGCGAGGGCGGGGTCGGAGACGGTGAACTCGGCGCGGAACGTGCCGTCAGAGGTGCTCTTCACATAGACGGCGGTGTCGTCGAGCGTGGCCCCGCTCGCGTCCAGGCCGACGGTGTTGATCCACCGGTCCTGGAAGTAGTTGCTGCCGGTCACCTCGACGACGCTGCCGAGCGGCGCGCCGGCGCGGGAGAGGGCGATGGTCCGCGGCCCGCCGGGAACGTACGCCTTGACGGTCAGGGGCGCCGTCGCCTCCTTCGTACCGTCGCCGACCTTCACCAGGTACGAGCCGTCGGCCACGCTGCCGGCGGCGGCCAGCACCGCGCTGCCCGTCAACTCCCCCGATCCGCTGATCGCGAGGGTGCTGGAGACGAATTTTCCGGCGTCGCAGCCGCCGCCGTCCGCCGCGCACAGCGACGGTACGGGGGTGGCGCCGGCGGTCCACAGGCTGCCGGTGAGAGCAACGCCGGTGGACGGCCGGACGGCGGCGGTGGGTGCCGTCAGGGTGGCGGGCAGACCCGCGGTGCCCTCGGCGGTGACGGTCCCGATGGAGCCGCCGCCGCTGACCACGTCGCACGGGGTCTCGTAGGTGGAGCCGAGCACCTTCGTACGCGTGAGATTGCGTACCGGGGCGAAGGAGATCGGTCCGCTCGCGTCGACGGGGATGAGGAAGTCCCCTTCGTACGGCGGGATCTCGATGGGCTGACCGGACGGGATGTCGAGGTTGACCTGGGGGCCGGTGACGGTGACGGTGCCGGTCGCGCCGCCCGACATGGCGAGGTCGATGCTGGGGGTGGTGGGCACGTCGCTCAGGCTGAGCCCGCTGGTGGCGGGAGACGGGCCGAGGGTGACCTTGGCGTGGACCTTGCCGCCCGGATCGACCACGGCCGGCGAGAGGTCGACGCTCATCTGCTGCGGCCCGGTGGCCTCGCCCTGGCCGGCGGGCAGGGTGCAGTGGACGGTCGGCGTGACCGTGCCCGCATGAGCGACGGGGGCGAGGGCGACGGTCCCACCGGTCCAGGCGAGCACGGCTCCGGCGGTGAGCGCGACGGCCCGACGCACCACCGCGCCCCGTCTTGCCGACCCTCCCCGTCTTGCCGACCCTCCCCGTCCTGCCGACGCTTCCCGTCCTGCCGGCCCTCCCCGTCTTCTCGACCCGTCAGCTCTTCCCGCCCCTTCAGCTCTTCTCGCTTCTTCCGGTCTTCTCGATCCCGGCCGTAAGGACATGCGGCTCCTCCGTGACTACGGAAATTCTCCGAATGCGAAAAGGGGGACGCCCGCCTGCTCCCGTGCGATTCGGATCAGGCGGGCGTCTTCGGTGCGTTTCTTTCCGGACGGTGACACCTCTCGGAGATCTCGAAGAACTCGAAGAACTCGAAGAACTCAGAGACCTCTGAGACCTCTGAGACCTCAGAGAAGAGTGAGTGTCAGGGTGGCGCTGTAATCTCCTGGCCGGGTGAATCCGGGAACGGTCAGGGTGAGATCGGCGTCGGCGTCGAACCGGCCGCCGGTGAACGGACGGGCCCCGTCCGGATTCATCCGGCAGAGGCTCGCCGCCTCACTCCCGAGCGCGGTGGGCGACCCTGCGACCGGCACCCCCACACTCCCGTTCTGGCCCGCGCACCGGGGTGTCCACCGGACGGCATCCGGCGGGATGGTGCCCCCGTCGGGGCTGGTGAAGCCGGTGAGGGTGGCGGTCAGGGACCACCCGCTGTTGACACCGCGGGCGTCCTCCACCTCGACCCGGTTGAGCCGGGAGCGCTGCACACCGCTGCCGGTGCCCAGGACCGTCGTACCGAAGTCGACGGTGTCACCGTCCTGGACCATGGACAGTGTCCCGGCCCGGACCGAGGTGTTCAGTCTCTGGTCGGCGCTCTCACCGCCCCCTCCCCCGCCCGTGGAGACGGTGAACGGTGCGGTGCGCACGGTCGCCGGGTCATTGCCCTCGTCGGCCTGGACGGCGACGACGGCATCGGAGATCACGGTGAACTCGACGGCGAAGGTGCCGTCCGGGCCGCTCTTGACGTAGACGGCGCTGTCATCGAGCCCGGTCCCCGTCGCGTCGAGCCCGATGACGTTGATCCACCGGTCCGGGTTGTAGTTCCGGCCGCTGACCGTGATCACGCTGCCGACCGGACCGCTGCTCTGCGAGAGCGCGATCTCGCGGTCGCCGGCCGCGACGGCCTCGACGGTGAGGGGGGCGGTGGCTTCCTTCGTACCGTCGTTGACCTTCACCGCGTACGCGCCGTTCGGAACCGCCCCGGCCTCCGCGAGGGTGGCCGTACCGTGCAGCGTTCCGTAGCTGTCGATGGTGAGCGTGTGGCTCTTGAACTTCAGCGGATCGCAGCCACCACCCCCCACCGCGCAGAGCGAGGGCACGGGTGTGCCGCCCGGCGTCCAGTCCGAACCGCCCAGCGTGACAGCGGTGTTGGGCCGTACCGGATCGGCGGGTGCGGTCAGGGTGGCGGGCTCGGTGCCGGTGCCCTCCACCGAGACGCTGCCGACGCTGCCGGCCCCGCCGACCACGTCGCAGGGCGTCTCGAAGACCGAGCCGAGCACCTTGGTCTGCGTCAACGTGCGGACCGGGGCGAACGAGATGTCGCCGGACGCGTCCGCCGGAACCAGGAAGTCACCTTCGTACGGCGGCAGTTCGATGGGTGTCCCGGCCGGGATGTCCATCGTGAACTCGGCGCCCCGCACGGTGACGGTTCCCGAGGCCCCACCGGACATGGCGAGGTCGAGGCTGGGGATGGTCGGCACGTCGTCCAGCGCCAGACCGCTCGTGGCGGGGGACGGACCGAGCGTGACCTTCGCATGCACCTTGCCGCCCGGGGCGACGACCGCGGGCGACAGTTCGACGGTCATCTCCTGCGGCCCGGTCGCCTCTCCCTGACCCGCGGGCAGGGTGCAGTGGACGGTCGGCGTGACCGTGCCGGAGGCGGCCTGCTGCCCGGCCGGCGGTGCGGCCTGGGCGGTGGCCCCGGCGCAGCTCAGTAAGAGTACGAAGCAGGCAGCGAGCAGACCGGTCACGCCCGGTCTTCGTCGTCGAATCACCAGACACCCCTCCATGGCCCATTGATTGCGCACATTGAGGAGGTCGCGTGCGGAGAAGTCAAGAGAGAATTGACTGATCCTTGTCTGAAATGCTCGAAAAGCATTTCCGTCGGCACTTTTCACGCACGCGTTGACATCTCTTGACATCTCCGAAGATCACGGTTTCACTGCACCCGACATGCCGGGCCCGGCACGCAGCTCCGCAAGAAGATCGCATACGGCGATTTCTTCGCATCTGCGGAATTCAACCGGAAGGAGTCCCTCCCGTCATGTCGATCACTTCTGTACGGCCGTCGCATGTACGGCCGTCGAACCGAAGACGCGTCCGCGTCCCGCTCGTGCTCGCCGCCGCCTGTACCGCGGCCGCCGCGCTCGCCCTGGCACCGACGGCCCAGGCGGTGACCCCGCTCACCGCGACCGCCACGTACGACTGCGGGACCTGGGGCAGCGGTCTCGCGACCCTGACCGCGGCCGACTCGGGCACGTCCAAGACCATCAAGATCAACTCCACGGCGATCACCATGCCGACCGGCACCAGCGCCGACCCGAACAGCATCACGACGACGCTGAAGCTCACCAAGACCTCGGGCGGCGTCACCAGTGAGGTGCAGTTCTCCGGGAAGACCAACCCCGGTATGACCAGCCCCAACCCGATCACCCTGGGACCGCTGAAGCTCACCTCCGGCACCCTGGCGGCGGGTGACACCACGAATTCCGCGGTGCTGTCCAGTCCGCCGAGCGCCACCAACTGGTCACTGCAGATCGTGGCGTCGTCCCCGACGTCGGCCACGGTTCCGTGCGTGGCCACGGTCAACCAGTCCGCAGCGTTCGTCTGGTAGCCGCACGCCCGGTAGCCGTACGTACGACATCCACTCACCCGGCAACGACGCCCGACCCGCATCCGGCAACCGCACCCGGCGACCGCGCCCGACCCGCACCCGGCAGCCGAGCCTGATCCGCACCTGATCCGCGCCAACGGCGCCGGCCCGGGGCGAGGACCGCTGTCCCCGCCCCGGGCCGGCACTTCACGAGGGCGTCCTCACCGCATACGCGTCGCCCCTACCGCATACGCGTCGCCCACTCCTGGACCTTCTGGATCCGCTGCTGGATCTGCCCGGCCGTGGCCTCCGCGCTGGGCGGCCCGCCGCACACCCGACGCAGCTCGGTGTGGATCACTCCGTGCGGTTTGCCGCTCTGATGTGTGTACGCGGACACCATCGTGTTGAGCTGTTTGCGCAGACTCAGCAACTGCTTGTGGGTGACCACCGGCCGCGCCTCGGCCGGCTTCTCCAGCAGATCGGCGTCCCCGGCCGGCTTCTGGCGGCTGTGCGCGATCTGCCGCGTCTGCCGCTTCTGGAGCAGCAGCTGCACCTGGTCCGGTTCCAGAAGTCCCGGAATCCCCAGGTAGTCCTGCTCCTCCTCGCTGCCGGGGTGCGCCTGCATGCCGAATTCGGCACCGTCGTAGAGCACCCGGTCGAAGACCGCGTCGGACTCCAGTGCCTCGAAGGGCAGCTGGTCCTCGGTCTCCTCGTCCTCCAGCCTCTCGGCGTCGGCGAGGAGCTTGTCCTCCTCGGCGAACGGGTTCTCCTCGTCGCTGCCCTTCTTGGGCTTGTCGAGGACGTGGTCCCGTTCGACCTCCATCTCGTTGGCGAAGTCGAGCAGCATCGGAATGGTCGGGACGAAGACGGAAGCGGTCTCGCCGCGCCTTCGCGAGCGCACGAAACGCCCGACGGCCTGCGCGAAGAAGAGCGGCGTGGAGATCGTGGTGGCGTACACGCCCACGGCGAGGCGGGGCACGTCGACGCCCTCCGACACCATGCGGACCGCGACCATCCAGCGCGATCCGTCCTCGCTGAACTGGTCGATCCTCTTCGACGCGGCCTTCTCGTCGGAGAGGACCACGGTGGCCTTCTCACCCGTGACCTTCTTCAGGATCTTGGCGTACTCGCGCGCCGACTCCTGATCGGTGGCGATGACGAGCCCGCCGGCGTCGGGAATGCCCTTGCGCACCTCGGTCAGCCGCTTGTCGGCGGCGCTCAGCACATTGGGGATCCAGTCCCCGGTGGGCGACAGGGCGGTGCGCCAGGCCTGCCCGATGGCGTCCTTGGTCATCGGCTCGCCGAGCCGGGCGGCGATCTCGTCACCGGCCTTGGTGCGCCAGCGCATGTTGCCGCTGTAGCTGAGGAAGATCACGGGCCGGACGACGCCGTCGGCCAGCGCGTTGCCGTAGCCGTACGTGTAGTCGGCCGAGGAGCGCCGGATTCCGTCGTTCCCCTCCTCGTACACGACGAAGGGGATCGGGTTGGTGTCGGACCGGAACGGCGTACCGGTGAGCGCGAGCCGCCGGGTGGCCGGGTCGAACGCCTCCTGGCACGCCTCGCCCCAGGACTTCGAGTCGCCCGCGTGGTGGATCTCGTCGAGGATCACGAGGGTCTTGCGCTGCTCGCAGCGGTTGCGGTGCAGCATCGGGCGGACGCCGACACCCGCGTAGGTGACCGCGACGCCGTCGTACTCCTTGCTCAGCGGCCCCGCGCTGTAGTCGGGGTCGAGCTTGATCCCTATCCGGGCCGCTGCCTCGGCCCACTGCTTCTTCAGGTGCTCGGTCGGCGCGACGACGGTGACCTGCTGTACGACGTGGTGGTGCAGCAGCCATGACGCGAGGGTCAGCGCGAAGGTGGTCTTCCCCGCGCCGGGGGTGGCGACCGCGAGGAAGTCCCGCGGCTGCTCCTGGATGTACTTCTCCATGGCGCCCTGCTGCCAGGCTCGCAGCTTGCCGGCCGTGCCCCAGGGGGCGCGGCCGGGAAAGGCGGGTGAGAGGTGGTGGGAGGCGGTAGTAGTCACGGTCTCCGGTTCGGGTCTCTCGGGTACGTGGGGCGCTGTCCGTACGGGCCGGGACGGACTCGCACGCGATACGACAACCGGGCCACCCTACCGGGGGGCCGACCGGAACCCCGTATGGACGAGCGATGGTTCGGGCCCACTGAGACCCTCTTCACAGATGCGCGCTACGCGGCGAACCCGGGGAGCCGTTCCGCGATCCTGGGCATGTCGAGGACCGCGCGGTACCGCACGGCGTCCAACTTGATCTTTAACCTCGGGGTCCGAACGAGTCCTCGTACTTGATCACTCGGAGTGGTAACTGTCCTGCACGTAAGCGGCCTTCGGCTGAGCATGTGATCCGACCAAGGAACACACAACGCCCAGCACGAAGGCCGTGGGGATGAGTCTGTCGCATCATGTCGTCCGGCAGGATCCGTTTGCGGAACTGTCACGCTTCCCGGGTGCGTTCCACTCCTGTCTGACCAGGCGTGCGGATGCGTTGTTCGAGCTCGCGGACGCGGTGTTGTGTGCGGATGGTCCGGTCCGGTCGCTGGTGGAGCTGTCGCTGGTGGGCGAACACCGTCGCGGGCACGGTGGGCTCTACGACGCCCTGTCCGCGGGCCGGGTCGATGTGGCCCGGCTGCGGCGGGCCCTGGTGACAATGCCGCTGCCGCGGGCGGCGGACGGCCGGCTGGTCCTGGCCGCCGACCTCACCTGCTGGCTGCGGCCCAGCGCACACACCTCACCGCAGCGGATCCTGTGCCACACCTACGGGCGGGGCAAGGACCAGCACATTCCCGTGCCCGGCTGGCCGTACTCGGTGATCTGCGCCCTGGAGACGGGCCGCAGTTCCTGGACCGCTCCGCTGGACGCGCTGCGTCTGGCACCGGGTGATGATGCCGCGGCCGTCACCGCGCGACAGATGCGCGAGCTTGTCGAGCGGCTGACGGCGGCCGGGCAGTGGAAGGACGGCGACCCGGAGATCCTGATCGTGGTGGACGCCGGCTACGACGTGCCCCGCCTGACCTTCCCGCTGAAGGATCTGCCGGTGCAGGTACCGGGCCGGATGCGCTAACCACCCGCCCAGCGGCGCGACACCGAAACCGGTCTGGCTGTGGTGGTCGGGCACCGACGCCGCCCCTGCCCAGGTCGATCTGCTCTGGCAGGCATTCCTGCGGCGCTTCGACATCGAACACACCTTCCGCCTGTTCAAGCAGACCCTGGGCTGGACCTGCCCGAAAATCCGTACCCCCGAAGCAGCCGACCGCTGGACCTGGCTGATCCTCGCCGTCTTCACCCAGCTGCGTCTGGCCCGCCCGCGGGCGGCCGACCTCCGGCGGCCGTGGGAGAAACCAAGCCCGCCCGACAGACTGACTCCCGCCCGAGTCCGCCGCGCTTTTCGGCACCTCCGCCCGCAGGCGACCTGTCCCGCCGCAGCACCGAAACCTTCCCGCCCCGGACCAGGACGGCCGCCGGGCCGCAAGAACACCCGACCCACCCCACCCCACGACGTGCACACCATCGGCAAGTCAGGCATGAGACAGAAGAAGTCAACGACCCCACGACCACGCCGCACAGGTTAAAGATCAAGCTAGGCCCCGGAACCGGGCTTCGCGTGGTCGCGGTCGGTGAACCAATAGACGGCACGGTCGAGTTCCGCGTCGCTGAGCGCGGGCTCCGTCAGGGTGTCCTGGCGGTCGGGGGTGTTGCGCAGACCGTCGAGGAAGATGCCCAGATATCGGCGCCACAGTTCCGGACGGACGCCGCGAGCGTATTCGACGACGGCTCCCAGCATGACCATGAAGGCGAGCACGTCGGTTCCGCTGGCGCCGGGGCGCAGGTCGCCCTCACGCTCGCCTCGCTCGATCAACTGCGCGACGCACCGGCACATGTCGTCGCGGGCCCGGGCGACGAGCCTGTGACCGTGCGAGCCGTTCACAGAGACCTCGTACAGACCGCGGTCCTGGGCCAGCGAGGCGGTCATCCACTCCATGAAGCCGAGCAGCCCGTCCCAGGGGTCCGGTTCGCGCAGAGCGTTCTCCGCCGCCGCCTGGATCTCCTGGAGGCGCTCCACGAACAACGCCTCCACCAGCACGTCCTTGTTGGGGAAACGCCGGTAGACCGTGCCGACTCCGAGGTTCGCGTGGTGAGCGATGTCGTTGAGGGTCGCCTCGAGACCGCGCGCTGCGAACACCTCGCGGGCGGCCTCCAGGATGCGGCCACGGTTGCGTTCGGCGTCCCGGCGCAGCGGCCGCTCGCCATCGACGGCTCCGGTGTCCTGATCGGCGGCTGAGGTCGAGGTCATGGCACCACTTTAGGACGCCGCGGTCCGAACAACCCGCTGCTCTCCGCCCGGCACACCCCCTAAGTGGATGCGCTCTATCAAGTTCGCTGCTAGCCTGCGGGTAAGTTGATGCGCGATATCCACTTTCTTTGGAGAGCCTCATGAGCACCCAGGACGCGGTCGGTACGTCACCGGGCGGAGGAGCCGGTCAGCCGCCCACCGCGGACCGGACTCACGAATTCCGGTGGTGGATCCTGGCGGTCGTCGGAATCGCCCAGTTGATGGTCATCCTGGACACGTCGATCGTGAACATCGCCCTGCCCTCGGCCCAGGCGGACCTCGGCTTCTCGGACGGCAACCGGCAGTGGATCATCACCGCCTACGCCCTGGCCTTCGGCAGCCTCCTGTTGCTGGGCGGCCGGGTCGCCGACCTCTTCGGCCAGAAGCGGGCCTTCCTGACCGGCCTGGTCGGCTTCGCCCTCGCCTCTGCCGCGGGCGGCGCCGCGACGAGCTTCGGGCTGCTGGTCGCCGCTCGCAGCGCGCAGGGCCTGTTCGGCGCGCTGCTCGCCCCCGCTGCCCTGTCACTGCTGGCCACGACGTTCAGCGACGACAAGGAGCGGGGCAAGGCGTTCGGCATCTTCGGCGCCGTGGCCGGAGCCGGCGGCGCGATCGGCCTGCTGGCCGGCGGGCTGATCACCGAGTACCTGGACTGGCGCTGGTGCCTGTACGTCAACCTGGTCTTCGCCGCCGTGGCCTTCGCGGGCGGCTCCGCCCTGCTGGGCAGGGGCGCCCACGGCCAGGGTCAGAAGCTCGACCTGATCGGCACCGTCCTGGTCTCGGTCGGCCTCTTCGGCTTGGTGTTCGGGTTCTCCAACGCCGAGAGCCACGGCTGGAGTTCGCCGTCCACCTGGGGGAATCTCACCGTCGGCGTGGTCCTGCTGATCGCTTTCACCGCCTGGCAGACCAGGGCCAAGCAGCCCCTTCTGCCGCTGCGCCTGCTCCTCGACCGCACGCGCGGGGCGTCGTTCCTGTCGCTGCTCATCGCCGGCGTCGGGCAGTTCGGCTCCTCCCTGTTCCTCACCTACTACTTGCAGCAGGGGCTCGGCTACACGCCGGTCCAGACGGGGCTGGCGTTCCTGCCGCTGGTCGCCGCGATGGTGATCGGCTCGACCGTGTCCGCCGGCGTGCTCGTGCCCCGCTTCGGCCCCAAGCCCGTCATCCCTGTTGGGATGGGGCTCACCGCGGCCAGCCTGGTCTGGCTGACCAGCACCGACCTGAACACCAGCTTCATGGCCCTGCTGTGGCCGCTGCTGGTCATGGGTGTGGGGCTGGGATCGATCAGCGCGCCGGCCATCAGCATGGCCTCCTACCGGGTCGCTCCCGAGGACGTCGGCGTCGCCTCCGCCTCGGTCAACACCGTTCAGCAGATCGGCGGTTCGATCGGCACCGCGCTGCTCAACACCGTCGCCACCAGCGCGGCCGCGAGCTATCTGGCCGGCAAGAGCCGCACCCCGCAAGCCGTGGCACAGGCCGCCATGGAGAGCTACTACACCGCCTACTGGTGGTCGGCCGGCATCTTCCTGGCCGGGCTGGTCATCAGCGTCCTGCTCTACCGCAGCGGCCGGATCGCCCAGGCCGATGCCGATGCCGATGCCGATGCCGGTGGCTCCGGCTCCAAGGCCGGGGACGGCGCCGCCGTCTCCGTCTGACGCCCGGCCCGGCAGCCGCGGGCATCCGGCCCGCGCACGGACCGCTTCGCGGTTCCCCTCGTCCGCCTCTGCACTCCATCCCCTTCCTCTCTGGAGAAGCAACGTGAAATCCAGCTCCGTGGCCGCCGATTGGGGCCGCATAGCGCACGATCGCCAGGAAGTGGCCGATGCCCTGCATCGCTGGGCCATGGGGATCGACACGAACAATGCCGATCTGTTCGCATCGGCGGTCACCGAGGACGTCGTCGTCGATTTCAGCAAGGTCGGCCGTAAGACCGGTCTCGACTTTCCACCGATCGAGGGCCGCGACGTCGTCGTGGGAGGATTTCTCGCCTCCATGGGCCCGCTGGACACCACGCATTCGGTCAGCAATCTCCGGATCGCGGTGGAGGGCGACGCCGCCACCCTCGCTGCCCAGGTCCTGGGCCGGCACTTCCCGCCCGGCGAGGGAGCGAAGCCGGACCACGAGCGCCAGTTCATCTCGATGAACCTCTTCGAGGGGGAACTGGTCCGCAGCGGTGACACCTGGCGGTTCGCCCGGCTGGCCGTGGACAACGCCTGGTCCGAGGGGGATCCCGGAGTGCTGGCCACCGGCGCCGACGCGCACCCGTGAAGGAGGGATCCCGGACCCCGCTCCACCGCCCCGACCGCGCAAGCCAGGAAGAGGATCGTCATGCGAGTGGTACAGGTGGAACGCTTCGGACCGCCAGAGGTCCTCGCCGCCACCGAGGTGCCCGACCTCGTCGCCGGGCCGGGACAGGCGGTGATCGGGGTGTCCGCGGCGGACATCCTGTTCCTTGAGACCCAGGTGCGCGCCGGCCTGGGCGGCGACTTCTTCCCCGTGAGCCCGCCCTACGTGCCGGGTGACGGAGTGGCCGGAGCGGTCCTCTCGGTCGGCCAGGGAGTCGCCCCCGCGTGGGTGGGCCGACCCGTCGTCGCCCACACCGGCGGATACGGCGGCTACGCCGAACGCGTCGTGGTCCCGGCCGAAGCGCTGCTCTCCGTGCCCGACGGGCTGAGCCTGCCGCAGGCGGCCGCGCTCCTCAACGACGGTCCGGTGGCGCTGACCATCTTCGCGGCGGCCGGCGTCACCCCGCGCGACGCGGTGCTGGTCCTGGCCGCGGCCGGCGGTATGGGCAATCTCCTGGTCCAGCTCGCGCACCAGTCCGGGGCACAGGTCATCGGCGCGGCCCGTGGCAAGCGCAAGCTCGACCAGGTCCGAAGGAGCGGGGCCGACTTCGTCGTCGACTACTCCGCGGCCGACTGGCCCGAACAGGTGTTGGCGGCCACCGGTGGAGCCGGTGCCGACGTCGTCCTCGACGGCGCCGGTGGCGCCATCGGCCGAGCCGCCCTGACCGTCACGGCGCGCGGCGGGCGGTTCTCCGCGCACGGAGCGCCCAGCGGGGAATTCGCCGAGATCGACCCCCAGGCCGCGGAACGCCTCGGCATCGCCGTGCGGGGCATCCAGGACGTGCAGCTCGCGGACCAGGAGCGGCGCGAACTGGCCCAGTACATCCTGGCCGAGGCGGCGATGGGCCGTATCAGACCGCTGATCGGGCAGACCTACCCGCTGCACCAGGCAGCCGACGCCCACGCGGCCATCGCGGCCCGCACGGCCATCGGAAAGTCCGTTCTGCTCGTCTGACGCGACGAAGTCACCGGCAGGCGCCCGCCACCGCGGGCGCCTGCTTTGCGTTGCCGTCCGACCGTGGTCGCGCATGCCGCCGGCAGGTTACCGGCGTGTGCACACTCGGCTGCGTTCCCTCTCAAGGCCCTCCGCTTGACATCCATTTGACAAAACCTTGCAGGCCTGGAATAAGGCGTCATTGACTTCCGGCAGGCCATTCGAAGAGACTCATGTCGGATGGTGAATCCGAAATAGCAAAGGGCGGTATCGGCGGTGCGGAAATCCGCCGGGGAACAGCATGCGCAGGTGTCAGCCGCCCGGCCGATTCCCTCTTTTACGCCCTGCCGGCAAATATGCATTTCGAATCCCTTATTTCGACGTGCGGAGAGCCCGATGAAGGCCCTTGTGCTGTCCGGTGGAATGGGAACCCGCCTCAGGCCATTCAGCCACTCCATGCCGAAGCAACTCATCCCCATCGCGAACAAGCCCGTCCTGCAGCACGTGATCGAGAGCATCAAGGACCTCGGCGTCACCGACATCGGCGTGGTGGTCGGGGAGTGGGCCCCCGAGATCGCCGCGGCGATCGGGGACGACTCCCGGCTGGGCGTCCGGATCACCTACATCCGCCAGGACCAACCCCTGGGCCCGGCCCACTGCGTACTGGTCGCCCGGGACTTCCTGGGGGCCGATGACTTCGTCATGTACCTCGGCGACAACATGCTCATGGACGGCGTGGGCGAGATCGCCAAGGACTTCGCCGGATCCCGCCCGGCCGCCCAGGTGGTCGTCCACAAGGTGCCCGACCCCCGCGAGTTCGGTGTCGCGGAGGTCGACGAGAGCGGTTCCCTGACGCGCCTTGTCGAGAAGCCGCAGAACCCGCGTAGCGATCTGGCCCTCATGGCGGGGTCGCCGAACACGAACTCGCCGCCGTGGCGGGGCGGACGGCCCCTCACGCCGGGCTCGCGGGTCGGAGCGGCCCTGCGCAGGACGCGGTCCGAGCGCATCCGGCCCGGTACCTGCACCGGCAGATCCTTCAGCGGGAAGGCCAGGCGGGGCACGTCGTAGCCGGCGTCCACCACGATCAGGATCTCCGGGTCGCCGTCCTTCCACTGCCCGGCCGCCGTCAGCCGCTCGACAAGCTCGCGCATCTGTCGCGCGGTGACGGCCGCGGCATCATCACCCGGTGCCAGACGCAGCGCGTCCAGCGGAGCGGTCCAGGAACTGCGGCCCGTCTCCAGGGCGCAGATCACCGAGTACGGCCAGCCGGGCACGGGAACGTGCTGGTCCTTGCCCCGCCCGTAGGTGTGGCACAGGATCCGCTGCGGTGAGGTGTGTGCGCTGGGCCGCAGCCAGCAGGTGAGGTCGGCGGCCAGGACCAGCCGGCCGTCCGCCGCCCGCGGCAGCGGCATTGTCACCAGGGCCCGCCGCAGCCGGGCCACATCGACCCGGCCCGCGGACAGGGCGTCGTAGAGCCCGCCGTGCCCGCGACGGTGTTCGCCCACCAGCGACAGCTCCACCAGCGACCGGACCGGACCGGACCATCCGCACACAACACCGCGTCCGCGAGCTCGAACAACGCATCCGCACGCCTGGTCAGACAGGAGTAGAACGCACCCGGGAAGCGTGACAGTTCCGCAAACGGATCCTGCCGGACAACATGATGCGACAGACTCATCCCCACGGCCTTCGTGCTGGGCGTTGTGTGTTCCTTGGTCGGATCACATGCTCAGCCGAAGGCCGCTTACGTGCAGGGCAGTTACCACTCCGAGTGATCAAGTACGAGGACTCGTTCGGACCCCGAGGTTAAAGATCAAGCTAAAGGGCTGTCCCGTAATCCGTGGCGGATCAGCGCGCGGCGTCAGATGCGGTGCATCGCAAGGCGGAGGGACGTCCGCATACTGGATGTATGCAGATGTCCCGACAACGCGGCGAGGTGCCGTAGCTGTCGTCGCGCCCGCCAGGGATTACGGGGCAGCCCTTAGGACTTCACCCGCACCCGGGCCGCCACCCACGCCCCCGCCAGCGCCACGCCCGCCATCGGCAGGAAGACCGCGGCGAAGGCCCCCGGGTGGGATCCGGAGGTCCCGGCCTCCGCCGCCCCGTGCACGGCCCCCACCGCACCGCCGCCGAGGGCCGCGAAGGCAGCACCGCCGGCGGCCAGCAGCAGGACGTTCGACAGCCCGTCCGAGATCTGGAGGGCGGCCGAGTTCGCGCCCGCCTCGTGCGGCGCCGACAGCTTCAGCAGCAGCACGCTCGTCGACGCGATCACCATGCCCATGCCGAAGCACCCGAAGGCCCAGGCCACGGCCACGGTCCAGACCGGCACCGCGTCGATCAGCACGGACGGTGCGGCCGCGACCGCCGCGGCGACCAGCACCATGCCGCCCACCATCAGGCGCTCCCGGTACGGCTCCACGCGCGGCCGGGACTGCACGTACGAGCCGAGCGCCCAGGTGCCGCCCCCGGCCGCGAGCGAGAGCCCGGCCAGGGTCGGGCTCAGCCCGCGCTGGGTCACCAGCATCAGGGGGACGAAGGACTCGGCGGCGATGAACGACCCGGCCGCCACCCCGCGCAGCAGCACCACCGAGGGCAGCCCGCGCGCGGCCCGGCCCGTGCCCGGCGGGAGCAGCCCCCGCACGGCGGGGACGAGCAGGGCCACGCCCGCGACGGCCGGAAGCAGTGCGAACCAGTTCCGTTCCTGCCCGGCGTACTGGAGCAGTCCGGCACCCAGCGAGATGCAGAGCGCGAGCAGGATGCGGCGTCGGTCGTACGGCTCGACGGGGGCCGCCGGGTCGGCGGGCCCCGACGCCCTGCGCCGGATCGCGGGCAGCGCGAGCGCCAGCGGGAACACCACGAGGACGGGGATGCCGACGAAGACCCACCGCCACCCCAGGTGCTCGGTCACACTTCCGGAGGCGAGCGGCCCGACGACGGACGGGATCACCCAGCTCGCGGCGAACGCGGCCATGATCGACGGCCTCAGGCGCTCCGGATAGGCCCTGCTGATCACCACGTACAAGGCCACGATCACCAGCCCGCCGCCGATCCCCTGGACGGCCCGTCCGGCGATGAACGTCCACATGCCGCCCGCCGTGCCCGACAGCAGCAGCCCCGCCCCGAACGCGCCGATCCCGGTGGCCAGCGGCCCCAGCGGCCCGCGCCGGTCCGCCCACTGTCCGGAGAGGACCATGGCGAACAGGCTGGTGGTGAAGTACGCGGAGAACGCGAACGCGTAGAGCGGAATGCCGTGCAGTTCCCGGGCGGCGACCGGCATCGCGGTCCCCACGGCGGTCGCCTCGAAGGCGATCAGGAACACGACGGAGACGATGCCGACACTCAGCGTCCGATAGGTGCGCCCGAGCACCCCTTCGGATGCGGCGGGCGGGGCCGGTATCGCCGCGGGGACGGCGGTACCGGTATCGGTACCGGCGTCTCGTGGGTCCAGCTCACTCATGAGCCCAAGAGTAAGGGGCACGACCTCCTGTGGCCCCTGTCGGTGGACGGTCCGCCGCTCGTCCGTTGGTCGTACGACCGCGACCTGCCGCACGCGCGGCGGCGAGAGCCGATCGTGAACGCGGCATGGCAGTCGTATTGCGGCCCGCCCCGTTCTCTTGAGTCGCGGGGCCGTCCGGCCCTACGGTCGGATCACAGCAAGAAAACGCACGGCCGTGTGCCCGAGAGGCTCAGGGGCTCGACTGCAACTCGAGTTACACCGGTTCGATTCCGGTCACGGCCTCCACGGAAAGCCCGTCCGGCACGCGTCATACGTCGTGCCGGACGGGCTTTCGGCCTTTCAGGAACAGCCCTGGGCCTTCAGCGCGGACGGTACGAATCCGTCGATGAATTCCTTCAGCGCCGTGCGGCGGTCGGCGACGTCCTCGGGCACCGGCCCGGATTCGCCGAGTTCGACAAGGACGGCGTACTTCCGCGGCGAACCCCGGTACGCGCACTCCTTCACGGCGAGCGCGAAACGATCCATGATGCGGGTGCCCCGGTACTGCGCACCGTCCTGCGGCGCGGCATCCTTCCCCAGCCTGAGGTACCAGTCCGCGTCGGCGAAGGGATCGGCGTCCGTCTCCAGTACGTCCCCGACGACGGACAGCGCGGGCTGCTTGTCGACGGTGAGCGCGCACCGGAGACTTCCGGGGGCGGAGCCGGAATCCCGTTCCGCGAGCTTCTCTCCGTCCGGCAGCAGCGGTGCCAGCGTGTCCACGCTGACGCCGACACCGCACAGCCGCTCCGGCACCGCGTAACCGCGCCCCCCGCCGTCGTCACCGCCGCCGCAGGCCGACACGGCAAGCAGCGCGGCGCACAGGCCGGCAGCGGCCGCATGGCGGGTGAAGAGCCCCGTACGGCGATGGCCTGTCGCGATGTTCACTGGTCCCCCAAAAGGCCCTTGGCCCGGTCGTTGCCGTCGAAGGCCGCTCCGTTGATCTCGTCCGTCGCGGTGTACACGCTGTGAGAGCTGCTCGGGTTCGCGGCCTGCCACTGACGAGCCAGCTCCGCAAGCTGCTGCTCGCGCTGCCCGAAGGTCTTCGTGTTGGTCTCCTGGATCTCGCCGTCGATGCGGGCCTGCTCCTCCAATTGCCAGCGATAGGCGAGAGCGTCCACGCCGCGCTGTACGGCATCACCCGCCACCGGAATGAAGTTCGCCGCACCGCCGAAGCCGTGGTACAGCCACTTCGCGTTCCAGGAGGGGTCCTCCTTGTCGGTCTTCAGCGCCTGGTAACGCGCTTCCTCCAGGAAGCCCGTGGTGTGACCGGCACGCAGCAGAGTCTCTCTGGGGTCCTTGGGATGATCGTTGTTGATGTCCTGGACCATCTCCTGGTTCAGCGCCTCGTTGAGGATTCCGTACGCGTTCTGATCACGCGACACCTGCTTGGCGACCTCGATCAGATGGTGCCGGTCGAGGAGCTGCGCATCATTCGGATCGTCGGCCAGCGCACTCGCGGTGTAGTGCACTTCATCCGAGTGATTGCCCAGCACGATCGCCATGTCGTCGCGCATCTCGGACGGGAAGTCGTCCCCCGCCTCCGCGATGTATTTGAGTGACCGCTCCAGTACTTCCCGGTGCTGCGGACCGTGCGCCGCCAGCGGCGCGTCGGGGTCGTTCGGATTCATTCCGGTGGCCGCGGCGAGCAGGGCCTTGCCTGTGGCATCGTTCGCCTGGTTGGAGTCGCCGTGGTCCAGCGGGGTGTCGTCGAACACATCACGCTTGCCCGAGAGAAGATACTGAGCGTTGTCGTTCGGTTCCTTCGTGTTGAAGAAGTCCGTTGCCGCGTCGGGGCTGTTGGAGAGTGCCGTCATGAAGCCCGTCATCGGATCACGCCCGAACTCCTCGCCCATGAAGTTGAGTTTGCCCGGTCCGCCCACCCCGTTGTTCCAGTAGTGGGACGGCAGCTTCATCTTCTTCTCGGTGGCCACCAGCGCGTTGCCGTAGTCGTTGAGGAACTTGTCGTCGTAGTCCCCGACCCTCATGAAGTTGCTCATGATCTGGAATCCGTAGACACGGGTGCCCCGGGTCTGGATCTGCTCGTCTCCAAGCTTCACCATGTCACGTTCCCAGGCTTGCATCGCGGGACTGTCGGACTGCGTCGCCCCTGCGAGGACCAGGCTGAAGTTCTTCTGCATCTCCGCCATGTCACCGCGGCGGGCCCTCATCAGATCCCCGCCGTCGCTGACATCGGCCAGATCCGCCCAGAAGTCGAGCGTTCCCCGCGCACCGAGCGTGGTGGCGAACTTCTCCTGGAAGACCGGGTTGTCCTTGTACCGTGCCAGCGCCTGGTTGAACCTGTCGAACTCCTCGGGGGACATGTCGTCCCCCTTCTGCTTGACGAGCCGCGCCATGTCCTCGGCCGTCCTGCTCGCCTCCGCGGCGTCCTCCTGTTCCTCACCGAGGCTGTCGTACTCGGGAGCGTTGAAGTCGGGGCGGTCCGTCACGTTGGCTTCGAGGGCGCGCTTGAACGATTCGTCGCTCTCCCTGCACTTCTCGACGATCAGGTCGATCCTCTCCTGCCAGGCGTCGACAGCGGCCCGCTGCTTGCGCAAGGCCTCCGGATAGTCCGGATCGTGGCGGGCTCCGGCGTCCTCCTCCAGAGGATGCCGCGCCCTCGCTTTCCCCTTGGCATCGACGTGGATGCCGGCCCCCGGGCCCTCGTCGTCGCGCATACGCACCAGGTCGTCCCTCGCCTGCTTGATGGCGGTGTGCGCATCCTCAAGAAGGGCCTTGACACCCTTGGCCTCGGCAGCGGCGTCCTTGAACTCCTTGGCGGTCTTGCCTATGAACGCCTTGGTCACGCCTGCGTTGGCGCCTTCCCACTCGGCCTTGTCGGCCTTGACCTTCATGCCGTCGGAGGCGTCCGTTGCGAGCCGGTCCAACTGGGTGACCATGTCCGACCATGCGTCTGCCGCCGTCTGGAGCGGGCCGACGGGTGCGTCGATGATGTCCTCGTACTTCAGCATGTCCGTTCTCCGTTGATTACTTGAGGTAGTCGCTGAGCTTGGACACGGAGATCAGGTCGCCGCCGATCTGGACATCGTCCTTCATATGGGCCGACTTGGTGTAGTTGAGATGGTTCGAGATCTGTGCACAGGCATCAAGCAGAGTGTGCAGGTGCGTGTTCCACCGGTCGTGGACCTTCAGCAGCGCGGATCCGCTCTCGAAGTTGCCGTTGGTGAGCGCGATCGACGCGTCGAACGTCGAAGGCCGGGCCTGATCACCGTCCTTGGACAGTCGGGTGCGCAGTTCGTACGCGTCATGTCCGATCGCACCGAGGTCACCCCGGTTGACCGCCAGATCCGGCGCACTCGGCCCGCCCTGCCCTCCACCGCCGTCACCGGCGCCGTTGAGCCGCATGTCGACCCGTTGCGTCGATTCCGCCCGTAGCGCCGCCCATTCCGCGTCGAACGTCATGAAATTCCCCGTATCCCCGTCTCGAGCACCACCGAAGCCAAAGCCCCGCATTCATCAGTCACCCACGCTATACATTCGTCGTCGCTCGCAGGACAGGGTGGCGCCGTCCGCCGGACATACCCCGGTTTGATCACGTGGAGCCGCGGGTGACGAGCGAGCAGTGGGCATCCCGGGTGCAGCGGAGACGACCGACGCGGACCCTGAAGGCCGACCACGCCGCCTGATCCGGCACGGAACACATGCCTGGGTCAAGCAGTCCTCGACCGTGTTCGGCCACCTCGACGGTGTGCGCGGCGACGTCATCCACGACCTGGGGCAGGCGCAGAAGGACGTCAATGCCTGGCAGAAGGCGGTCAATTACCATGTCCAGGGTGGCGCGCCGACGCCCATCCCGATCGTCGGCGACGCCGTCCAGCACACGGTGGACGCGGGCACTACCGCGTCCATGAACGACGAGAACGTCAAGGTCGTCACCAACCGCCGAAACACCATGACCAGCCATGACGACGGGGGCCCGAAGGAGCTGTACGCCATGCTGCACAAGATGGCGAAGGAGCGCGGGCCTGAGGACACGGAGCCGGGCGCGAGCCCCGGCGCGTACGAGGACGGTCTCCAGCCGGCTGCCCAGCAGTGGTACCGGAACGGAATCAAGGACCCTGACATGAAAAAGGGCGAGCGCTGCTGATGGACAGGAAATGGCTGCCGCTGACCATCGTGCTCGGCGCTGCCGGGGTGGCTGTCGTGACGGCGAGCCTGTGGCCCGACGGCGAGGAGAAGCCACCGCCGCCGCAGAGCCTGTGTTACGGAGCGCTCAGCCGGGAGACCGCGGAACTGATCGACGACGGCGAGGGCGGCGGGGCCAGCGCGGAGGAGTGGGAGCGGAAGGGCAAGGGCGACTACGCGGTGTTCAAGTCGTGCCGCGTGCTGCGCGCCAACAAGGACAGTGATTACCCTCGCGGTGTCTACGGACTGGTCATAGCAGACACCAAGGGCGCCCCCGAACAGAAGAAGGGCTCTGTCCCCCTCGGCCCCGGATTCACCGGCTGGGCCCTCCCTGACCAGGCCGAGGCCACGCTGCCGACCGGCTGCGCCGCCCGCATGGGCTCGACCGCCCCGTACATCACCGTGACGCTCAGCGCGCCCTCGCAGGCGGAGAAGAAGGAACTCGTCGACCGGGACACCGCGATCCGCAACAGCACGGCCGTGGTGCGGGAAGCCGCCACCCGTCTCGCCAAGCACTACGGCTGCGAGGCGTAGGAGCGGCGTCAGCGGGGGCAGTCGACGTCCACGGGCATGCACGCACATCCGGAGCACCGAACCCCTGGCGCATGACCGGCCGCCGACGCATGTGCCACGTCAAGCAGGACGTCGGTCCGACTCCGACGCATGCGCCACGTCAAGCAGGACGTCGGTCCGACTCCGACGCACCCACCACCCGCGCGCCTTCGAGCCCCGCGAGGACGGTGTCGACCGTCTGCTCCACTGTCTGACCGGTCGTGTCCAGCCAGAGCCCGATGCGCGGTGTCTCCTCCCGCAGCACCCGGTCCAGCGACTCGACCGTCCACCCGGCCCCGTAACCGCTCTTGCTCCGCCCGGCCTCCCGCTCGGCAACGGCCCGCGGGTCGGGGGCGAGCACGACGACGTACAGCGGTCGGGTCCGCACGAGAGCGACGTACCCGGCCAGCTCCTCCCCCAGCACCACGTCCTGCACCACGGCGGTCCAGCCCTCGTCCGCGTACGCGTCGGCCGTCATCGCCGACAGCCGGTAGCGGAGACGGAGTTGGGCCACAGCCTCCTCGTACGCCCCCGGCACCATCTCCGCCCGCCCGGACACCACCATCCGCCGGAAGACGTCCCCGCGTACATGAACAGCCTTTGACAGCCGCTCGGCCAGGGCCTGGGCGACGGTGGACTTCCCCGAGGCCATCACACCGGTGATGAGGACGACGGCGGGGCCGGGATCAGCAGCTCGCAACACGCTCACGATCAGCCCGCGACGGCACCCGCCAGGAAGGCGGTCCAGGCGGCGGGGGCGACGGCGAAGGTGGGGCCGTCGACGACCTTGGAGTCGCGGACGTGGACGGTGTGGGCGCAGGCGGCCACCTCCACGCACGCGCCGCCCTCGTTGCCGCTGTAGCTGGACGTGCGCCAGTAGTAGGCGACTTCGACGCAGGCACCGCCCTCGTTGTTGCTGTAGCTGGACGTGAACCAGGAGAGCTCGGGCCCGGTGGTCACAGTTGTCTCGCCTTCGTTTCGATGATCTCCGCCGACTTCCAGGGGTTGAGCGCCTGGGCACGCAGAATGCCGAAGAGGTCGAACATGTCGCCCACCTGCTCCGGCCTGGAGATCAACCTATCGCCGCCCTGCGCCTCCACGTACACCAGATTGCGGCCTTCCGCCGTGCACATCAACTGCATCGGCCCCATCAACCCCGCGTGCGTGTGCTGCTCCGAGGGCATCACCTGCACCGTGAGGTGGTTCATCCGCTCCATGCACTCCAGCAGATACAGCAACTGCTCCTTCAGCACCTCCGCGCCGCCGAGCGTCCGGCTCAGGATCGACTCCTCGATGACGAACCCGACGTACGGCGGCGGCGTGCGCATCAGCACCGCCTGCCGTTCCAGCCGCGCCTCGACGTGCCGGACGATCTCGTCCTCCGTGTACGCGGGTTTGCGTGCCCGGTACAGCGCGTACGCGTACGCCTCCGTCTGGAGCAGCCCCGGGATCAGCATCGTCTCGTACGCGCTGATGACGCGCGCCTGCCGTTCAAGCCGCGCCCAGTCCAGGAACTTCGCCGGATACTTCTCCTCGTCGACCAGCTCGATGCACGCCTCCAGCGCACCGCCCGCGACGAAGACCCGGTCCGCGTCGGCCAGCAGCTCCAGCGACGGAATGCGCTCCGCCCTCTCGACCGCCCCCATCAGCGACTCCGAGATCAACAACCGCTCCGCCGCCTCCTTCTGCGTGAGCCCGGCCCGCACCCGATGGATACGGATCAGTTCGCCCACGAGCCTGCGCACCTGCGACGGCTCACCACTCGTCCCCACAGCCACCTCCGCCCTCACCACACCTCGTCGATGTGGACCACGTCCTCCTGGTCACGCTACGCAACCGCCGGAATCCTTGAGGTCATGACGAGCAAGAAGCACCCCGAATGGGTGCCCGCCGCCGGCCTGCAACTCCACCTGACCGGCATCCACTTCGATGCCATCCGACTGCGGGGCGTGCGGGGCGAGGCGGTGCTGCACCACCTCGGAACCCTCACCGAGGGCGAACCGGGCCCGGTCGTAAGGGAGATCGCGGGCGGCCGGTGGATGTACTTCCTCATCCCGCCCGGGTCGAGCAAGGAGTACGACTGGCCCCCGGGAGCCCGGTGCTTCGGCCCGACAGCCCGCGACCAGTACGTGGGAATCCCCGCCCCGGACGGCAACACGTACCCGCTGAGCTGGCGGTGCGGGGCGCCGGAGGAGGGGGAGTTCGTGGACGCGGAACTGCTGTACGGGCTGGTGAGGGCGCAGTTGGCACCGGAGGAGGAGTGAGGCGGACGGCGATGGCGGCGCGATCGATCTCCACGTCAGCCGGAGCTCGCGGCAGCCGAAGAAAGAGAGACGTATGCCGACCAGGAGACGGATGGCCTGTCGGGACGGGGATCTCCACACCTTCATAGGCGCGGCCGTTGGACTTGGCGGTGAGTGTGGCGGTCTCGGCCTTCTCCACTCATGGGCCGGCGACTTCAAGACGTGCCTGCCCTCGTGCACGCGGAACCGTCGCCATCACGCCAATCTCTCTGCTCGGGAATGGCCTGAGTACGCATACTCACGGACCGTGGCCAGTGCGCTACTACTGTCGAGGCAGTTGGCCGTGTCCAGGTAGGTGCGGCAAAGCCGGGCGGGCTGCCCCGAGCAGGCTCGCGACACGGGGAGGACGATCTCGCATGGCGTGGGACGAGTGACAACTTCGTGACTGTCGGTGGCAGAGTCGTGGGGCTCGGAGACAACTGGACCATCCCGACGGATCCTGAATTCGGCGCAAACATCATGGAGTCGGGTGCCGGAGGCCATGGCGCCTATTGGGACGGCAGCGATGATGGTTCGAGACCATCTGTCAGCCTGAGAAATCAGGCTCGCGTCATCGTCGGCGACTACGAAAGTGTGACCCTTGACTAGCGCCCAGCCGATGCCACTGCCCCGGCTTCGACTCGTCCCCGTCCTTCTCTCTGCAGTTTCTCTTGCGATCCCCCTGGCAGGTTGTTCATCCATGAAGACCGATGAGGAAAAGCTCGGCTATGCACCTCGGGTGCGGGAGGTCGAATCGGCGGAGCAGGAGGTGGAAGACATCTCCAGCAGGCTCCTTGACACGATGAAGATCAAGGGGAAGACCGAGGGGGCGGGAGCCGTGATCAACCTGTGCGAAGCGGTGGACCCGGGCATGAAAAAGTACTACACGGTGGTCCATCCCTGGTCGATTTACGACCTTCAAGAGGGCACATTTGAAGAAGCCATGCGAAATCTGAGGGATCAACTTCCCAAGATGGGGTGGGAGATCACAAAAGATGGCGTGACGAAGTCGAACGCCAAGAACCCTGAGCTCGAGGCCGTGAACACCAAGAGTCACCACACCGTCATTATCGAGTGGGCCAAGAACAGGTCGGGCAGCCTGAAGGAGTTGATCAGCATTGACGTCGGCTCTCGCTGCTACAAAGCCCCTGAAGGAACCGACCTCTCCACCGAGCACTGATGGTGCTGTGCCCACCCACCCGTCACCCTCGCCCTCGCCCTCGCCCTCGCCCACAGCCACAGCCACAGCCACAGCCACAGCCACAGCCACACGGATATCTGACAACCTCGAACGCCAGGTGGCTCAGGTCGCCGCCGCACTGGTCGCGGCGCTCGTCGACAGCGACCGCAGGCGAAGCTACGGGGACTGAGTAGGCTGCCGTAGTTCTGATGACGTCCGGGGGGATTTCCGACACATGCAACAGCCGCGCCGCACCTCAGCCCGGCAGATCGGCCCCTACACCGTCATCACGAGGCTGGATCCGACCGGCCCCGGCGCGATGCCCGTCCGCGAGCGGCGGTTCATCGCGCGTACCGCGGAAGGCGACCGGACATCCGTGGTGAGCGTCCCGCTCGACGGCGTCGACTCCGCCCGATTCCTCACGGAGGCACAGGCCGCCCGATGCCACCTCGGCCCGCCCACGCCATCGGAGGTCCGGACGGCGCCCAGGTGTTCGACGCGGATCCGCTCGCCGAGACCGCCTTGGCCACCTGCGGCTGTTCTTCATCGCTGACCAGCCGGCCGCCTCCGGCCGACGCCACTCGCTCAAGCTCGCCCACACCCGGCCCTGGGCAACGCGATAGCCGATGCCCTCGACCGGCTCCAGGCTCTGCCGAACACTGACTGACTGACCAGCCAGTCCACCCGTCCCGACAACCCCCGCCACCACCCAGGGAACGTAGAACCCCTACCGCGCAACGCCTTTCCCGTAAGCACGAAACCCAGGTACTCAACAGGGCGAACACCCGAGCAGCTAGTAGCAGCCCATGGCTTTGAGTCCGACCGGGAGGTACGAGGCCGCGAACCGCTCCAGCGCCTTTCGGTCCTGCTCCGCACCACTCGGCTCCGCCATGGTCACGTCCAGAATGTAGAATTTGTCGGCTCCGCGGGCCCGGCAGGGATTCATCGAGAGCAGCTCTCCATCCGTGAGAACCGTGTCGCCCCCTATCGCGGACCTTTCGGGGTTTCGCCTCGCATCCCGGCCCTCTTTGACGTGATCCATCACGTCGAACTTATTCTGGTCCCGCCGTTCGGCTACCCACATCACAGGTCGGCCATCCACAGATATCGCGCAACGCATCTCTCCGGCATTGGACCCGGAATCCTCTGCTTCAAATTTCTCCCCGGCAGGGAGCAACGGCTCAAGCGCATCAGCGCTGACGTCCCTGCCGCACATTTTTTCAGGGACGGCATAGTTTCGGGAATCACCACACCCCGACGCGACAAGGAGCACAGCCAGAACTCCGCACAGGCGAAACAATACACCGCCCTCTCTTCGGCACATCAGTGGACACCCACCATCCCATTAGCGATACCATTCTCATTAAAAGCAGAGTTACCTATTGAATCCTCCATGAGATAGCTATTCCAGAGCGTTGCAAGCCCATGAAAACTTCCAATCTCGACAGGCGTATCTCAAGAAGCTCCATGCAGAATGGGCGGCAGCCAATCCTCACCATTCATCCTGCGCGGAAAGTCGATGCAACGTCCCGGTGAGCACCTGGCGCCGGGCTTCCGTCTGCTCAACATACGACGTCGGGTGATCAGGGTCCACACCGCTGCCCGCCGCGAACAGCGCCGATCCCAGCGCCTCCCTGGCCCGGATCGAACCATCGCCGCCCCCGCATTCATTGGGGCGGTCCTGGTGATAGAAAGCGCGGTCGCTGAGCAGGTAGTCCGCCAGGTCGTCCCGGCCGAAGAGTTCGGTGGCGAATCCGGGCCCGTGGGAGGCGGCGCGAAGGAATCCGGTCATGAGGTCGCTGACTGGGGAACCTTCGATGCCGCGGTAGTCGAGCTTGGCACCGTTCGTTGGCAGTTGACTGAGCCGGGTGCTGGCCGCGGTGCCCTGGGCGACTTCCGCTTTGGCCTGTTCGTACTCTTCCCGCACCATGAGTGATCTGCTCCCCGATATCCCCGCGCGACGCGGGAGCTCACGGTCATGTACACATGAAATCCTTCGGCCCTCAGTTGCGCGGTCCGCCGGCGTATGAGGCATGCCGTAGGGCTGGTTGGAGCCGGAAGGCGCGGTGGCGGGGGCTTCAGGGCGATGCGGGAAGGACGATCCCGTAGCAGATGTAGTCCGTGCGCTCGTCACCACTGAACGGGCCGCCAGCCGTGTGGAGCATGGCGCGCAGGACCTGGCTGTTCGTCCAGTCGGGGTGTTTGGACCAGATCAGGGCGGCAGATGCGGAGGCGATGGCGGTGGCGTCGCTGGTGCCGCTGCTCTTGCACAGCTGAGTACCCCCGGTGCAGGCGTGGACCATGTCCACGCCCGGGGCGGCCAGATCAACCTGTGGACCGTGCTGTGACGACGTGGCCCTCTTCAGGTCCTTCCCGACCGCCCCCACACCGACGACGCCAGGAGTTCCGGCCGGGTACTCGATCGTGTTTCCCTTGTCTGCACTGTTCCCAGCGGCTGCGAAAACAAGTGATCCCTTGCCCAGGGCGTACTTCACGGCGTCCGTGAGCCGTTGCGATCCCACATTGTTGCCGAGAGAGACATTGATTACTTTGGCACCATTGTCAACCGCAAAACGAATCCCTGCGGACACGTCGTCGTTGACGGCGATCCCACCGCCGCGCCCTGTCGGCCCCGCACCACGCCCTGATTCCCCCGAGGCGCCGTCTCTCAGCGAACCTGACCCCCCAGGCGTGAACGGCCACGCACCTGCACGACTCTGCTGCGGACCGACGGAAGACCGAGTCGGCCGCGGCTTGCCCACCACTACGGCGACGGCTGAATGTGCATACGCGGCAATGTCACCACAGGAACCCGCGCAGCTACGGCACTTCCTTGCCGTCGACCGGACGTGCCCCCTGGGGGGCCGTGCCTGCCCGTTCCTCATCTACTGCCGAACCGGCTCGGTGGAGGACCAGAAGGCCGAATGCTCCTGCGGTCTCAACTCCTCCGTCTTCGGCCCTCCGGGGTGGCCGGGTGTCCCTGTTGGATAGGTCATCACGGAATTCCCGGCACAGCTGAGTCCCGCGCTGATGGAGACATTGCCGATGCTGCCGACTTCCAGGGAGACGGTGAATCCATCGGCATGCCTGGCCCGGATTCGTGGCATGTCCTTGTCGGAGTTGACGCTGACAACCTTGAAGCCCTGTTGTTCCCAGTAGCGCTGGACGAGTCCCAACAGGTTGCCGCGTCGCTGCTCGGAGACCACGGTGAGGATGTTCCTGCTGCGGGTGACGGTCGTCGTTTCGGTCGCCTCGTTGAGACCGGTGCTGCACGCCGCTTCCGCGGGGGCACCATAGGCCCATTTCACCGGCGGCCGGATGGCCGCCAGCGTGCCGTCGAGAATCGCTTCCGAGCGCTGCCCCGCGTGCTGCATGTCCATCGTGGGTGCCTTCTGTTCTCTCGTGCTCCGACTCTCCGTGCCGTTGGGCCCACCGCCGGTTCCACAGGCGGCGAGCACCGCCACCAGCAGTGCGCACCCCAGCGGCCACACTGGTTTGATCACGTGTGTCACCTCGGCATCGTCGTCTGAATCTTGTCACCGTGACCAGCCACGACGCTCGCTATGTTGTTCAGTGAATCGCCACCGTCGACCGGGTCGAAGTAGATCGAATGCGCGGGCAGGTCTCCCGTCACGAGCCCCGTGAAGCCGGAGTCCTCGCCGGGGGCGACGCTGAAGTGATGACCTCCGAAATGGTTGTCAGCCGGGTCAGTGCCGAACCAGTTCTTCTTGGGGCCGTACTCACTCCCCGGAGCGATGTACTCCAGAAGGTTGGGCGTGGGAAGGTGGGTCACCTGGTCGTTCTCCGCAGCTCCGACGTAGACGTGGTCGGCACCCACGCCGAGGTCGGCGGCCTTGTCGACGCCAACGCCAGGGCTCCCGACGAGGACCACGTCGTCGGCGGGGATTCCGCCGGGCTGCTGGGTGGCCTGGCCCACGGTCAAGGATCCGTATGAGTGACCAATGGCTGTCACATGCGGCGATCCGGATTCGTGGGTGGCTCGCATACCGTTCAGGAAGCTGTCGTAGGCCGGGGCGCCGGCCTTGGCGTCACCGTCGTCCATAACGTCAGTGGCCGACCACTTGAAGCCGTCCAACTGAGGTGCGTCGTAGCCCAGCCAGACGACTGAGGCGGTCGTGGTGTCCGGGTACATCTTGTTCGCAGCGTGTGCCACATTCCAGGCCCGGTCCACGTCCGATGACGCGAAGTGTTCGCTCAGCTTGGTGTTCAGGCCCGGCACATACGCGGAGACGTTCTTCGAACTGTCCGGGTTGCCGAACGACACGATGGCGCGGCCGTTGCCTTCCGAGCCAATGCCGAGCAGGTACGGGCGGGGCTCGCGCCCCCGGCCCAGTTGCTGCTGGATGCCCTTGACGCCATCGATCTTGTCCTTGAGAGCGGTCGCCTCATCTCCGGTCGCCGCCGCGTAGTCGGCCTCCAGACTGCTCAGCAACATCGGCAGGTACGTCCGGTTGGCCCGGTCGCGGTCGGCCGCCGGTATTCCGTCCCGGCTGCCGATCTGCTGTGGGTAGTCCTGGATCAGCTCTGCCTGAAGACTGGGCGAGAGTCCATCCCACCACGCCTGCACGGCCCCGGGTGAAGCTTTCTTGTCCGGCATGCCGAGCTCGGACAGCAGCTCACGATTGAGCGCGTTCGCGGTCGCCAATTCCAGCAGGCCGGCGTTCCAGTTACCTTTGGCGCACCGGTTGGCGGCCTCAGTGAAGAGCCTGATCGCCGCCGCGTACTCTTTGTCGGCCGCCTGTGCCGCGCTCACGACATCACCAATCCGGTCGGCGTACTCCTGAGCACGAGCGGCGTGGTCTCGATTCATCATCGCGACATCACCCGGCATCATGTGGCTGGTGTCGACAGCCGGAGCGGTGACCGTACCGTCGTGGGCGACTTCATAGCCTGCTTCCGTGGCATCCGCGACGGCGGCCAGGAGTCGGCCCTGCTGGGTGGAGAACTCCTCACCACATGCCCTCAACACGGTCCCCACTCCGTCGAGTTCCTCCTTGGCGACGTTCAGGTCTCTCTGCATCCGGGCAAGTCGGTCGGCAGCAGACTCGGCGGTTACCCCGCCCCAGACCCCATCCTGGCGGAGGGGGCGGTGCAGATACTTGCCGAAGTCACCGGCATGGGTGGTGAACTTTTCTGCCAGCCCGTCCCAGGCGTCGCCGGCGTCGGTCAGTAGAAGTGGCTTGGCATCACGGAGCTCCGAGACCCGCATGTGTCAGTACCCTCCGTTCGTCGACGGCAGTTCGGTGAGCCCTGGGGTGTGCGGGTGATAGAGGCCCGGGGTGCTGATGCCCGGAGCGTTGGGGCCGAGGAACGACTTCCGACGCTCCTCGTCCTCAAGTGTGAAACTCTTATGGGAGTTACTGACCGCGTCCGCCGCGCCTCCCACCATGCCCGCCAATGAGCGCAGTGCCTTCGCCCACGCCTCCAGACAATCGTCAACCGCCTGAGCGGACTGGAAACCGACCAGTCCGGCGACAGCCGTGTCCGTGGGCGCGAACAGGGTTTTAATGTCTTCCGGTATGTCCTGGGCGACCTTTTGGGCGGCCTCACCAGCCTTCTGCACCTCGTGCGGTTCGATCCAGAACCCTTGCGTCGCACCGCCGATCGGCGTGGACATGCGTTCCCCCTCGGTCGCTGATCATCCTTGGGCCAACCACCGCTTCTTCCTCGGCCTTGAGTGCGCGCACTCAAGGCCAAAGAGCGGTCGCAAAGTCTCGTGATGTCGTGATGTCGCTGGTCCACCGCAGGTACCGACCTAGCCTGCCGCACACGACAAGCTCTGTACCGTCCGATACCCGGGGGTATCAGAATGGTGTTTCAGTTGGGCATTTCATCGTGGGGAGGCCCGGCATAAGGCGATTTGGAGCGGGGGGGACCAGCCGGAGGGGGCCCGTAGGCCGGGTATGTGGGCTGGGGCTGATGCTGGGATTGCTGATATGGGTTGGGGTACGGAGGTTGGTGCGGGTACACGGGCGGTGCCGCCGCATCGGCCGACCTGCGGCGGCGCGAGCGGATGGCCAGGGCGGCGACCGCTGCACCGATGAGCGCGGCTCCGCCGATTCCGATGCCGATCCAGAGGCCGGTGTTGCTGCTCTCGTCGTCGGAGGCCGGTGCTCCGGCCGCGGGCGTGCCCTCGTCCGTTGAACCCTCGGCCGTCCTGGAAGGCTTGGCGGAGGGGGAAGGGCTGGGGTTCTCGGCTGCGGCGAGGTCGGGGAGCGGGTACTCGTCGGCGGGGCCGGGGTCGCCCGGGGTCTTCAGGGCGATGCGGGGGCGGACGATGCCGTAGCCGACATAGTCGTTGCGCAGTGCACCACTGGTCGGAGCGCCGACCGTGTTGAGCAGAACGCGCAGTACCTGGTTATTGGTCCAGTCCGGATGATTGGACCAGACCAGCGCGGCGGAAGCGGAAGCGATGGCTGCGGCATCGCTGGAACCACTGGTTTTGCATAGTTTGGTGCCCCCGCTACAGCCGTGCACCATGTCCACGCCCGGGGCCGAGAGATCGACCTGCGAGCCGTACTGGGAGAAATCCGCTTTGTGCAGGTCCTTCCCGATCGCTCCCACACCGACGACCCCCGGGGTTCCGGCAGGATACTCGATCAGGTTTCCCTCGTCAGCACTGTTTCCCACAGCCGCGAAGATGAGCGCACCTTTAGCCAGGGCGTATTTCACGGAATCGGTGAGCTGCTGCGATCCCCCGATGCTGTCCCCGACAGAAGCATTGATGATTTTTGCACCGTGATCGACAGCGAAGCGAATAGCCACGGACAAGTCTTCATTGAAATACTTGTTCCCTGTTGCCCCATTCACTTTACCGGCATTGTCTCTCAGGCGAATCGGCAGGATTTTTACTCCCGGGGCGAGCCCGAAAGAACCACCGCCACCACGCGCATTACCGATTCCGGCGATCATGCTCGCGATGCCAGTCCCGTGATTGTCGTAGTCTGTGTGCTCATCCCCGGCGGAATCCTTGGCCAGATCCAATCCCTTGAGAACGCGTCCCTGGAGATCTGGGACAGATGCGTCCACACCCGAATCGATGACAGCTACGGTGACGTTTTCTCCCGTGCTCAACTCCCACATCTGCTCGGCCTGCATCGCATCCAGGTACCACTGGTCCGAACGGACGGTGTCCGCGTACGCAGGACTGGCGCCCACCAGTAGCAGCGTCACTGCGGACGAGACGGCGATTCCACGACGGATGGCCGCTGCACTGCTGGTACGCATCCCATTCCCTTTTCCCGATTTTCTGCTAATCAGTCGATCACCGGCGGGACGACCCGTCGGTCACCCTGCTGCCAGGTTTCCTCATCCTCGACGAGGTAATCCGGGCGTTCCTGCTCATCACGGCGCGGGTCTCCTGCTCTCCCGCTATTGGCGGCTCCGCGACCCGCCTGCCCAACTCCGTTGCTGCCGCCGCCCGTTGCCGTACCCCGCACCAGACCGGTGCCACCGGGCGTAAAGGGGCGAGTGCCCACGCGACCAGGCTGCTGAGGGCGGCCTCCCACCACGCCACCCGCCTCGCCCGCCAATCGGCGGCCACCGGCGATCCCGCTCTGGCCGCTGCCCCCGACCCCGCCCATCCCGGCGCCGTGCCCCATCGCTCCGCGACCGGCGTGAGTGCCCTCGCCACCGATCACGGTGCCGCGAGGAAGACCCCCCGTGGGACGCCCAGAAGGCTGCGCGGCCGGGCGGCCACCTACGATTCCACTGTTTTGGGACGGCCTCCCCGCAGGTCCTGTCACCGGGTTCCCTGTGGGCAAAGACATTGATGGACGAGAGATATTGGTTGTCCTGCCACCCCCATTTGTCAACGCGGGCTGTACGCGGGGTCCGCCGCCGATGCTGGGCGGCAGAACGGCGGGCGTTACAGGCATTCCGCCATCGGGCTTTCCCGGCACCGGCACGCCAGGCTGATTCACCAAAGGATTCGGTGAGGTGGTCGGCAGCGTCTCGAGACTGTCGATCCCCATGTCCACCGGGCGCGACACTGTGCCGCCGACCGGAGCGGTCACGCTTGAGTGCGCAGTTGAGAGTGCTGTCGACCCGCCAGACGAGACGTGGCCGACCCCAGGCATCGAGACACTCCCTGCCACCGCACCGGCGGCGCCTCCTGTCGTCCCGCCGCCAGAGACATAGTCATTGGTGGCGTGGTCGCGGCTTTCCTCCGAGCGGGGCACGATCACCTGCGGCGGCGGCGGAAACTCCGGCTTCTCCAGTACGCCGATTCCATCCACCGACTGGTTGTACGCCTGAGAGAGGTTCGTCATCGCCCTGGCCATGGCGTCCTTCTCCGCGCCCAGCTTCGTCGCCAGTGCGACCGCGTCCGGGTCATTCGGTACCGCGAGGGCCGCCTCCAGATTCGCCTTCGCGCCCGCTTGGGGACGAGGCGCCGCCGCCTTGGCTGAGGCGATCGCCTCAGCGGCTTCACCGATCCGCTTCGATGCCTCCCTGCTGTACAGCCCCAGACGCAGGGTGGCGTTGGCCAGGTCGGCGCTCCAGGTGCGGAACGAGTGCGCTCCCTCACCCTTCCAGTCCACGATCTGCGGACGGATCTTCAGCTCTTCGCCGATCTTGTCGATCTCGGTCGCCGCGCTCGACAAGCGGTCAGCCGCAGCCTGGACAGCCGCACTGTTGGCCTTGTCCAGCCACGCGCTCATCTTCTCGTGCGACATGCCGTCGAACGATGTCGTACCCATCTCACACCCCCGTTTTTGCCGGTACCGAACCAATGATCGTGGTCATCAGATGCCAGCGCCGCCCGCCGTGTCGCCTCCCGCCGGCTTCGCAGCAGCCGACTGCCCGCTTCCAGGCTTCCCCTCTTCGGGGACCGGGTTGTACTCACCGTCATAGTGCTTCTCCGCGCCCCGCTTGATGGCGAGCATGCGATCGCGGATGTCATCGTCCAGGTTCTCGTAGCCCTTGTGTGCCGCCAGCACCGCGATGCCCAGACCTTCGATGGAATCCGACAGCAGCTTCGAGAGGGTTTCCAGCTCCGTGATGACCTTCTGGTACGAAGTGTGCAAGCCCGCTGCTTCTGCCCACGCGGGGTCGCCGAACTGAGTTTTACCGATGGCGACTTCGCCCAGCTTCTTCGCGTCCGCCGGCGACGCCTTGAGGTCGCGCAGGATCTCCTCGACGCGTTCGCGGAACTTGGTGAACGACGACAGTTCGGTGACCAGTTCGCCCACGGCGTTCTGGGCCACCGCGCCGATGGCGCCCATGCCGCCCAGCACGGCCAGTGGATAGGCCGAAGACTCCGCCCCCGGATCGTTCTGTCCCACAGCACCCTCCCCCGTTGAGCAACAGCCGATTGACGCTTCGGCTCCAGCTTTGGGGTTCACCTTAGCCAGCAGCGGTGACAGCGCGCACCTCCGGGTTGCAGGTGCAACCCGGATCACGCCATCCGCGCAGGGCTCAGGACTTGGGGGCTGCCACCGCCGCCTGGGGCCTGATGGGGAGGCGGTTGATCGGGCGGCCGGTGGCGGCTCGTACGGCAGCGGCCACCGCTGCGGGGGAGGTCACGACGGGGATCGCCGAGGCGGGCTTGGCGCCGAAGGGGGCCACCACGTCGCGTTCTTCGACGAGTTTCACGATGCGAATGTCCGGTGTGTCCAAGGCGGTCGGGAGCAGGTAGCCGGTGAGGTCGGGGTGGCGGATGAGACCGCGGGCGCTGCGGAGGTTTTCGGTGAGGGCGGCGCCGATGCCCTGGGTGATGCCCGCCTCGATGCGGGTGGCCAGTTGGGACGGGTTGAGGGCCCGGCCGACGTCCTGGGCGACCGCCATCTCCACGACCCGTACGGAGCCGAGTTCGATGTCGACGTCCACCACCGCGCGGATCGCGCAGAACGCGAGGCCGACGAAGGCGTCGCCCTGGCCCGACTCGTCCAGGGGCTCGGTCGGGTGGGGGCGGCACTGGGCGGTGGCCCAGAGTTCCTTGCCGTCCATCGCTTCCGTGACGGTCGTGGACAGCACCCCGTCGTACGAGGTGATCTTGCCGTCGGCGATCTGGAGCAGTTCCGTGGACATGCCGAACTTGTGGGCCAGGGGCTGGAGCAGTTGCGTACGGACCATCTTGGCCGCGCGTTCCACCGCTCCCGCCGAGACCCAGGTGTGGCGGCCGTGCGCGGAGGGGCCCGCCGGGGGCTGGTCGGTGTCGACGGACGCCACGTGGACCTCTTCGATGCCCAGGGTCTCCTGAACCACCTGGCGGGCCAGGGTCGTGAAGCCCTGGCCCGTTTCGACGGCGGCGCAGATGACCGTGGCGACGCCGTCGTGGACCCGGACCGTGGCCGTGGAGACCTCGTCGGCGCCCTCCGCCCCGAGCATGTGGACCATGCCCAGCGCATAGCCGACTCCCCTGCGCACCGCGCCCGGTTCGCCCGCGCCCTCCGGGCCTCCCGGGAGCAGCCAGTCGTCCTCCGGGGAGTCCTTGGGCAGTGCGGGGAGGGGGAAGTCCGTTACGGATTGCAGGAGTTCGGCCACCGGTGCCGGGCAGGTCACCGTCTGGCCGGTGGGGAGGATGTCGCCGGTGGACAGGGCGTTGCGCAGGCGCAGTTCGGCCGGGTCGATGCCCAGCTTGGCGGCCAGTTTGTCCATCTGGCCCTCGTACGCCGCGCAGACCTGCATCGCGCCCTCGCCGCGCACATGGCCCGACGGCGGGTTGTTCGTACGGACCGCCCAGCCCTCGATGAAGGCGTGCGGGACGACGTACGGGCCGCAGGCGAACGCGACCGCGGCGGCGAGTGACTCGGCCGAGGCGTCGGCGTACGCGCCCGCGTCGAGCAGGATCTGCGCCTCGACCTTCACCAGCCGGCCCTCGGCGTCCGCGTGGTGGCGGTAGCGCAGCAGCGTCGGGTGACGGTGGGCGTGACCGAGGAAGGACTCCTCGCGGGTGGCGGCCAGTTTGACCGGGCAGCCGGTGCGCAGGGCGAGCAGGCCCAAGGGGAGCTGGAAGCCGGGGTCCTCGCGGTCGCCGGTCGCGCCGGGGACTCCGGTGACGACGACCTTCACCCGGTCCGGTTCGAGGCCGAAGCAGGCTGCGGCGAGATCGCGGTCGGTGTGCGGGTCGGTGGAGGCGGTGTAGATCTCCACGCCGCCGTCGGGGCGGGGCACGGCGAGTCCGGCCTCGGCGCCGATCGGGGCCGGGTCCTGACGGCCGATGCGGTACAGGCCCTCGACGATGATCTCGCCCGTGGCGTCCGGGTCGCCGTAGCGCAGCGGGATGTGGCGGATCAGGTTGCCGTCGGGGTGCAGCGGTTCGGCCTCGAAGGCCTTCTCCGGATCGGTGACCGGTTCGAGGACCTCGTACTCGACGGCGATGGCCGCGGCGGCGAGCCGGGCCGTGTCGGGGTGGTCGGCGGCGACCGCGGCGATCGGCTCGCCGTGGTGGCGCACCAGGTCGGAGGCGAAGACCGGCCGGTCGACGATCCGGCGGCCGTAGGCGCTCTCCCCGGGGACGTCCTCGTGCGTGATGACGGCCCGTACTCCCGGCATCTCGACGGCGCCCGAGGTGTCGATGGACAGGATGCGGGCGTGCGGGTGCGGGGAGCGGAGGACCGCCGCCCACAGCAGGCCCTCGGCCCACAGGTCGGCGGCGTACGGGAAGGTGCCCTGGGTCTTGGCGCGCGCGTCGGCGGACGGGAGGGAGGCGCCGAGGCCGAGCGCGGGCGGCTCGGTGTCGGACCCTTCGGCCGACGCGGCGGTGATCCGTGTGCCGGTCGCGTTGGCAGCGGTGGCTGCGTCGTTGCTCACGCCATGCCTCCGTCCTGCGGGTGCGGCTGAACGCTACCGGCGCCGGGTGCCGCCTGGTGCGGGATGCGGGCCTCGTCGGACGCCGGGGACGAGGAGTCCGACGGGGCGGGGCCGGTGGTCGCCTCGCGGCCTGCGATGACCTCGTTCACGGCGTCGAGGACGCCGCGGTAGCCGGAGCAGCGGCAGAGGTTGCCGCAGAGCGCCTGGCGGGTCTCCAGTTCGCTGGGGGCGTGGTTGCCCTCCAGCAGGTCGTGGACGGTCATCGCCATGCCGGGGATGCAGAAGCCGCACTGGACGGCACCGCATCGGGCGAGGGCGCGCTGGACGTCGGACGGTTCACCGTTCACGGCCAGTCCCTCGACCGTACGGACCTCGCTGCCGGCCGCGGTCGCCGCCGGGACCAGGCAGGAGGCGACCAGGCGGCCGTCCACCTGGACGTTGCAGGCACCGCACTCGCCCTGCGAGCAGCCGTCCTTGGCACCGGCGAGGCCCAGGCGCTCGCGGAGCACGTACAGGAGCGACTCGCCGATCCAGGCGTCCGTGACGGGCCGGTCGGCGCCGTTCACGTGCAGGACGTAGGAGGCGGCGGGGTGTTCGCTGGGGGCGTCGAGGGACGAGGTCGCGAGCGGAGCGTCGGGGTCCGCGTCGGGGTCGGCGTCGGCGTCCGCGTCCGGCTCGGCGCCGGAAGCCGTCTCGGCCGACAGGTCCGTCGGGTCCTGCTCGGGCGCGGTCTCGGTCCCGTACTCGGCCGGTGTCCCGGTCGGCGTCTCGGTCCCGTACTCGGCCGGTGTCCCGGGCGCGGTCTCGGTCGGTGTCGCGGCCTGTGTCGCGGCCTGTGTCTCGGCCTGTGTCTCGGGGGCCGGGGAGGCTTCGGTGGCCGAGGCCCGTGTGAGGTCCGTCCCGGGAACGGGGGGCTCTCCGGCATCGGATACCGCGCCGCCCCCGGCAGCCCTTTCCGGTGCCGCCTCGGCGGCGGGGGCCCGGAGGGTGTCTTCGTACGACACGGAGGACGTTGCGGAAGAGGGAGAGGGAGAGAGAGAGGGAGAGGGAGAGGCCGGGGAGGATGTCGCGGAGTCCGGGGCGGTGGACGCCGGGGAGTGCGGGGCCGCAGTCGTCGCGGCGCCTGCCTCGGAGTGCGTCGCCGAAGGCGCCCCGGAGTTCTCCGTGTTCTCCGTCGCGGGCGCGTACGCGTCCCCGGGCGCGTGCTCCGGCTCTATGTCCGTTCCGGGTGGCTGCTGTTCCAGCAGGGGTTCGGGCTCGGCGTCCGCGACCGGCTGCGGCGTCGCCCACGGAGCGGGCGCACCGCCCGGCAGCGTGGCCGGCGGGGTCCGGTCCGCGTACCACTGCGAGGCCAGAGCCGACGCCGCGAACTCTCCGGACTCCTCCGGGAGGTCACCGTCGGCGACCGGAATCGTCCACTGCCCGGTGTGGCCGGTGGGGGCGGCAGGAGCGGCGGCGGGGCCTGCCTGTCCGCTCTCGTCGAACCGGCCACTGTGGGTCGCAGCGATATGACCGAACTGCCCGCTGTGATCAGGCGGAGCCGGACGGTCGAACTGACCGCTGTGGTCCGGGGGAGCCGGACGGTCGAACTCACCGCCGTGATCCGGGGGGGCCAGACGGTCGAACTGACCGCTGTGGTCCGGGGGAGCCGGACGGTCGAACTGGCCGCTGCGGTCGGCGTGACCGCCGTACTCGGCGGGCTCCGTGAAGTTCCACTGGCCCGTCGCGGCCGGCGTCCCCCCGTACTGCTCCTGCGGGTAGTCGTACGTGTACTGCGGCTGCTGGTTCGCATCCGGCCAGTGCACCGCGTCGGGCGCCTGCTGCTCCGCTTGCGCGCCCGGCTCCTGCTGGCTCTGCGTCTGCACGGTCCAACTGCCCGTGGCCGCCGGGTCGATCCCGACCGCGGGGGTCAGCGGCAGGATCATCGGCGGTACGTAGCCCTGGCCGGGCGCGGCCAGCGGGATGCTCGCCAGGTCCTCCGGCGGCAGGTGGACGAAGGCCGTCGCCTCGGCGTCGTACTCGCCGCCCTGCGGTGTCGGCTGCCAGCCCCCGTGCTGCGGCCGCTCCCGCTGCCCGTGCTGGTCGTTGTGGTCCTCGTTGCTCACGACAGTGCCCTCCCCAGCGCGCGTCGGGCCAGTGCGGCGACGGTCCGCCGCAGGTGCAGTACGGCGGGGGGCAGCGGTGGCACCTCTCCCCCGTCGGCAGGTGGTGCCTCGTCCGGGATGCAGGCCGCGGCGACGTACTCGCCGAAGGCGGCCAGCGCGTCGGGGGCCAGACCCCGTTCGCCGTCCCAGTCGATCAGTGAGGCGATCCAGCGTTCGGCCTCCAGGGGCCGCAGCGGCATCGGTGCGATGGCGCCGACCGCGCAGCGCACCCCGCGCCGGGCCGGGTCGAGGACGATCGCGACGGACGCGGTGGCGCGGCCGGGCCCGGTGCGGCCGGTGGCCTTCAGGAAGACCTGCGGGGCGTGCAGCAGCGGTACCCGGACGAAGCCGATCAGTTCGGCGGGTTCGAGCATGTCGCGGCCGGCCAGCAGGTGCGACACCGGGATCTCGCGGCGCGCGCCTCCCGGACCCGCGATGACGAGTTCCGCCTCCAGGGCGGCGAGCACCGGCAGGGCGTCACCGGTCGGGGCAGCGGTGGCGATGTTGCCGCCGAGCGTTCCGGCGTTACGGATCTGGGGCGGGCCCGCGGCGCGCGCGGAGGCGGCCAGGGCGGGGATGAGGGCGGAGAAGTCGGGGCGTCCCATGCGTGCGTGGGTGAGTCCGGCGCCGAGCAGGGCGTGACCGTCCTGGTAGTGCCAGCCACGGAGCTCGCTGATCCGGCCGAGGCCGACCAGCCCCGAGGGGCGCAGCAGCCCCTTGTTGACGGCCGACATCAGGTCCGTGCCACCTGCCACAGGAACGGCGGCGGGCATGGCGCCCAGCGCCGCCACGGCCTCGTCTAGCGAGGCCGGCAGCATCACGGACTGCGTCGCCTGCGGTGCGTGCGTGGTCAACCCAGCTGCCCCTTCCCGGTGTCCCGGCGGTCCGGCTCGTTTCGCCGTACGGTACGTGCTCAAAGCCTGGACGTGGCAACTCTGGCACATCTTCCGACCGCCCCGACGCGAGGGTCCGCGAAGGGCGTATACATCCCTACTCAGGGGAATGATCCCAATTCACCCTGCTTGGACGCTACGCACGCATTGCCGCTCTTCGGCGTGTCCCATGTGCGGTGCCCGCTCTGACCGTTCAGTTCCGGTTGCCCGTTCCCACTGTTCGGTTTGGGCTGTTCATTCTGGTTTCTTTCCGGTTTCTGTCCGGTTCCTTTTCAGTTCCTTTCCGGCTGTCCGTCCCGGCGGATTCCTGCGGGTTGTTCACTCGGGCCGCTTGGTCGCGCCGCTTGCTCGGGCCGCACTCGGGCCGCACTCGGGCCGCTCTTTCCGGTCGGCCCACCGCCGCCGTCCCTTGTCCGGATCCGGCGAGGACACGTTCCGGCCATTCCGGTCCCGCCCGAACCTGCCCGTTGCTGCCCGCTCCTGCCCGTTCCTGCGGGACGCGTTCACAGGAACGACGGCCGGCCGCCACACTCCCGGGGGAGGGTGACGGCCGGAACCGGAGCGCGGCCGGGATCACACGTTCGGGGGCGGTCCTTCAAGGGGACGTCCCTGTACGCCGGGGCGCTGCTGCCGGGGCAGCGGCCCGTTCGGCGGCCGGTAGTCGACGCCGAGCGCGTCAAGACGGGCGTAGTGCGTGGTCATCCGGCGTTCGAAGTCGGCGAAGTCGCGGTCGGCGGAGGCGGGCAGGGGCGACCAGGCGACCTCCGCGAACGCCACGAGGCGCGGGAAGACCTGGTAGTCGACGCGGGCCCGGTTCTGCATGACCTCGGTCCAGACGTTGGCCTGGGTGCCGACGATGTGACGGGCCGCCTCCTCGGCCAGGCCCGCCGGCACGGGTTCGAAGCGGTAGACGTCCTCCAGGGTGCGGATGAATCCGATGGGCATCGGCTCGTCGGGGCCGCCGTCCTGACGGTGGTCCAGGTACACGTGCTGTTCCGGACACATCACCACGTCGTGGCCGGCCTCGGCGGCGGCGATGCCTCCCCCGTACCCGCGCCAGGACGACACCGCGGCACCCGCGGGGAGGCCGCCTTCGAGGATTTCGTCCCAGCCGATGAGCCTGCGTCCGCGTGCGGTGAGCCAGGTGTCGAAGTGCCGGATGACCCAGGACTGGAGTTCGTCCTCGTTGGCCAGTCCGCATTCCTCGATACGGGCCTGGGCGGCCGGGGACTCCTTCCACTGGTCCTTGCGGCACTCGTCGCCGCCGATGTGGATGAACGGCGAGGTGGCGACGGGGAAGAGGTCGAGGACCTCTTCGAGGACGCCCTCGAAGAAGCGCAGGGTGGTGTCAGTGGGGGCGAGTACGTTCGGGTTGATGCCCCAGGTGTCCCAGACGGAGAGGGCGGTGGTGTCGATGACGTCGGCGTTGCCCAGTTCGGGGTACGCGGCGATGGCGGCCTGCGAATGGCCCGGGATGTCGATTTCGGGGACGACGCGGATATGCCGCTCGGCGGCGTACGCGACGATCTCGCGGATGTCGTCCTGCGTGTAGTAGCCGCCGTGCGGGGTCTCGTCCCACAGTTCGGAGGCCCGGTGGCCGTGCTTGGTGCGGGACCGCCAGGAGCCGACCTCGGTCAGCCGCGGGTGACGCTTGATCTCGATGCGCCAGCCCTGGTCGTCGGTGAGGTGGAAGTGGAAGACGTTCAGTTTGTGCGCGGCGAGGAGGTCCAGGTAGCGCAGGACGTCGTCCTTGGGCAGGAAGTGCCGGGCCACGTCCAGCATCATGCCCCGCCAGGGGAAGCGGGGGCTGTCCTCGATGTGGATGACGGGGATGGCGGGCATGCTGCTGCCGGAGTTGATGGGTGCGCGGCGGAAGGCTTCGGCGCCGAGGAGTTGGCGGAGGGTCTGGGCGCCCCAGAAGACACCGGCGGCGCTTCCCCCGGTGATCTCGACGCTCCGGCCGGTTCCGGTGCCCAGGCGGTAGCCCTCGGGCTCCAGAGCCGGGTCGATGCGCAGCCGGATGGTGTTCTCGGCGTCCGGGGCGCCCGGTGCGAGCGGCAGGCCGAAGGCGGCGCCGAGCGTGGAGCGCAGCCAGCGCTCGGTGCTCTCGGTGCCGGGGGCCGCGGCAAGGGTGGTGGACGGATCCAGCCGGAAGCCGTCGCGCCCGTCGTCACCGGAACCACCGGAACCACCAGAGCCACCAGAGCCACCAGAGCCACCAAGACCACCGACACGCACCGGGGTCGGAATCAGTTCCATGTCCATGGCGTCAGTCCTTCACCGCTCCGCCGAGTCCCGACACCAGGCGGCGCTGTACGAGTACGAAGAAGACCAGGACGGGGATGGTCATCACCGTCGAGGCTGCCATGATCCCTCCCCAGTCGTTCTCATCGGGTTTGAAGAAGACCAGCAACGCCATCGGGAGCGTCGACTGGGAGAGGTCGCTGATGATGAACGACTTCGCGAACAGGAAGTCGTTCCAGGTCGAGATGAACGAGAACACGCTGGTCGCCACCAGGCCGGGAAGGACCAGGGGGAAGAGGATCTGCCACAGGAACCGGGCGCGGCTCGCGCCGTCGATGGCGGCGGCCTCCTCCAGTGCGTCCGGGACGGCCTTGACGAAGCCGCGCAGCATCCAGATCGCGAACGGCAGCGAGAAGGCGAGGTGCGGCAGGATCAGCGAACCGAGCGTGTTCAGCTGCCCGAAGTCCCGCATCAGGAAGAACAGCGGGATGGTCAGCGCCTCGACCGGCACCATCTGCGCGACCAGGAACATGATCAGCAGGGTGGTGCGGAAGCGGAATCTGAACCTGGTCACGGCCGTGGCCGCCAGGAAGGCGATCAGCGCCGAGGCGATCACGACCGTACCGGCGACGAGCAGACTGTTGAGGAAGTACCGTCCGAAGTCGTGCTGTTCGAAGACCCGGCGGAACGAGTCCAGCGACGGCGACAGCGTCCACGGCCGGGGGTCGGTCGACTGGATCTCGCCGGCGGGCTTGAGGGCCGAGAGCACCATCCAGTACAGCGGGAAGGCGACCGCGGCGGCGATCAGCAGGGCCGCCGCCTCCGCCGCCAGCCGCCCGGGCCGGCGGATGCGCAGCATGCTCCGCGCGCTCACAGTTCCTCCCCCCGGCGCCGCACCAGGCGCAGGTGGACGAGCGTGACGGCCAGCAGGATCACCAGCATCACGACGCCGATCGCCGAGCCGAGACCGTACTGCGAGGACGCGAACGCCTTCTGGTACGCGTACACGTTGAGCACGAGGTTCTGGCCGGCGATGCCGCCGCCGTTGGTCATGACATAGATCTGGGTGAAGACCTTGAAGTCCCAGATGACCGACTGGATGGTGACGACGACGAGGATCGGGCGCAGCATCGGGGCCAGGACCGACCGCCAGATCCGCCACTGCGAGGCGCCGTCCAGCGCGGCCGCTTCGAGCACCTCGGCGGGGATCGCGCGGATGCCCGCGTACACGGTCACCATGACGAACGGGAACGAGCACCACAGGACTTCGAGGAGCACCAGGGCGAAGGCGCTGTAGCGCCCGTACGTCCAGGAGAAGTCGCCGAGCCCCAGCACCCGGTTGGCCGGGCCGAAGTCCGGGTCGAAGAGGAACACCCAGACGGTGGACCCGGTGATCGCGGGGGTCGCCCACGCGCCGAGCGCCGCCAGCATCAGCGCGAGCCGGGGCACCGCCCGGATCCGGGTCAGCAGGACGGCGAGCGCGCAGCCGACCAGCAGGGTGGCCATGACGCAGGCGGCGGCGAAGACCACGGTCGCCAGGAGCACCTGCCAGAACTGGCTGTCGTGGAAGAGCGTCGCGTAGTTCCCCAGCCCCTGGAAGGTGACCGGTTCACCGCCGCTGACCTGGGCCTGGGTGTACTCCAGGAAGGAGATCAGGCCGAGTTGCCAGATCGGGTAGACGAGCAGGCCGCCGAGGACGGCGAGCGCGGGCAGGAGGTAGAGCCACGGGGTCCAGCCGGAGTGGCGCACGGGTGGGGCGGGACGGCGGCGCCGGAGCGGACGGGAGGAAGTGCCACCCGCTCCGGCGGTGCCGGGCGTCGTGTACGCCGTACTGTTCGCCGTCATCGTCAGCCCGCGTCGGCGAACGCCGCGTCCATCTTCTTCGCCGCGTCGTCCGCGGCCTTCGCCACGTTCTTGCGGCCGCTGACGATCTCCTGGAACATCGTCGGCAGGACCAGCGAGGAGTCGATCTGCCCCCAGCCGGGCGAGGCCGGGACGAACTTCGCGCCCGCGCCGAGCGTCCTGACGAACGGCTCGACGAACGGCTCCTTCTTCGCGACCGTCGCCCGCACATCGGTGTACGTCGGCAGGAAGCCCATCGCGTCGAACATCCTGGTCTGCGTCCGCTTGCCGGTCAGGGACTTCATCAGGTCCACGGCGAGGGTGCGGTGCTTGCTGCTCCTCAGTACGCCGATGTTGTTCCCGCCCGCGAACGCGGGAGCGACGGAGCCTTCGCCGACGCCGGGCAGTGGCACGACCGCGTACTTCCCCTTCACCGTTCCCGCCTCGACGGCCGCGTGGCTGAAGTCGCCGCCGATCGCCATGGCGGCCTTGCCGGAGGCGAACGCGGTGACGGTCGCGTTGCCGCCCATGGCCGCGCACTTGGCGGCCGGGCAGTTGTCGTCGCCGAAGAGCGAGGTGTACGCCTCGATGCCCTTGCGGGCCTTGTCGCTGTTGATGGCCGCCTTGTACGTACCGCCGCTCTCGTCGGCCAGTTCACCGCCGGCCGCCCAGATGAACGGCATCGCGCCGTAGGTGTAGGCGCCGCCGACCGCCAGTCCGTACAGATCCGGCTTCTTCTTGTGGATCTTCTTCGCGGTGGAGACCAGCTCGGCCTGGGACTTGGGGGCCTCGATCCCCAAGTCCTCGAAGATGTCGGTGCGGTAGTACAGCGCGCGTACGCCGACGAAGAGCGGCGCTCCGTAGACCTTGCCGCCGACCGTCACGGACTGCTCGGCCGTCGGGTCGGTGTCCTTTGCCTCGTCCCAGGCGGCGAACTCCGCGCTCACATCGGCGAGTCCGCCGTCCTTGACGTATCCGGCGGTGTCCGTGTTGCCGTACTCGATGAGGTCCGGGGCGCTCTTCGGGTCGTTGAACGCCGCCTTGACGCGCTGCGCGCGGGTGTCGACGGGGATGTACTCGACCTCGACCTTCGCACCCTCGTGGGCCTTCTCGAAGTCGGCCACCGCCGCGTCGACGACCCGTTCCTTCGGTTGGTTGCCGACTTCCTGGAACAGCCAGACCCGCAGCGTGCCGGTCTTCTCGTCCCCCTTGGCGCCGGTGTCGGAGGTCTGCGGCGCGCAAGCGGTGGCGGTGACCCCCGCCAGCACCAGCGCCGCGGCCGGGGCGACCATTCGGGCAGACAACTTCATCCGGAACCCCTACCTGTCAGCGTTGCAGGATACGCAACATGCGTTTCGTTCTGCACAACTTGCAGGAGAGTAGGTGCGGGACGCGGACGCCGACAAGTGGTCTCAACCACTCTGTGACCCAAGTGGTCTCAACCACTGTGTGACCGGTGCCGCGGACCGTGAAACACGCAAGGCACCGGCCCCTGCCACGCACAAGGCCCCGGGGGCGCGCATCGATGCGCGCCCCCGGGGCCTGAAGCCAGGGTGGCCGAACGGCTCCGGACTACTTCTTGTCCTTGCCGCCCTTGCCCTTGTCCTTGTCGCCGCCGGCGCCCATGGACTCGTAGATCTCCTTGCACATGGGGCAGACCGGATACTTCTTCGGGTCACGACCCGGTACCCAGACCTTCCCGCACAGTGCGACCACGGGGGTGCCCTCCAGGGCACTCGCCATGATCTTGTCCTTCTGGACGTAATGGGCGAAGCGCTCGTGGTCGCCGTCGCCGTTCGACACCTGCGGCGTCGGCTCTACGAGGATCCCCGTACCTGACCCGCGCTCGGGCTCAAGAGTGCTCATAACCGCCAAGGGTACTGAAAGCCCGGAGCTTCAGTTCAGCGAAGGGTCGTCCGGATAAGTGGCGATCATCGCCAGCTCGCTGCGCTGGCGGCGCAGGACCGCCCGCCAGAGATGTTCGGGACGCGGCGACGACACATCCCCCGGTTCGGACTCGACGACGTACCAGGCCCCCTCCGTCAGCTCCGTCTCCAATTGTCCGGGGCCCCAGCCGGCGTACCCGGCGAAGATCCGCAGCGAGCCGAGCGCCGCGGCCAGCAACTCCGGCGGGGCCTCCAGGTCCACCAGGCCGATCGCCCCGTACACCCGGCGGAAGCCCAGGGGGTCTCCCCCGTTCGCGCCTCCCCTGTTCGCGCCTCCCCTGTTCTCTTCCCCTCTGTACACGTCTCCCCTGATGACCTCTCCCCTGGTGACGTCTCCCCCGGCGGCGTCCCCCTTGTCCGCACGGGGCCGGGAGCCCGGGGAAGGATCCCCGTCGCCCGGGATGACGGCCACCCCGAGCGCCGAGTCGAGAGAGACCGGGCCGCCCTGGAAGACGACGCCGGGCTCGCCGGTCAGACCGGCCCAGGACGCGAGGATGTCGCCGACGCCGACCGGGGTCGGGCGGTTCAGGACCACGCCGAGCGAGCCCTCCTCGTCGTGGTCGAGGAGCAGCACCACCGCGCGGTCGAAATTCGGGTCCGCGAGCGCGGGTGTGGCCACAAGCAGTCGCCCTGTGAGCGAGGACACCTCGGTCATGGCAGAAATGATCCCGCATCTTCGCTCTCCGCGGGGGCCCTGGGGGCCGCGCCGTGGCAGAGAAGGCCCGAGCGCAGCTCAGGGCGCACAGATGCACGAGGAGCGCACGGCCGGGAAGCCCTTGCGGGCGGTGACCCTCCGCAAGAGCCGGGAAGCAGAGCGTGTTGTGGCGAATTCATGACGTTCGCACACCCCCCGCTCCCTTACGGAAGGGGGGCAGTGGGCCATTACCCTTTCGTTTGGCCCCCTGACCGACCACTCCGGAACGCGAGATTCATGACCGGCACAGACGATGTCCTGCTTGTCCACGGCGGAACCCCGCTGGAGGGCGAGATCCGCGTCAGAGGCGCCAAGAACCTGGTGCCGAAGGCAATGGTCGCCGCGCTGCTCGGCAGCGGGCCCAGCCGGCTGCGCAACGTGCCCGACATCCGCGACGTGCGGGTGGTGCGGGGGCTGCTTCAGTTGCACGGCGTGACGGTCCGACCCGGTGACGAACCGGGCGAACTGATCCTGGACCCGACCCATGTCGAGAGCGCCAACGTCGCCGACATCGATGCCCACGCGGGCTCGTCGCGCATCCCGATCCTCTTCTGCGGCCCGCTGCTGCACCGGCTGGGCCATGCGTTCATCCCGGGCCTCGGCGGCTGTGACATCGGCGGCCGGCCGATCGACTTCCACTTCGACGTGCTCAGGCAGTTCGGCGCGACGATCGAGAAGCGGGCGGACGGCCAGTACCTGGAGGCCCCTCAGCGGCTGCGCGGCACGAAGATCCGGCTGCCGTACCCGTCGGTGGGCTCCACCGAGCAGGTGCTGTTGACGGCGGTGCTCGCCGAGGGCGTCACCGAACTGTCCAACGCGGCCGTGGAGCCGGAGATCGAGGACCTCATCTGCGTCCTGCAGAAGATGGGCGCCATCATCTCGATGGACACCGACCGGACGATCCGGATCACCGGGGTCGACCGGCTGGACGGCTATACGCACCGGGCGATCCCGGACCGCCTGGAGGCGGCCTCCTGGGCGTCCGCCGCACTGGCCACCGAGGGCAACATCTACGTACGGGGCGCACAGCAGCGCTCGATGATGACGTTCCTGAACACCTTCCGCCGGGTCGGCGGCGCGTTCGAGATCGACGACGAGGGCATCCGTTTCTGGCACCCGGGCGGCGCCCTGGACGCCATCGCCCTGGAGACGGACGTGCATCCCGGCTTCCAGACCGACTGGCAGCAGCCGCTGGTCGTGGCCCTGACGCAGGCCTCGGGCCTGTCCATCGTCCACGAGACGGTGTACGAGTCCCGGCTCGGCTTCACCTCCGCGCTCAACCAGATGGGCGCGCACATCCAGCTGTATCGCGAGTGCCTGGGCGGCTCCGACTGCCGCTTCGGGCAGCGCAACTTCCTGCACTCCGCGGTCGTCTCCGGGCCGACGAAGCTCCAGGGCGCGGATCTGGTCATCCCGGACCTGCGCGGCGGGTTCTCGTACCTGATCGCCGCGCTGGCGGCGCAGGGCACGTCGCGGGTGCACGGCATCGACCTGATCAACCGCGGCTACGAGAACTTCATGGAGAAGCTGGAGAAGCTCGGCGCGAAGGTGGAGCTGCCGGGCGGGGCGCTGGTCTGAGGTCCGGCGCCCGACGGCTGCTGACGGGGGTTCGGGGCGCTGCCCCGGGCCCCCGTTCGTCGTTCCCGCCGTGCGCGTGAGGGGCCGGGTCCGCGCGCCGTGGACCCGGTGGCGCCGGTTCGCGCGCCGGGGAACGGGGACGCCGGGTTCACGCCCCGGGACCGGTGACGCCCGTTCGCACGCCGGGGAACGGGGACGCCGGATTCGCCCACTTGGCCCGGTGACGCCGGTTCGCGCGGCTTGGACCGCGACGCCGGGTTCGTGCGCCTTGGCCCGGTGACGCCACCAGAGACCCGGAACGGGCCCTCTCCGGCCGGTACACCGAAGGGCGGTCCCCTGGATGGGGTGACCGCCCTTCGTCGCGCCTGTGGGGCTTACTCGCCCCTGGCGGCTTACTTGCCCTTGGCGGCTTCCTTGAGCTTGGAGCCCGCGGAGACCTTCACGCTGTAGCCGGCCGGGATGTTGATCGGGTCGCCGGTCTGCGGGTTGCGAGCGGTACGAGCGGCACGGTGGGTGCGCTCGAAGGTCAGGAAGCCGGGGATGGTGACCTTCTCGTCGCCCTTGGCGACGATCTCACCGACGGTCTCGGCGAGCGCGGCCAGCACGGCGTCGGCGTCCTTGCGAGTCACCTCGGCGCGGTCGGCCAGGGCGGCCACCAGCTCACTGCGGTTCATGTTCGTTACTCCCGTGTTCTTCTTGCCTGTGAGGCGTGAGATCGAAGCCGATGCTGCCAGGGTCCTCGGACAGTCCCCGGACCCGGGTCTGTCGTCAGACCCTCGCGCCCGATTACGCATCCTGCCCCCACCTGCGGCGGGAAAGCCAATCCGGCACCCTCCGGAGTCACACGAAAAGCGCCACGGCCTCGTCGTGGTGACGTTCCGTCGACTGCCCGAAAGCGGTCCGCAGCGGATGCCGGCTCCGCGGACGCGCCGCCCGCCCACCCTAAAGGGGCGTTTGGGGCGCCGCGACCCGCGACGCGCCGTAGCTCAGACCGACGTGGGGCCCGTCACAGCGCCTCCGGCCGCCTTCGCGGCATCGCGGACGGCACCGGCGACGGCACCCGCGACCCTGTCGTTGAAGACCGACGGGATGATGTAGTTCGCGTTCACCTCGTCCTCGGCGACGACGTCGGCGAGGGCGCGCGCCGCGGCGAGCATCATGTCCGTGTTGACGGTGCGGGACTGGGCGTCCAGCAGGCCGCGGAAGACACCCGGGAAGACCAGCACGTTGTTGATCTGGTTCGGGAAGTCGGAGCGGCCGGTGGCGACAACTGCCGCCGTCTGGCGGGCGATTGCCGGGTCCACCTCGGGGTCCGGGTTCGCGAGCGCGAACACGATCGCACCGTCGGCCATGGCCGCGACATCGGCTCCGTCCAGCACGTTCGGGGCGGAGACGCCGATGAAGACGTCGGCGCCCACGACGGCCTGCTTGAGGGTGCCGGTGACGGACTCGGGGTTGGTGTTGTCGGCGATCCAGCGCAGCGGCGAGTCCGCGTCGGCGGAGACCAGGTCCTCGCGGCCCGCGTGCACCACACCGTGGATGTCGGCGACGACGGCGTGCTTCACACCTGCGGCGATGAGGAGCTTCAGGATGGCCGTGCCGGCCGCTCCGGCGCCGGACATGACGACCCGTACGTCCCCGATTCCCTTGCCCACCACGCGCAGCGCGTTGGTCAGCGCGGCCAGGACGACGATCGCGGTGCCGTGCTGGTCGTCGTGGAAGACGGGGATGTCGAGGGCCTCGCGCAGCCGTGCCTCGATCTCGAAGCAGCGGGGTGCGGAGATGTCCTCCAGATTGATGCCCGCGAAGCCGGGGGCGATGGCCTTGACGATCTCGACGATGGCGTCGGTGTCCTGGGTGTCCAGGCAGAGCGGCCAGGCGTCGATGCCGGCGAACCGCTTGAAGAGGGCCGCCTTGCCCTCCATCACCGGCAGCGCGGCCTTGGGGCCGATGTTGCCGAGACCGAGCACCGCGGAGCCGTCCGTCACAACTGCGACGGAGTTGCGCTTGATGGTGAGGCGGCGGGCGTCCTCGGGGTTCTCGGCGATCGCCATGCAGACCCGGGCCACGCCCGGGGTGTAGATCATCGAGAGGTCGTCACGGTTGCGGATGGGGTGCTTGGACGCCATCTCGATCTTGCCGCCGAGGTGCATCAGGAACGTACGGTCGGAGACCTTGCCGAGCACGACGCCCTCGATGCCGCGCAGGCCCTCGACGATCTCGTCGGCGTGCGCGGTGGAGGAGGCGGCGATGGTGACATCGATCCGCAGCTTCTCGTGGCCGGAGGCCGTCACGTCGAGGCCGGTCACCGAACCACCGGAGGACTCCACGGCCGTGGTCAGCTGGGAGACCGCTGTGCCGCTCGCGGGCACCTCCAGCCTGACCGTCATCGAGTACGAGACGCTGGGCGCCGTTGCCATGGCCGAGTCCTTCACTTTCCCTAGCTTCATTGCTACGCGGCCGGGGCTCTCGCCTCCGACACGCCTCCCGATCGTCGCACCTACTGGCCAGTAGCTGGTAATGGCTGCCACGTTTCGGAAATTAATTTTCACCATACGAGAGGTGGCCGCTTCGACGGCACCCGGCCACTCCACAGGCCGGACCCTCTCCACCCGCACGGAGCCACCACGGACAGAAAAGGGCAGAAACGGGCACCACGTGGCCTGCGGGAGAGGCGGGGGAAACAGGATGCGGTCCGTGAACGACATGGCCAGTGAACGACATGGCCAGTGAACGACATGGTCCGTGAACAAGAACAGACCCGCGCCACCGGAGGGTGACGCGGGTCTGTCTTCCAGGTCAAGCGGCACCGACCCGCCATGCTCGCCTCGCGGCAAGTGGTCGCTCGAAGCGACGAAGGTTGGGCCCGGGGGCTTGGATCGAGCCGGTGCCGACACCAGGCTAACAAAGACCTCGCAGAAGTGATTCCTGAAGAGCACGCCGGTTCGGAAAACGTTTCTCCCGGCGGTGCCCCAGCTCCTCGGCCCAGCCCCTCAGCAGGCCCTGAGCCCCGTCCCAGCCCCGTCCCAGCCCCTCAGCCTCGTCTCAGTCCCTCAGCAGATCCGGGACGCCCTCCTCGTCGGGCAGGTCCCGCTCCCCCGAAACGACCGTGAGCTGCTGCGTCGCGCGCGTCAGCGCCACGTACAGCACGCGCAGGCCGGCCGGGGACTCGTCCGCGATCTCGGCGGGCGAGACGACCACCGTGGCGTCGTACTCCAGGCCCTTCGCCTCCAGGCTGCCCAGCGCCACCACCCGCTCGCCGAGATCGGCGAGCCAGTCGCGGGCCTGAGCCCGGCGGTTCATCGCGACGACCACACCCACCGTGCCGTCCACCTCGGCCAGCAGCCGCCGCGCCTCCTCGCGCACCGCCGCGGCCAGATCGCCGCCCCGCACGGTCTCGAAGCGCGGCTTCACGCCGGTGGAACGCACGGCGGCCGGTGACTCCATCCCGGGCATCGCGAGCGCCAGGACCTTCGAGGCCAGCTCGGCGATCTCCGCCGGGTTGCGGTAGTTGACCGTGAGGGTGAAGCGGCGGCGCGGCCGGTTGCCGAGCGCCTCGTCGCGCGCGCGGGCGGCCTCGTCCGGATCGGACCAGGAGGACTGCGCCGGGTCGCCGACGATCGTCCAGGTCGCGTGCCGGCCACGGCGGCCCACCATGCGCCACTGCAGGGGGGTGAGGTCCTGTGCCTCGTCAACGATGACATGCGCGTACTCCGTACGCTCCGCGGCCAGCCGCTCGGCCCGCTCGCGCTGGGTCTCCTCGCGCTGCGGCATCAGTTCCTCCAGGCCGGAGAGCTGGTCCAGCGGGTCGAGTTCGCGCTTCTTCTTCGGTCGGTGCGGAGTGCCGAGCAGCGTCTGCAACTCGTCGAGGATCGCGACGTCGTGTACGGAGAGCGGCCCGTTCCCCGCGCTGTCGAGCCGCTTCAGGGAGCGGGCGAGCCGACGCACCTCGCCCTGGTTGAGGACCCGGCGCGACCAGCGGCCGAGCCGCTTCTCGTCGGCCATGGCGGCGAGCACCCCGCGCGGGGTGAGCTCGGGCCACCAGGCGCCCAGGAAGTCGAGGAAGGGCGTCTCGGTGGAGACGTCCTCGTCGAAGGAGGAGCGCAGCTCGGCGGCGAGCTCGGGGTCGGTGTAGCGGCCCCGGCCGGAGGACTTGTTCCACAGGGCGTCCAGGAGCAGCCTGCGGGCGCGCGGGCGCAGCAGGTTGACCGGGGCGGTGCCACCGAGCACGGACTGCCGGATGCGGTGCAGCTCGTCGGCGTTCAGTTCGACGCGGGCGCCGAACGCGACGACCCGCAGCCGGGTCGGCGTGACCGGCGCCTCCTCGGCCACGTCGCCGAAGGACAGCTGGCCGGCCCGGTCCGCCGCCCTGTGCGGGGTACCGGGCTGTTCCAGTGCGCCCCGCGCCGCCTTGCGCAGCACCTGGAGCATGCGGGAGGAGCCCTTGATCCGGGCGACGGCGGGTTCGTCGTAGGTGGTGGCGCCCTCGATACCGGCCGCCTCGTCCGAGAGCGAGCCGACCGCGCGGATCGCGACCTGCCCCTCTTCGCCCAGCGACGGCAGCACTCCTTCGGTGTACGCGACCAGCAGCGGCGTCGGCGAGACGACGAGGATGCCGCCCGCGTAACGCCGCCGGTCCTGATAGAGGAGGTACGCGGCACGGTGCAGGGCGACGGCGGTCTTGCCGGTGCCGGGACCGCCGGAGACCTCGGTGACGGACGCCGCGGGGGCGCGGATCACCAGGTCCTGTTCGGCCTGGATGGACGAGACGATGTCGCGCATGGTGTGGCTGCGGGCCTGGCCGAGAGCCGCCATGAGCGCGCCGTCGCCGATCACGGGCAGCGTGTCGCCGCCCAGGTGCGCGGTCAGCTCGGGACGCATCAGGTCGTCCTCGACCCCGAGGACCTTGCGGCCCTTGGAGCGGATGACCCGGCGGCGCACCACCCTGCCCGGGTCCTTGGGCGTCGACCGGTAGAACGGTGCGGCGGCCGGTGCGCGCCAGTCGATGACCAGCGGCGCGTAGTCGGCGTCGAGAACCCCGATCCGGCCGATGTGCAGCGTCTCCGCGATGTCGGCGGAGTTGTCCTCGCGCACGGCGTCGTCGGCCGGTTCGACGGAGGTGTACGCGCCGTCCGGGCCGCGTTCGCCGTCCTTGCCGAGCAGCAGGTCGATCCTTCCGAAGAGGAAGTCCTCGAACTCGCTGTTCAGCCGGTTGAGATGGATTCCGGCCCGGAACACCTGGGCGTCCCGCTCGGCCAGCGCTCCGGGCGTACCGACCTGGCCGCGCTTGACGGCGTCACTCATAAGAAATTCCGCTTCGTGGATCTTCTCTTCGAGACGGCGATACACCCGGTCGAGATGTTCCTGCTCGACACCGATCTCCCGGTCCCGCATCGAATCGACAGCGGAATCCTGCGCGGCCACCGAGGCCCCTTTCTGACGTGCATTGGGCAGCCGTCAACCCTATGCGAAGTGGGGCCCGCCGCGCACCTGCGGCACGTGTCGAACCCGTCTTCCGCCGGTACGGCCTCCGGCGGCGGAGCGAACCCGTCCTCCACAGGTACGGCCTCCGGCTGCGGGCCTGCCCCGCCCGGCCGGACCTGTTGCCGGTACTCCCACGCCCTTGCTCACGGGGCTTCCGCTTCCCCTGCCCCGCCCGTGACCGCGCCACCGGCCGCGTCCTCGACCGCCGAGGCCGCCACGCCCGCCACGTCCCCCACGTCCGCCACGTCCGCCACGTCCGCCACAGCCGCCACGTCCGCCACCCGGCGCCGGTGCCGGGCCACCCGCTCACGGTTCCCGCACACCTCGCTGGAGCACCAGCGTCGTCGGCGCCCGCGCGAGGTGTCCAGGTAGAGGTGGCGGCAGTGGTCGGCCTCGCAGCGGCGGAGTCCGGCCCGGGCCACGGGGTCGGTCAGGAGTTCCACGACGTCGCGGGCCACGGCGGCCAGCAGGGCCCCGCATTCGGGGTCGGCGCTCAGTGTCCGCACCAGGGTGCCGCTGGTCCCGCGCACGGCCCGCAGCCCCGGTGGTGCGGCCGCGGCGAGCGCGTTGACCCACTCCAGGGCGCTCTCGGCCCTGCGTCCGGCGAGCTCGGCGGTCAGCAGCCGGTCGACGCCCGTCCTCAACTGCCAAAAACGCACCACCCAGGTGTCGTCCACCGCGTCGAGACGGGTGCCGCTCGGCACGAGTCCGGCGGCCACCAGCCAGTCGGCGAGCCGATCGGCGCCGTCGAGCAGTTCGCATGCGCCGAAGGTGCCGGCCCCGGTGGCCAGCAGATCCAGGCACGGGCGGCCGGAGTCGAACCGCTGGTCGTTCGTGCTCTTGCCCGCCGCCATGGGCGTCTCACCGCCTCGGGGTCTCCGATCGGGGTCCGTCCCAGAGTGCTCCTCGTGGGACGGACCCGGAACCCCCTCCGCCCCGCCGGACGCGGGGCCCGTACGGTGTCCTGATGGTCGCCGATCCCCGTACCGCCAGCCTCACAGCCGGACCGCTCCTGCTCCGGCCCTGGCTGCCCGACGACGCCCCGGCAGTGGTCGAGGCGTACCGCGATCCCGCGATGCGCGCCATGTTGCGCACGCTGGTCACGGACGAGGCGGAGGCGCAGCAGTGGCTGCGGGTGCAGCAGGAGGGCCGGGAATCCGGCAGCCGCTTCAGTTTCGCGGTCGTCGATCGCGATCGCTCCGGCGAACTGGTCGGCAATGTGGCGCTCACGTACACCGCGGCGGGCTCCGGCGCGGAGGTCGGCTACTGGACGGCGGCGCGGGCGCGCGGGCGCGGCATCGCGTCGCTGGCTCTCGGGGCGCTCACCGACTGGGCGTTCGAAACGTTCGCCGGGGACGGCCTCGTGCGGCTGGACCTGCTGCATCAGGTGGGCAACGAGGCGTCCTGCCGGGTCGCGGAGAAGAGCGGATACGGCTTCGCGGAGGTTCTTCCCGTTCGGCCGCCCTGGCTGCGGGAGGGACACCGGCATGTGCGGCTGCGTACCGGAGGCACCCGCCCGCCGGCCGAGCCGTCGGCGTCCACCGTCGCGGACATCTGCCCCGTGCGGTGACCCCGTGCGGTGGTTCGGGAACGCCCCCGACCGGCCGTCATCCCATCGGCGGGCCGTCGTGCAGGATCCGCTGGAACAGCCGGTGGTCGCGCCACTCGCCGTTGATGTGCAGGTAGCGCGGCGCCATGCCGTACTGCTCGAAGCCGCACTTGGCGAGCACCCGCTGCGACGCCACGTTGTCCAGCACCGTCCCCGCCTCGACCCGATGCAGGCGCAGCTCGTCCCGGGCCAGTTCACAGATCCGCGACACGGCGGCCGTGGCCAGCCCGCGGCCGGCGTACGCGACATCGACCCAGTAACCGAGCACCGCGCTGCGGAACGGACCGAGCACCATGCCGTTGAGGTTGAACCCGCCCACCACACGGTCCTGCTCGTCGGCCAGCACCCACGGCATCACGCGCCCCGCGTCGCGGTCCGCGAGCAGTGCGGCCAGCCGCTCCCGCTGCCCCTGCTCGGTGTAGAAGGCATCGGGCCGCACGGGCTCCCAGGGCTGCATATAGGCGCGGCTGCGGGTCAGGGCGGCGGCAAAGGAGGCGGCGTCGTCCGACGTGGTGGGGCGGAGCCGCACCTCCGCGTCGAGGCGGTGAGGAGCACTGATCATCCCTCCACGCTATACGGCCCTCAGTTCGACGCACGCTCCGCGGCCAGGCCCGCCAGGCGGTCGAAAGTGCCGGTCAGGACCGCCCGTCTCTCCTCCTTGTACCCGGGAGCCGGCTCCAGACCGTCGATGCTCCCCTCCCACACGTCCATGAAGGTCTTCTTCCAGCGCTCGACCACCGCCGTGTCCGGCACCGTCGCGCCGACGTACCCCTGCTCCGCGATCAGGCACAGCAGCTCGATGGTGCACGGCACGGTGACGCCCCAGTAGTCGTCGGGCTCCAGGCCGACCGGATCCCCGGCCATCGCCTCCTCGATCTCGGAGACGAGCCGCCCGGTGATGTCCGCGAGGTGATCGGCGGCCGTGTCGTCGTCGAAGTTCCCTCTCCCCCAGGTGCCCATGGAGCCCCCTCCCGTCGGTCGTCCGGTGTCTGCTCCCGTTCTAGCAAGGGGGACTGACATCGGGGCGGTCCGTCGCCGGGTCCACCGCCGTATCCGCCGCCGGGTCCAGCGCCAACCGGTAACCGCGCTTGACGACGGTCTGGATGAGGCGGGGCGCGCCGAGCGCCGTACGCAGCCTCGCCATGGCCGTCTCCACCGCGTGTTCGTCCCTGCCGCTGCCCGGCAGCGCGCGGAGCAGGTCGGCGCGGGCCACCACCCAGCCCGGCCGCCGGGCCAGGGCGTGCAGCAGGGCCATTCCGGCGGGTGACACCGGACACGGTGCGCCGTCGACGAGCACGGCGTGGCCGCGGATCTCCACCTGGTGCCCGGCGACCGGCAACGCGCCCGCTCGGGCGGGCAGTTCGTCGCACAGGAGTTGGACGAGCGGGGCGAGCCGGAAGCGCTCCGGCTGGACGGTGCCGATACCGCGGGCCTGGAGCGGCGAGGCGGTGACCGGCCCGACGCAGGCCACGAGGACGTCGTCCCGCAGGGCGCTCAGCAGCTCCGGGAGCAGCCCGCGCTTCTCGGCCCGGCCGAGGAACGAGGCGGCGGCGGGGGCGCTGGTGAAGGCGAAGGCGTCCAGGTCGCGGGCCAGGGTGCTGTCGAGGAGCCGGTCGAGCGGGGCGATGTCCTCGGGTTCCACCCAGCGGTAGACGGGTACGGCGACGACCTCGGCGCCCGCGGCGCGGAGCGACTCGATGAAGCCGGGGAGGGGTTCGCCGTGCAGTTGGAGGGCGATGCGGCGGCCCTCCACGCCTTCGCCCAGGAGCCGGTCCAGCACTTCGGCCATGGACTCGGAGGCGGGTGACCATTTCTCGGTCAGTCCGGCGGCCCGGACGGCCCCCTTGACCTTGGGGCCGCGGGCCAGCAGTTCGGTGCGGCGCAGGGTCTCCCGCAGCCGGTCACCGAGCCCCCAGCCCTCGGCGGCCTCGATCCAGCCCCGGAAGCCGACCGCGGTGGTGGCGAGGACCGTGTCGGGGACGAAGTCCACGATCTCCCGGGTGGCGGCGAGGAGTTCGCTGTCGTCGGCGAGCGGCACGATCCGCAGGGCGGGTGCGTGCAGGACGGCGGCGCCCCGCCGCCGCAGCAGGTTGCCGAGTTCGTCCGCACGGCGTGCGGCGGTCACCCCGACCGTGAAACCCGTCAGGGGCCCGTGCTGTACGTCGTCGCGCATAGGGTCTACCGGCTCTCGTCCCGCGTCCGCCCGATGAATGCCGAGCACCGAGACTGCCAACGAAGCATGACAGGCTTGGTTCATCCACATTTCTCAGCCGTTACGCCACGTGACGCCGGCTGGTCGCCCCCAGCTTCGCGCAGCCGGGCAACGGCTTCGCGGGAGCAACGTCCGGGTGGCGAAGGTATACCGCCCAGGTGGTGGGGCAACGCCCGCCGAGGAAGACGTGGCAAGGACCGGAAGGCCACCGTCCGCGTGCGGGCCCGGGGCCGTCGGCGCCCATGGCGCGAACCGGGGCCCGGAGCCCGTCAACGCCCGTGCCGCGAACCGGTGCCCAAGGCCCCGTCAACGCCCGTGCCGCGAACCGGGGCCCGGGGCCGCCGTGTCCTTCCGTCGTCCGGCCGCGCCGTTCGGCCACAGCCGCGGGGAGCGCTTCGCCGCGATGTCCTCGATCCAGCCGACCGCCGGGATCGTCAGTGCCAGCAGCGGCCAGACGAGGCCGAGGGTCAGTGCCGAGTACGAGGCCGCGATGTACGCACCGAAGCGGTCGCCGACGTACGGGATGTTCCACAGCTGGTCGATGATCACCTCGGTGGCCATGATGAGCAGGTTGTGCCAGAGGTAGATCGTCACGGCGCGGTTGTTGGCGAGGGTGATCAGCCCGTCCCACCGGGCCGCTCTGCCGGGCAGTCGGCTCCAGGACGGTGCGTACTGGAGCAGGATCACGCAGAAGCCGAACGACCAGGCCGCCTGGGCGAGCGGGATCTCGTCGAGGTTCCAGCCCTCCTCGGTGAGGTGCCCCGAGGCCCACCACAGCCCGAACGCCATGACGAACGCGGCGAGCGAGACGGTCAGATAGCGCGGAGTCCTCTTCAGGAAGCCGTCGTGGTGGGCGAAGCCGAGAATCCAGCAGGAGCCGAACACCGCGAAGTCGACGAGTCCTTCCCCGGTCCCGCCGGGAACGGTGACCAGCCCGGTGCCGATCACGGCGGTGAGGCCGATCGGGGCGAGCAGGGTCGGCCAGGGCAGGCGGCGGAAGGCCCTCAGCAGGAGCGGTGAGGCGAGGACGAACCACAGGTAGGCCCGGAGGTACCAGAGCGGGCCCACGGCCTGCTCGGCCCAGGACTCCTCCAGGAAGCCGCCCGGCGATCCGCTCGCCCAGGGGTAGGGAGGGGTGTGGAACGGAACGAGATAGCAGCCCAGTTCGACGAACCACCGGATGCCCTCCTCCTTCACGGGCTTCCAGCCGAGCAGGAACATCACCGGGACGACGACCGCGGCGAACGCCCACATCGGGGGCAGCAGCCTGCGGAGCCGGCCGCGGATCACGTCCCGTGCCGGCCGGGCCAGCGAGCGCGCCATCAGCGAGCCGGCCAGGGCGAACATCACGCCCATGGAGGGAAACAGGACGGTGAGCCAGGCCCAGCCGAGGACGTGGAAGGCGACGACGCGTACGAGAGCGACGGAGCGCAGCAGGTCGAGATACCGGTCCCGGCCACCGGGCCCCGCGACCGTCGATGGCGCTGCGGCCTCCGCGACCGTCGATGGCGCTGCGGCCTCCACGACCGTCCGTGGCGCTGCGGCCTCCGCGACCGTCCGTGGCGCTGCGGCCTCCGCGACCGCCGGTGGCGTCGCGGCCTCCGCCGACGGCCGGGCGGACGGCACCTGGACCCGTCCCGGGAGAGGGACCGTCCGCTGCCCGCCCGTGGGCCGCTGTGGGTGCGCGGAGTCGTGGCTCATGCGACGGGCCTGCGGTCATCGCTCCGACGCCGGTCCGGCAGCGTGCCGGGCACATCCACGACGCCGGTTCGGCGCAGCTTCTGCCAGCGGAGCCGGCCGCCGGTGAGCGCCGTGATCCAGGACTGGAGCAGCACCACGTACATGAGCTGCCGGTAGAGGATCTGCTGGAGGGGCAGCGAGACCAGATGCCGCACGGGCTCCCGGTCGAGCCGGAAGGCGTACGCGGCGCAGACGCCCTGCACCGCGAGGACGCCGAGCCAGGCGAGGACGGTCTTCTGGGTGGGGCCGAAGAGGAGCCCGTACAGCAGGAAGAGGTCGATGAGCGGGGCGAGCAGCGGGGCGACGACCGTGAACAGGGCGACGAGGGGCAGCCCGACGCGTCCGAAGCGCCCGGACGGGCCGCGTTCGACGACGGCACGGCGGTGCTTCCAGATCGCCTGCATGGTGCCGTACGACCACCGGTAGCGCTGCGACCACAACTGCCGCACGGTCTCCGGGGCCTCGGTCCAGGCGCGGGCGTCCTCCGCGTAGACGACCTGCCAGCCGTCGCGGTGCAGGGCCATGGTGACGTCGGTGTCCTCGGCGAGGGTGTCCTCGCTCATGCCGCCGATCCGGTCCAGCGCTTCCCGGCGGAAGGCGCCGACCGCGCCGGGGATGGTGGGCATGCACCGCAGGAGGTCGTACATCCTGCGGTCCAGGTTGAAACCCATCACGTATTCGATGTGCTGCCAGGCACCGATCAGCGAGTCGCGGTTGCCGACCTTGGCGTTCCCTGCGACGGCGCCGACGCGCGGGTCGGCGAAGGGCTGGACCAGTTCGCGGACGGTGGAGGGTTCGAAGACGGTGTCGCCGTCCATCATCACGACGATGTCGTGACGGGCGTGCGCGAGGCCGTGGTTGAGGGCGGCGGGCTTTCCGGCGTTGCTCCGGCGCAGGACGCGCACCCGGGGCAGCCGCATCGCCTCGACGAGGTCGGCGGTGCCGTCCGTGGAGCCGTCGTCGATGACGACGATCTCGACGGGGTGGTCGCTCGCCACCAGGGAACGCACGGTGTTCGCGATGCACGCGCGTTCGTTGTACGCGGGTACGAGCACCGAGACCGGACGGGTGAGCGCCGGACCCCGGCCGAACCCCTTGCGACGGACCTTGCGGGCGTGCAGGAAGGACAGCAGCAGCATCAGCCCGAAGCGGGCGAGGACGAGCGCGCCGATCACCGCGAGCCCCACCGCCAGGACGTCGGTGATGTGCTCCGAGAGACTCACGGCGCAGAGGAACGCCTTGCCCCTCCAGAGCGCGAATCCGGTGACCGGGGTGTGCGCGCTGGGGGCGCCGAGCGCGGTGGTGAGGTTGGTGAACTCGTAGCCCCGCTGCTGCATCCGCGGCAGGAACGCGTCCAGGGCGGCGACGGTCTGGGACCTGTTCCCGCCGGAGTCGTGCATCAGGACGACCGCGCCCCTGCCGCCCTCGGGGGTGGCCCGCGCGATGATCGCGGGGACGCCCGGACGCTTCCAGTCCTCACTGTCGGTGTTGTTGACGACGGTGAGGTAGCCGCGGCTACCGACGTACCGGGCGACGGGCCAGGACGTGTTGTCCATGGCGTCGGCGAACGAGGAGTAGGGCGGCCGGAACAGGGACGTGCGGATGCCGGCCGCGCCCGCCAGCGCCAGTTGGTTCTGGGAGAGTTCCCAGTCGATACGGGAGTGCGACTGGTAGGACAGGTCGGGGTGGTCGAAGGTGTGCAGCCCGACTTCGTGCCCCTCGTCGACCATGCGCCGTACGAGTTCCGGGTAGCGCGAGGCCATCGTCCCGGTGATGAAGAAGACGCCGTGCGCGTGGTGCTTCTTCAGTGCGTCGAGGACCTTCGGCGTCCATACCGGGTCGGGTCCGTCGTCGAAGGTGAGCACGATGCGGTGGTCGGGGATGCTCAGCGAGCCGGCGGGCCGGGTGGTGCTCCGGGCGTCGATGACCGGGCCGCCGTCGAGGATCGCCTCCGGCACCCGGTCGGTGGCCGCCGGGGGCCGGACCCGGTGGTCGGCGAGGATTTCGCTGTGCACGTAGCCGCGCAGCATCAGCATGGCGAGCAGGGCAACGAGGAGCAGCGGCGGCAGCAGGCGGCGCATGGAGAATCTGCGCCGGCCGCCCCGCTTCCCCGGGTTGCGTCTGCCCCGCGGGGCAGGGGAGGTCATCGATGGGTGCTTTCTCACTCGTGCGCGGCGGGTTCCGGGGACTGGGCCGGCGGAGGTGTGCTGTCCGTGGGCGAAGCCGAGGGTCCGGCGGACGGAGCCGCGGTGTCGACGGGCGGCACGGGGGCCGAGGTCGCCGGGTCGGGCTTCTTGCTGCCGCCGGTGACGCCGTGCGCCTCGGGCGGTACGACGGGCGCGGACGACGGGGCGTCCTCGCCGGGGCGGGCCGCGGCGCCGGCGGTGCTGCCGCTGCCGCCGGACGGTGTCGCGGCGCCGCCGGGTGTGGCGGCGGCGGTGGTGGTGCGGCCGGACGCGCTGCCGGGCGGGGACTGCTCGCCGGTGCCGCCCGTCGGTGCGGGCGGCGCCTGCACCACGTCCGCGTTCTTGTGCGCCTCCGGTCCGGAGAGCGGCAGCCACGGGGCGCTCGAACTGCCGCCGATCAGGGCGACGGCCAGCGTCGCCGCATAACAGGCGCAGGCCACGCCGATGACCCAGCCCAGACGCCTGAACGTCTTGCTGCGCCGTCCGCTCTCGTCGACGAAGACGGGGCCGTCCGAGCCTTCCGGTGCGCTCGGCTGCGCGGTCAGCTCGGAGAGCTGCCGACCCATGCCGTCGAGCTGGACCGTGACTTCGTTCGACTCGTGTGTGTGCCCCGAACGGGCACCTTCACGCCAGGTTTCCACAGGTGTACGCACTTCCCCCACTCAAGGATCGGGTGCGCACGACTGTCCGAATATGTGCTTCCGGATCGGGCCCCCACCCTGTCCGCACCCCCGCCCCATTGCACCCGGGCGAAGGATTCAGCACACGCCAATGGCATTTCTTTCCCTCGATCAGGTGTATTTCAGCATCAGAGTTGCGTCGGCCTCCGGCAGCCAGCTATCGCCGGGCCGCACCATCCAGCCCTCCTCGGAACCCAGGTGGGCCGCGGCTTCACGCAAGGCGTCGAGGCCGGGGTGGCGCAGCCCCTTGCGCCAGACCATCAGGAGCGGGGAGAGCGGTACGGGCCGGACCAGCGGACGCATCACGGTGCCCGGCACCGGAGGAAAGTCGACCACGCAGAGAACCGGCTGCCTCGCCTTCGCCATGATCCGTTGAAATTCGGCCACGCCGATCGCGAGAGGGGTGGGCGGCGCCAGTTCGATGCCCCACTCGGCGAAGAGCAGCCGGGCGAAGTCCGTCCACTCCTCGGTGCGCGGATTTCCGGCGCCCGCATAGACGGTCTGGTCGGCCAGGTCGCCCGGTGTGACGACCTCGTGCGCGGCGAGGTGATGATCGGCGGGAAGCAGAACGGCCATCGGCTCGTACCGCACCGGTTGCACGCCGAGCCGCGCCCGCACCGCGGGGTCGAGTCCGGCGGCGCGGCCGAAGGAGACATCGAGCCGTCCGGCGAGGATCTCGCCCGCGGCCCAGGTGAGTCCGCTCTCGAAACGCGCCATCAGTTCGCACGCCGGAGCCAGCTCCCGCGCACGGGCCAGTACGCGGGCGGCCGTCATCCCGTCGGTGTTGAGATCGACGAAGAGCGGCCGGGCCGCGGGGTCGGCGAAGGCCGCGGCCAGATCGGCATGCGCCTCCAGCACCCGCCGGGCGTACGGGAGGAGCCGCTCCCCCTCGGCGGTGAGGGCGACCTGCCGCGTGGTCCGTACGAACAGCTCCGCGCCCAGCTCGCGCTCCAGTCGCCGGACGTCGCGGCTCAGTGCCTGCTGGGCGATGTAGAGACGAGCGGACGCGCGGGTGAAGTGCAGTTCCTCGGCGACGGCGACGAAGGCGCGGAGCAGCCGGGGGTCGGTATGGCGGTGCGTCGGGATGCCGGGGTCGGCGGCGGAAGAGGAGGAGGACACAGCCGGGAATTTACAACACAGGTGCGTCAATGGCCACGGAGAAGGTGTTGGACCCCGCGGACCGCACGCCGCGAGGGTTGATCCATGCCGTACGAGACACCCCCGCGCACCAAGCCGCTGCTCGCCGTCTCCGGAGACCGGCTGGTCATCGCCCCGCGCACCGCCGCCACCCGGCCGGCGCCCACCAACCCGTACCGGCGGCTGCTCGCCACGCCGGGCGCCCGCGCCTTCACCGCGGGCAACCTCATCGCCCGGCTTCCCATGGGCATGTTCAGCGTCAGCGCCGTGATCATGATCGCCGGTTCGCGCGGTTCGTACGCCCTGGCCGGTGCCGTCACCGCGACCGGTCTCGTAGCGACCGCCGTGGTCGCGCCCTGGACGGCCCGGCTCGTCGACCGGTACGGACAGGCCCGGGTCGCCGTGCCCGCCACCGCGATCGCCGCGCTCGGCTCGCTCGCACTGCTGCTCTGCGTGCACTACAACGCCCCGGCCTGGACGCTCTTCGCCTGCTACGCCGCGACCGCCACCACCCCCAACACGGGCGGGATGTCCCGGGCCCGCTGGGCCCATCTGCACCGGGGCGACCCGGCCGCCCTGCACACCGCGAACTCCTTCGAACAGGCCGCCGACGAGCTCTGCTTCATGCTCGGCCCGGCCCTCGCCGCCCTGTTGTGCGCGGGACTCTTCCCGGAGGCCGGCACGCTCGTCGGAGCGATCCTGCTGATGACCGGTGTGCTGGTCTTCGCCGCCCAGCGCGCCACCGAACCCCCGGTGGCACCCCGCACCCACGCGGGCTCCCCGCTCCGCACCCCGGGCATGCCGGCGCTGCTCGCGACCTTCCTCGCCACCGGTGCGGTCTTCGGCGCGATGGAGGTCGTCACGATCGCCCACGCCGGGGGCGCGATCCTGGCCCTCCAGGCGGCCGGATCGTGTGCGGCGGGGCTGCTGTACGGATCGCTGCGCCCGGCCGCGGCCATCCGGCGCCGGCTGCTGGGCTGCCTGGCGGGAATGACGGCGCTGATGTCCGTGCCGCTGCTCGCCGTCTCCTCGACCGGTTCGCTGGCCGCCCTCGCGGGCGCGCTGCTGCTGGCCGGTGCGGCAACGGCCCCGACCATGGTCACCGGTATGACGCTGGTGCAACGCCTCACCCCCGAAGGCCAGTTGAACGAAGGAATGACCCTCGCCGTGACCGCGCTGCTGGGCGGGATCGCCGCAGGATCGGCGACCGGCGGCTGGACGGTGGAGCACATGGGGCAGGTGACGGGTTTCGCCCTACCGGTGTGCGCGGCCGGGCTGGCCCTGGTCGTCGCAGCGGTCGGAATCCGCGCTCCCCGGAGCTGACACCCCAACCCTGCGGGCCGGACCGCACTACGGATCACCTCCGTACGGCCCGCCCCCGCCGCCGTCACTTCCGGGTGCGCGGGCAGGTCTCCCGGAACTCGGCGTCCGGCACCCGGCGCTCCCATTCCATACGGGTGAGCCCGCCGCCCGCGACCCGGCACGCCATCTTGATGGTGTCGGCCGCGATCTGCGGATAGTCGCCGAGATCCCAGACGAAGCCGGTGCCCCCGCTCGACGTGACCATGGTCCGTCCGCGCGGCCCGCCCAGGACGACGTCGTCCACAGCCTTGCTGTGGCCGCTGAACGAATAGGCCAGATAGGGGTGTTCACGGTCCGCGACGCTCCACAGGCGTACGGCCCCGTCGTCCGCCGCACCGGCGAGCAGAGCGCCGTCGGGGTGGAAGACCAAGTGGCGCATGTTGGGGATCAGCGGGCCGCCCACGGAGACCTCACCCAGCTTCCCGGGTCTCCGACCGGGGCGCGCGTCCCACAGATGCACCGGAATCTCGTCCCGGTCGGAGAAGGAGATGCTGTCGACGGCCGCCACGGCGTCCCCGGCGGGGGCGAAGGCGGCCACCGAGCCGGGATACCGGTAGCCGTCGGACAGCACGCGTGTTTCTCCGGACCTGATGTCCCACAGCTCGATCTCCCGTCCGGGGACCAGGACGTGGCGGCCGTCCGGGCTGAAGGAGACGGCGCGGATGGGGGCATCGGAGCGGGAGGCCGTCTCCGACGGATGTGCGGGATCGGTGACGTCCCACACACGGATCCGCTTCAGATCGTTCAGGACGAGCAACGGCGCGTCGGGGGCGAAGGCGAGCGAGGGGCCCAGCCCACCGTTCGCACCGCGCAGGGTGGACACGAATCGGGGGTGGGCCCGGTCGGTGACGCTCCACAGGGTGACCCGCCGGTCGTAGTCCACGGCGGCGAGCAGGGTGCCGTCACCGCTGAGGGCGACATCGGCGATGCTCCGGCCGACACCGGCATCGGCATCGGCCCCGGGGGGCCGCACGGCGGAGAGCCTGCGGGGTTTCGCCGGATCGGACAGATCCCACAGGGCGACCTGCGAACCCCAGGACGCCGCGAGCGTCGTCCCTTCCGACGACAGAGCCAGTTTGTTCGCCTGCGCGACCGGCCCCAGGACGGCCAGTTGCTGGAGGTCGGCCATGTCCCAGCGGATGGTCTCCCCGTCGATGCCGGAGAACGAAACCAGCGAACGGCCGTCCGGGGCGAAGGCCGTCGCATCGACGTGGTACCGGTGCCCGGTCAGCCGGAACAGCTCCGTCATGTCCTGCGGCTTGCTGACGTCCCACAGCGCGACGGTGTCGTCCCAACTGCCCGTCGCCAGGCGGCGACCGTCCGGGGAGAACGCGAGGGAGGCGACCCGGTCCGCGTGGGCCGCCCGTTTCCGCTGCTCCTCGGGGTGGCGCGGCGAGGAGATGTCGATCAATGTGATCTGGCGGTCGTCGGCCGCGGCCAGCCGTTTCCCGTCCGGACTGAACGCCACCGCATCGCTCGCGGCCTCCACCGGGCTCAGGAAACGCGGCCGGTCCGGAGCGGTGACGTCCCAGAGTGCTGTCTGGCCGCCCACGGTGGCGAGGAGCCGGCCGTCCGGGCTGAACAGCAACTGGTCCGTGTCCACCGGCCTCTCGTAGGTCCCTTCGACGACCGCGAGACGGCGCGGACGCGTCGGGTCCACAAGGCTCCACAGCACCAGCGTGCCCCGCGCCACATACGTCGACCAGCCGGTCGCCGCGAGCAATGTGCCGTCCGGGCTCAGGGCCACCGTGTCCGGTGCGCCGGTCGGACCGTCCACACGTACCGTCGCCAACGGGCGCGGCCTCACGCCCTCGCGGATGCCGCCGACGTCCCACAGCTTCACCGCGTCGGCGCCGCAGGCGGCGGCGACCAACCGGTCGCCGGGGCCGCCGAAGGCCACACCGCTGCCGCCCTTCTCCGGCGCCCCGCAGGCCAACCGCGCCGACGGCGTACGCGGGACGGGGGTGCGGCCGGTGTCCCACAGCGACAGGCGCGCGGGATCCGTCTCCTTCGTGGCCAGGGTCCGCCCGTCGGCACTGAACCCGGCCCCGCTCGTGGTCCGCACCGGCAGCTCCGAGGCGCCGCGGAACGGATTGCGGGCCAGCGTGTCGAAGAGCCGGTGCCGGGAATCACCGCTGGGCTGGAGGGCGTGCGCGGCCAGACCCAGCCGCAGCGCGGTACGGGGATCGGACTCGCTCAGGTTGCCGGCCTCCGCCAGCAGCGCGCGGGCCGTGGCCACCCGCTGCTGCGCCTCGGCGTTCCGCTGCTGCCGTACGGCGACGACGGCGGCGACCAACGTCAGGCACAGGGCGACGGCGACAGCGGCCAGGGCCCGTTGCAGCAGCTTCGTCCGGCGCCGCTCGCGGTGCTGCTCCCGCTCGGCCACTTCCTGCGCGGCGGCCAGGAACTCCCCTTCCCGCTCGGGCAGTACGGACTGCTCGGTCAGGTCCAGCACCGCCTGGAGCCGGCTGCCCCGGTAGAGGAACGCCGTGTCGCGTCCGGCCGTCTCCCACTCCTCGGCGGCCGTGCTCAGCTGCTGGCGCAACAGCAGGGTGGCCGTGTCCTCCTGGATCCACCGGCGCAGCCGGGGCCACGCCCGCAGCAGCGCCTCATGAGAGATCTGCGCGGTGTCCTGGTCCACGGTCAGCAGCCGCTTCCCGGCGAGCAGATCCCGGATCTCCCGTGACCCGTCCGGCAGCGCGGCCAGCGGAACCCGGTGGCGTACGACGGCGGCGCCCCCGTCCGGCGGGAGGTACACCAGGCGCAGCAGCAGCTCCCGCATCATCCGCCGGCCGTCCTCGTCCAGCGATCGGTGCAGTTCCTTGGTGGTGGCGGCCACCGAACGCCAGATGCCGCCGGTGGCCTGATAGCCGGCGAGGGTGAGCCGGACCCCGCTGCGGCGCAGCCACGTCTCCCGCAACACGTGCGCCAGGAACGGCATCGCCGCCGCCGCGTCGCCGGGGGACCGGCCCGCCCGCAGATCGTGCAGCAGCCGGTCCGTCAGTCCCTTCTCGATGACCAGGCCGACGGCGCCGGCCGGGCCCTCCACAGCCGCGCGCAACTCCCCGGCGCGCAGCGGGGGGACGGTGAGCTGGGCGCGGGCCAGGGCGTGTTCGAGCTCGGGGTGGTCCAGACAGCTGCCGTAGTGGTCGGCGCGCAGACCGAGCACGACCCGGGGGCGCGGCCCCGGCCCGTCACCGGCGAGCACGGCGACGAACCCGGCGCGCTCGGCGGGGTCGTGGCACCGGGTGAACATCTCCTCCAGCTGGTCGACGACCAGCAGCCGGCAGGCCGCCCGCCCCGGCAGCGGCTCCGGGAAGCGGCCGTCCGCCAGTGCGTCCCGTACCTCGTCTGCGGACCGCCCGGTGGCCCGGGCCCACGCCTCGGCGAGCCTACGCATCGGGTGTGCGCCGGGCGCCGGAAGCAGCAGTGCCGGGCGGACCGGGGAGTCGGCCGCCAGGCCCGCGAGCAGCCCGGCGCGCAGCAGGGACGACTTGCCCGTACCGGAGGCGCCGACGACCAGCACCACCCGGCCGTCCTCGTTCTGCTGCTCGACGAGCCGGATCAGCCGGGCGGCGAGCTGCTCGCGCCCGAAGAAGTGGGCGCTGTCCTCGGTGCGGTACGGCTCCAGGCCGGGATAGGGGCAGGGCAGGTCGGCGGGCGGCTCGACCGGGGCCACCGGATCCGGGTCGCCGGTGCGGTAGACGCTGTTCCGGGCGAGGAGGAGCGAGCCGAGCGTGCCCTCGCTCTGCCGGGCGGGGCTCACTCGCGGGTCGTCCGCGAACTCCCGGTCCAGCGCGGCGTGCAGCCGGTCCGGGGTCAGCCACGGCGGGCCCGCCGGGTCGCCCGCGTCGAGCAGGCTCAGCAGTCGCCCGCTGAACAGGGTGTGCCGCTCGCCCTCGGGGGCGAAGGAGAGCGCGTAGTGCGAGGACGACGTGAGCAGGAAGCTGCCCGGGGGCCGGGCGGAGGCGAAGGGCTGCCGTGCACCGCCGTCCGCCCGAGGCGTGGCGCCGCGCCCGGAGAAGCAGCAGTCCAGGACGACCAGACTGCCGTGGGCCGGCTCGCCCAGCAGATCACGCAGGGTGCGATAGGCGACGGCCTGCGCGATGTTCCGGTCGGACCGGGTGGCCCGGGTGGCGAGGTACAACTCGTCACCGGGTCCGAGCAGCCCGTGCCCCACATAGAAGAGGAGTACGGGCCCGTCGGCGGCGGCGGCCTCCTCGACGGCCGCGATCACCTCGGCGGCACCGGCGTGCGGCGGCACGCGCGTGAGCTGCTCGGGGGCCATGCCGCAGGCCGTGAGCAGGGTGTGCTGGAGGTCGTCGAGCGTCGTATCGACCGACGGCAGGCCGGCGAGCGTCGATTCGCGGACGTGGATGCCCGTGCCGACGAGCACCGCGCGGACCCCGGGGGCGCTCAGGTCACCCGTCATGCCCGGGGGCCGGGGAGTCGGCGTCCCCCGGCGGACGTACCAGCCGCTCGGCGAGGGCCGCGGCCTCCTCGGGGCTCAGCGCACGGGCCCCGCGGGAGGAGAGGGTGATCTCGGTGCCGTCGGGGCGCCGCACGGTGACCGTCCAACTGCCCCGGCGCGTCTGCACCCAGGCGACCAGGGCCCCGGCGAACACGGCGGCGACCCCGCCGGGCTCCAGCACCGCCACCGCCGCGTCCATCACCGGGCCCATCGCCCCGTCCGGGATGTCGTCCGGCTCCCGCTCCAGGCGGTCGACGCGGCCCTTCAGAGCGGGCTCGGCCCGCAGCCACCGCAGCAGCTCGGCAGCGCCACCGGCGTCCGCTCCTCCGTCATCGGTGCGCACGGTCATGACCAGACGCATTTTTTCCCCCGTCGGACGTCCCTCGGGGCGGCACCGCCCCCGCCCGTCCCCAGCATGCCGCACCGGGATCACGGACGAGGCGGATTCGGCCGGGTTCCCGGGACGGACAGGGCTCGTGTGCCGACGGGGCCACTCACGGTGCAGGAACAGGAGCAGGACGAACGGGACAGGGCCGGCCCCACGTGCCGGGCACTCCGGGGTGCCCGGGCATGAAAAAAAGCCTCCGCCCCGCGAGCGGACTCGCGGGGCGGAGGCTTTCACATGGGAATTGTGGAGATGGCGGGAATCGAACCCGCGTCCAACGGTGCAGAATCAGGGCTTCTCCGTGTGCAGTTCGCTGCGCTTTTCTCAGCCCCGGAGATCACGCGAACAAGTCTCCGACGGGCTCAGTCACTGTTTGATTTCCTTCCAGGCCCCGTGACCGGGTCTAGAAGTTTAGATCCCTTGATGATGCCAGGATCCGGGTCGGGATCACCCCCGGGCTGACACTTCGCAAGTCGCTACTTAGGCAGCGAGGGCGAAGGAATCGCGCTTGGTGTTGGCGATTATTGGTTGCGACATATGGTTTACGAGATCATTGCCGCTTCCTCGACACGCTTCCCCTGCTTCGACATCCGCTGTCGAAACCGATCATCCCCATGTTGTGTTTTCAATACGCGCACCCGCTGTGAGGTGCAGTGCCATCGTACGTGACCAACACGCGACGATGCCAGCCTATTCCTGACCGCCCGCCCCGAGCGCTTCCCGGCCCTGTCCGTCGCGGCCCGTCCCGGTCCCGGGCGCGCCCGCTCCGGTTACGCGCTGCGCTGGCGCCGACGCGCTGCCGAGACCGCGCGGTTGGTCTCCCGCAGGTCCTGCTTCTCCCGCAGGGTCTGCCGCTTGTCGTACTCCTTCTTGCCCTTGGCAAGGGCGATCTCGACCTTGACCCGGCCGGCCTTGAAGTACAGCGCGAGGGGCACGATCGTGTGTCCCGTCTCGCTCGACTTCGACTCCAGCTTGTCGATCTCGGCCCGGTGCATCAGCAGCTTGCGCTTCCGCTTGGCCGAGTGGTTGGTCCAGGTCCCCTGCACGTACTCCGGGACGTGGATGTTGTGCAGCCACGCCTCGCCCCCGTCGATCTGGACGAAGCCGTCCACCAGGGAGGCCCTGCCCAGGCGCAGCGACTTGACCTCGGTCCCCATGAGCACGAGGCCGCACTCGTAGGTGTCGAGGATGTGGTAGTCGTGCCGCGCCTTCTTGTTCTGCGCGATGAGCTTGCGCCCTGTGTCCTTTTCCTTAGCCATAGTGCGGCCATTTTCGCACTACGACCCACCCCCGAGGCCACTCAATACTGTCTCGGCCCGCCGCTCGGCCCCGGAGCCGACCGCGAGGTCCGGGGTGATGCCCCGGCCGTCGACGCTGCGGCCCGCCGGGGTGCGGTAGTGCCCGACGGTCAGCTCGGCCACCGCGCCACCCGGGAGCTTGCTCGGCATCTGCACCGACCCCTTGCCGAAGGTGCGCGATCCGACGGTGACGGCGCGTCCCCGGTCCTGGAGCGCGCCGGTCAGCAGCTCGGCGGCGCTCATCGTGCCGCCGTCGACGAGGACGACGAGGGGCCGGGCCGTGTCGCCGCCCGGCTGCGCGTAGAGGGCGCGCTGCTCGCCGTGCACGTCGTACGTGGCGACCAGGCCGCCGTCCAAGAAGGCGGAGGCGGCGGTGACGGCCTCGGTGACCAGACCGCCGGAGTTGCCCCGCAGATCGAGGAGCACGCCGGCGCCCGCCGGCGCGTCCCGGACCGCGTCGCGGACCTCTGCACCCGAGCCCCTGGTGAACGAGTCGACCTCGATCAGTACAGCTGCGGAGGAATCGGAACTGTCCGGTCCGATCTGTCGTACGGTGACGGCCTCGGTACTGAGCCTGGCCCGGTGCAGCGTCTCGGTCCGCCGGGCGGCGCCCCGCTGGATGCCCAGCACGACGGTGGTGCCCGCGGCGGCCTCCGTGCGGTCTCCGCGCAGCAGGGCGACGGCCTCGGTGATGGGGAGTTCGTCGATACGGCGGCCGTCGATCGTGCGGAGCAGGTCGCCCGGCTCGATGCCGGCCCGGTCGGCGGGGCCGCCGGGCTGGACCCGGGCCACCTCCACCCGCCCGTCGGCGGAGCGTTCGGCGGCGATCCCGACGCCGGTGTACGAGCCGTCGAGGGCCTGCTCGAACTCCTCGTACTGCCGCTCGTCGTACACGGCACCCCAACGGTCGCCACTGCCGCTGACGGCCTTCTCGGCGGCCTCCGTGCCGGACTTGCCGTCGGCCACGGCTCGGGCGGCGGCGTCGGCCACCGCGTCGCCGTCGACGGTGGAGGCGACCGAGCGGGTCGCCAGGTCCGCGGACTTCGCGCCGCCGTGCGGCAGGGAGCCGGTGGCCGCCGCGGTGGCCAGCACACTCGCGAAAACCAATGTCAGGGCCGCCCCGCGGCGCACACCGCGGGGCCCGGAACACTGCGTGGGGCCCGACATGGCGTCGAGTCTAGGACAACGCCCCTGTGACGCACGGCAGGTTGGCCGCACGTCACAGGGGCGCTTGTCACACCTTGAGGTACTTGCGGAGCGCGAAGAGCGCGGCAATGGCGGGCATCAGCAAGCCGATTGCCAGGACCAGGGGCAGCTTGGTGAAGACCGCGTCCCAGCCGATGAAGTCGATCAGATTCAGCTTGCTCTGCAGCGCCAGACCGCTGTCGATGAGGAAGTACCGGCCGACCAGCAGCATCACGCAGGCGAGCACACCACCGATGAGGCCGGCGAACGCGGCCTCCATGATGAACGGCATCTGGATGTAGAAACCGGAGGCCCCGACGAGCCGCATGATGCCGGTCTCGCGCCGTCTGCTGAACGCGGACACCCGGACGGTGTTCACGATCAGCATCAGCGCGATGATCAGCATCAGCGCCATCACGGCGAGCGCGGTCACATTCATGCCGTTCATCAGCTCGAAGAGGTTGTCCAGGAGGGATCTCTGGTCCTGGACGGACTGCACCCCGTCACGGCCGGCGAACGCGGTGGCGACGACCTTGTACTTCTTCGGGTCGTGGAGCTTGACCCGGAACGACTCCTGCATCTGGTCCGGCGTGATGTTGCTCGCCATGGGCGTGTCGCCGAACTGCTGCTGGTAGTGCTTGTACGCCTGGTCGGCCGACTCGTACGTGACCGTGTCGACGACCTTCATCTTGTGGAGATCGCTCTCGATCTCCTTCTTCTGCTCCGTGGTGACAGCGCCCTTGGCGCACTTGGGCGTCGAGGTCGCATCGCTCTTGCTGCACAGGAAGATCGAGACGTTGACCTTGTCGTACCAGTAGTCCTTCATCGTGCTGACCTGCTCGCGCATGAGCAGCGCGCCGCCGAACAGGGCGAGCGACAGGGCGACGGAGACGACGACGGCGAAGGTCATCGTGAGGTTGCGACGGAGGCCGACGCCGATCTCCGACAGGACGAACTGGGCGCGCATGGCGTCCTTTCAGTGCTCGATGCTCAGTGCTGGTAGCCATAGACGCCGCGGGCCTGGTCGCGTACGAGACGGCCCTTGTCCAGCTCGATGACGCGCTTGCGCATCTGGTCGACGATGTTCTGGTCGTGCGTCGCCATGATCACGGTGGTGCCGGTCCGGTTGATCCGGTCCAGCAGCTTCATGATGCCGACGGAGGTCTGCGGGTCGAGGTTGCCGGTCGGCTCGTCCGCGATCAGCAGCATGGGACGGTTCACGAACGCCCGCGCGATCGCCACGCGCTGCTGCTCACCACCGGAGAGCTCACCGGGCATCCGGTCCTCCTTGCCACCGAGGCCGACCAGGTCGAGAACCTGGGGCACCGCCTTGCGGATCTCACCGCGCGGCTTTCCGATGACCTCCTGCGCGAACGCCACGTTCTCCGCGACGGTCTTGTTGGGCAGGAGACGGAAGTCCTGGAAGACCGTGCCCAGCTGGCGGCGCATGTGCGGCACCTTCCAGTTGGACATGCGCGCGAGATCCTTGCCCAGGACGTGGACCATGCCCTGACTGGCGCGCTCCTCGCGGAGGATGAGTCGCATGAAGGTGGACTTGCCGGAGCCGGAGGAGCCCACCAGGAAGACGAACTCGCCCTTCTCGATATCGAGAGACACATCCCGTAGAGCGGGACGGCTCTGCTTCGGGTAGGTCTTGGAGACGTTGTCGAATCTGATCACGGATGCACCACGGTCGGCCGGGAGTAGGTGTGCGTGACCATACGCGAACCGGGCTGACGCGTGCAGGCGAGCGTCCGAGGATGGGTGTTTTATGGCGGAACGGCACCGGTCGGAGGCGTGGCCGAAGTGCCGTGGAACGGGTGCTGTCCGGCGGGCCGCGCCGAAATCCGCGCGAGCTGGCACAGTGGGAGGGGAACGGTTGCGTTTCCGTGAGCGTTGTGCGGAGAGAAGGCATAATGCGGCTCCGCCGCGCGGGAGGAGGAAAGCGCATGACCTATGACCGACTGGTGTGCGCGAACTGCGCGGCGCCGGTGAGCGAGGGCCGTTGCCCCGTGTGCCGGGCAAGCCGCGAGCGGCTGCAGCAGGAACAGGAGCAGGGGATGTTCGCCGGGCTGAGCCCTGTGATGCTGGTGGCCCTGCTGGTGGTGTTGCTGGGCGCGGTGGCGCTGCTGGCGCACCAGACCGTGTAGCCGCGGACCCCGTCCGTCCATCCGCCCGGAAGAGCCCGTAGACGTACGCAGAGGGGCCCGGGATGCCGACAGGCATCCCGGGCCCCTCTGTGCGTGCCAGTGCCGCAGGCGGCCCTTAGGCGACCGTGCGGCCGCTCATCAGGCGCGGCATGACCCGGAAGCCGATGCCTCCGGCGATCATCGTCGCGGCGCCGACCAGCAGGAACGTGGTCTCGGCGGCACCGGTCTCGGCGAGCTCGTCCTTGCCCTTGCCCTGCTCGACCGGCTGGTTGCCGGCCGAGTCGGGGGTGGTGTTGTCCGCGCACTTCGCGCCGTCGAGGTCGACGGTGCAGGTGCCGGCGTCGCCACCGGTGGTGCCGGAGGAGGCGTTACCGCTGGTACCGGACGAAGCACTCCCGGAGGAGCCGCTGCCGGAAGAGCTGCTGCCGGAGGAGCCGCTCCCGGAGGAGCTGCTGCCGGAGGAGCTGCTGCCGCTCGTGGTCTCACCGGTCGACGAGGTCTCGCCCGTCGAGCTGGTCTCACCCGTGGACGAGGTCTCACCCGTCGAGCTGGTCTCACCCGTGGACGAGGTCTCGCCCGTCGAGCTGGTCTCACCGGTCGACGAGGTCTCACCCGTCGAGCTGGTCTCACCCGTGGACGAGGTCTCGCCCGTCGAGCTGGTCTCACCCGTGGACGAGGTCTCACCCGTCGAGCTGGTCTCACCGGTCGACGAGGTCTCGCCCGTGGTCTCGCCCGAGGACGACTGACCACCGACGTCGACACCGCCCGGCTCGCCGCCCTCGCCGTCGAGGCCGGCCTCGACACCCAGCACGCCCTCGTCGACGTGGGCCTTGGCCGACAGCCCGGCAACGTTGACATCGATACCGGCGGCCGACGCCACGCCGGCAGCGGTGAGCGAGGCACCCGCGGCGATCACCGCACCGGCGGCTATCCGCGCGACGCGTACTCGCGTCTTCTTGGTCATCTGCTGCTACCCCCAGTAGCTGTTCTCGTCAGTGGAGCAGCCATATGCGGGCCCCGGCTTCTGCGGGGTTTGCTCCGAACAGCGCCACATGGAGCCGTGGTCATGCCGCCCGCCCCCGTTCACATCCGTCCCAGACATACGCATGCTGCTCTAGCACCCTGTCCACAGTTAAGGACTACGTCAAGGCCGTTCCGTGCAATGTGCACCATTTTGACGGCAGTTGACCGCCAATCAGATTCACGACTGTGACGCACGCACCACGGCACCCGCGCGCATCGGAATCCCGGCTCCGTCCGGGGCCGCGCCGTGACCGTTCCGACGAGAACGGCGGTGCCGGAAACCCGTGGGTTTCCGGCACCGCCGCAACGACCGAAGGACCGCCAACGGGCCTTCGGACCCGACTACTTCTCCCGCTGCTTGCGCCAGCGGATGCCCGCCTCCAGGAAGCCGTCGATCTCGCCGTTGAAGACCGCTTCCGGGTTGCCCATCTCGAACTCCGTACGCAGGTCCTTGACCATCTGGTACGGGTGCAGGACGTACGACCGCATCTGGTTGCCCCAGGAGTTGCCGCCGTCGCCCTTGAGGGCGTCCATCTTGGCCTGCTCCTCCTGGCGGCGGCGCTCAAGGAGCTTCGCCTGGAGGACGTTCATCGCGGACGCCTTGTTCTGGATCTGCGAGCGCTCGTTCTGGCAGGAGACGACGATGCCGGTCGGGAGGTGGGTCAGGCGCACCGCGGAGTCCGTGGTGTTGACGCCCTGGCCCCCGGGGCCCGACGAGCGGTACACGTCGACCCGCAGCTCGGACTCGTCGATCTCGATGTGGTCGGTCTGCTCGACCACGGGCAGCACCTCGACGCCCGCGAAGGACGTCTGGCGGCGGCCCTGGTTGTCGAAGGGCGAGATCCGGACGAGCCGGTGGGTGCCCTGCTCGACGGAGAGCGTGCCGTAGGCGTACGGGATCTGGACGGCGAAGGTGGTCGACTTGATGCCGGCCTCTTCCGCGTACGACGTCTCGTAGACCTCGGTCTTGTAGCCGTGCCGCTCGGCCCAGCGGATGTACATGCGCTGGAGCTTCTCGGCGAAGTCGGCGGCGTCCACACCACCGGCCTCGGCCCGGATGTTGACCAGCGCCTCGCGGGAGTCGTACTCGCCGGAGAGGAGGGTACGGACCTCCATCTCGTCCAGCGCCTTCCTGACGGACTCCAGCTCGGTCTCGGCCTCGGCCAGGGCATCGGCGTCGCCCTCGTCCTGGGCGAGCTCGAAGAGGACTTCGAGATCATCGATCCGGCCGCGCAGAGCCTCGGTCTTGCGGACCTCGGCCTGGAGGTGCGAAAGCTTGCTGGTGATTTTCTGCGCCGCCTCCGGGTCGTCCCAGAGGGAAGGCGCCGCCGCCTGCTCCTCAAGCGCGGCGATGTCCGCCCTCAGCGCATCCAGGTCCAGGACGGCCTCGATCGACCCCATGGTCGAGGAGAGGGACTTCAGCTCTTCGGAAATATCGACGACTGCCACGGGTCCAGCGTAACGGCTGTCGGCACGGACATTCCTCGGGCCGCATGATCACGGCCCCGCGACCCCGGCCGCGACGCCTCGCCGGGGCCGTGCGGCACAGGGGTGCGCCGGGTGTTCCTCCGGTCCCGGCGGCGACCGTGGATCTTCCGGGAGCCCGCGCCAAGGGGCCCGTGGGCCGGGCTTCCCGGGCGGCCGAGCTCCCGGGCGGCGGGGCTTCCCGGACGGCCGAGCTCCCGGGCGGCGGGGCTTCCCAGACGGCCGAGCTCCCGGGCGGCGGGGCTTCCCGGACGGCCGGGCTCCCGGGCGGCGGGGGCCAGGGTTCGGCGCGAGGCCGCTCGCGCCTCACGCGGTGACCGTGTGGCGGGCCTCCGGGCGGGGGCACCGCGCCAAGGGGCCCGGGGAACCGCCTCGCGCGGCTGCCGAGGTCAGGGGGTTCCCGGCGACGAGCTCTTCGTGTCCTGGGCGGGCGCGTCCGCGCCGTCGTCGCCGAGCACCAGCGCACCGCCCACGCCCAGCGCCGCCAGCAGCACCAGCGCCGCGGCACCCAGTGTCAGGCGGCGCTTGCGGACGGCCGCGGACTTGTTGCGGGCCGAACCCGGGCGGGGCCGGCCCGGCGAGCGCGGGGCCCTGGCCGTGCCCCGGGGGCCGCCGGAGAGTTCGTCGGGGGCCGGAACCCGCATGCTCGTGTGGGTGTCCCGGTTGGAGTCGGTGGACGAGCCGGGGACCAGGGGGACCGCGCCGCGGCGGCGGGGCTCCTCGGGTGCGGGGGCGTACCGCTGCTCGTCGTACGTCCGGGGTTCCGGCTCGGCGTCCGGCTCGTCCACGTCGAGCGGCGGAAGGCCGGCCAGGTGCGGCAGCTGTTCGCGCAGCCGGGCCGCCAGCTCGGAGGCGCGCAGCCGGGAGGCCGGGGCCTTGGCCAGGCACTGGACCAGGAGCTGCCAGAGCTCGTCGGGAATGCCCGGGAGCGGAACGACCGTCTCCGTGACATGGCGGCGCAGGACCGCGCCGGGGTGTCCGCCGCCGAACGGCGTGAAACCCGCGAGAAGTTCGTACAGAACCGTCGCGAGGGCGTAGATGTCGACGGCGGCGCGGGGCGGGAGGCCCTCGACTATCTCGGGGGCCAGGTAGTCCGGCGTTCCGATGATCTTGCTGGCCTTGGTGCGGCGGGGGGTGTCGATCAGTTTGGCCACGCCGAAGTCGGTGAGCAGCGCCGGGTGCGAGCCACCGGGGCCGAGCGGGCCCTCCATGTCGAGCAGGATGTTCTCCGGCTTGACGTCGCGGTGGACCACTCCGGCGGCGTGCGCGGCGGCGAGGCCGTCGGCGACGTCCGCGATGATCGCGACGGCGGCCTCGGGCGCGAGGCGGCGCTCGCGGTCGAGGCGGGAGCGCAGGTCCGTGCCGCGCACCAGGTCCATGACCAGGGCCAGGTCGTTGCCGTCCACCACGAGGTCGCGGACGGCGACGACATGGGGATGGTCCAGGCCGAGCAGGGCGGTGCGCTCCTGCACGAAGCGGCCCACCAGCTCCTGGTCGGACGCGAGGTCCTCACGGAGCAGCTTGATGGCCACCGGGCCCTCGGGCCCGTCGCCGAGCCACACCGTGCCGGCGCTGCCGCGCCCCAGGATCTGGTGGGCGGTGTACCGGCTGCCGATTTTCCGTGCCAAGACTGCTCCCTCAGCGGCTGACGACGAACCGTCGCTCATGACCTCCGGTCGACAAGTTACGCGTCGATCGGGGTGTTGAGTGCCCGGGTTGGCGCCGACCCTCACTTCTGCGGGCGAATTGCGGGGGAAACTGGCCCACAGAAGTCGATATAGCTACAAGGTTGTTGGTGTGCCGGCTGCTCAGGAGCCGCTGCCGCCGCCCAGTTGCGAGACCCAGTCGGTCACGCTGGAGACGGAGTCGCTGATGGCCTGCCAGAAGCTCTTGCCCTGGCCGATCCAGTCCTGAAGCGGCGTCAGTTCCCAGATGAGCCAGCCTGCCACGAACAGCAGCACCAGGGTGAACAGGCAACCCTTGAGACAGCCGAGGCCGGGGATCTTCATCGGGTTGGCGCTGCGCTGCCGCGGCTCGCGGGGCTGCCTCGGCGCGGGCTGCTGAGGCGGCGGCTGCTGCGGAGGCGCGTACTGCTGCGGCTGGTACTGCTGTTGGGGTTGCTGCTGTTGGGGTTGCTGCTGGTACTGCTGCCGCCGGGGCTGCGGGTACTGCTGCGGCTGCTGGTACTGCTGATGCTGTGGCTGCTGGTGCTGGGGCTGCTGCCGCTGAGGCTGTTGGGCCGGGGGCCGCTGGGGGCGGCGGCGCAGCGGGTCCTGGCTCGGGTCGAGGTACTGGACCTGCGTCTGCTCGTTGCGATCGCGGGCCGCCCGGAGCTGGGACTGCCAGGGGTGCGGCTCCTCGGGCTGCGGAGAGCCGTCCTGGTGCGGCGGCACGGGCGGCATGACCGAGGTCGGGTCGGCGTGCCCACCCTGGCCGGGAGCGTGCTGCATGACGCTGGTCGCGGCGTTCGGATCGTACGATCCGGCGTTGCTGGGCAGCACCTGCGTCGGGTCGGCGGCGCCGGGGGTTCCGGGGACGGCCGCGGGCGCCGGATCGGGTGCGAGCAGGGCGCCCACGCCGTCGGCCGCCGCGATCTGGGCGGCGTTGGCGTGCACGCCGATGCCGGCCGCGACGGTGCGCAGTCCGCGGGCCAGGTTCTCCGCGCTGGGCCGCCGGTCGGGGTCCTTGCTCAGGCAGCGCTCGATGACCGTCCACAGCGGCGCCGGGACGGTGGTGGGGCGGCGGGGCTCCTCGCTGAGGTGCCGTTGCAGGACTTCGAGGGCGGTGCCGCCGGAGAACGGCGGGCGGCCGGTGACCAGCTCGTACAGCAGGATGCCCGCGCCGTAGATGTCGACGGCGGAGGTCTGCGGGCGGCCTTCGGCGGACTCGGGCGCCACGTAGGCGGGGGTACCGACGAACTCGTGGGTCCGGGTGAGCCCCGGGGAGTCGGCCAGGCGCGCGATGCCGAAGTCGGTGAGCATCGGATGCATCTGGCCGTCGCGCTCGTCGAGCAGGACGTTGGCGGGCTTCAGGTCGCGGTGGACGACGCCGTCGGCGTGGCTGGCGGCGAGCGCGTCCGCGATCTGCGCGGTGAGCAGCGCGGCGGCGACCGGGGTGAGCGGGCCGTTCTCGCGAAGGTAGCGGTGCAGGTCGGGGCCGTCGACCAGGTCCATGACGAGAGCGAGGAGATCGCCCTCGACGACCAGGTCACGGGTGCGCACGATGTTCTCGTGGGTGAGCCGGAGCAGCACGGAGCGCTCGCGCAGGAAGCGCATCACGACGTCCGCGTCGTTGGCGAGCTCCTCCTTGAGGACCTTGATCGCCACGGTCTCGCCCGGCTGGCCGGTGACGGCCGCCTCGGCGCCTGCGGCCTCCCGCTGGCGGGCACGCCAGACGGTGCCCGTGGCGCCGCGTCCCAGCGGCTCCTCGAGCAGGTACTTGCTGCCTACCGGCCGCACGTCATGCGCTCCCTGCTGGTCGTGGTGCTCGTGGAACTCCCGGATCCGTCCGGGAGTTCCGGCCCACTCTAGTGGGGGGACGGGCGAGGCCGGGTGGTCCGCCCGGATGCCACCGCCCGTCGCCCGCCGGGCCCGGGTGCCTCCTGGAAGGAGGTACCGGCCCGGGTTGCGGAACAAGACGCTCGCACCGGGCCGAATGGTTGCCGCGCACCCGTGCGATGCCCGTGCGATGCCCGTGCGATGTACGTGCGATGCCCGTGCGATGTACGGATCCGCCGGGCCGATGAGGGCCGCACATCCGTGCGAAGTTCCGTCGCGGGCGCTCCGTGCTCCGTGCCCCGTGCTCCGTGCTCCGTGCCCCGTGCTCCGTCGCGGGCGTTCTGCGGAATCGTGCGGAATCGTTCCGCGGAGTGGTTCCGCCGCCGCGGAGAACGTTCCAAGCAGGCACTTATGGGCGCACAGCCGACCTTTCAAGATCACTTAGCGGGTGCCCCCGGGCGGGTTGTCGGTGACAGGTGCGAGGATGCCTTCAGCACGGACTGCGGGGCGGGAGGCCCGGCGGCACGTGACGAACCTGTACCGGACGACGCGTCCGTGTCGGGTGGGGGGAATCACAGGGCTTTTCCCCTGCCCGGCGCGCCGCGCAGAAGGGACCGCTGACGGCGATGCAGATCCGGCTGACCGTCCTCGCGCCGCGCAGCGGCCAGACCCCGGCGCGCGCCTGCGACGTGCTGGTCACCGCCCCGCCGGGAACGGCGCTCGCCACCGTGGCGTCCCAGCTGGCCGCGGCCGTCTCCGGACCCGAGGGCTCGCTCGGCGGCGGCGCGGTGGTGCTGTTCGCCGGGCGGGAGCGGCTCGACGGGCAGCGATGCGCCCTCGGCGAACCCCCGCTGGTCGACGGAGCGGTGCTCTCGCTCCAGATCCCGGGCGAGGCCGAGGCGGCGGACGACGCCGTTCCGGCCCAGTTGCACGTGATCGCGGGGCCCGACGCGGGCGGCGTCCATCTGCTGCACGGCGGCCTGGTCCGGATCGGCCGGTCCGCCGACGCGGACGTCCCGCTCGACGACCCCGACGTGTCCCGCCTGCACTGCTCGGTGACGGTCTCCGCGGACGGACTCGTCTCCGTGGCCGACCTCGGCTCCACCAACGGCACCCTGCTCGACGGCGCGGACGTCCGCGACCGCCCCGTGCGCCTGCCGCCCGGCGCGCTGCTGCGGCTCGGCGAATCGACGCTCCGGCTGGCCCCGGGCGCGCGTACGCCGACGCTGGCGACGGCCCCGGACGGCGAGGGGCATCTGCGGGTGTCCGGCACGGCGGGCACGTACGCCGAGGAGGACGGCTCCGGCCACGGATACGCCCCCGCGCCCGCCACCGGGTCCGCCGACTCCCACCCGCACGAGGGCGGTGGGACCGGGTCGGCCGGCCCCCTCCACCAGCCCCCCTCGGCGCACTCCCGTCTCCCGGACGACGGGACGCCCCGACGGGGCGGGATAGGTGCCTGGGCGCGCAGGTTCGCGGGCGGCAAGGGCGAGCCCGTGCACGAGGCGGCGCCCGACGACACGGGCGCGACCGGCCCGTTGCCGGCTGCCGCCCCCGCGACAGCACCCGGGTCCGCCACGGTCAGCAGCTGGCCCGATCCCGCGGCCGTGCTGCTGACCGCGCTCGGCCCCGGCCCCCGGTTGTGGGAGCGCGACACCGCGCACCCGGAGGCGCTCGTGGTGCGCCTGGGGACGACGGATCGGGCCGAGCTGCCCGCCGTGCCGGTGACCGTGGGGCTGCGGGAGGCCGGTTCCCTCGGCCTCGCCGGTCCGCGGACCCGGCTGGCCGGGCTCGCCCGTTCGGTGGTGGCGCAGCTCGCCGCGCTGCACTCCCCCGCCGATCTGGAGATCGTGCTGATCAGCACGGACCGCGCGCGTGGCGCGGACGAGCGCAGGCGCGAGTGGGCCTGGCTCGGCTGGCTGCCCCATCTGCGCCCGATGCACGGCCAGGACTGCCGGCTCCTCCTCGCGTACGACCGCGAGCAGGCCGCCGCCCGTACGACGGAGCTGGTGCGCCGGCTGGACGACGGGCCGCTGGGGCCCGGCTGGGCGAGCGTGGAGCGGAGCATCGTCGCCGAGGTCGCCGGGCAGTACGCGGGCCCGTACACCGTGGTGATCGTCGACGGCGACCCCGGCTCGGCGGAACTGCGCGAGAACACCGCCCGGCTGGCCGCCTCGGGGGCCGCTGCCGGGATTCATCTGATCTGTCTGGCCGAGACCCCGGCCGCCACACCCACCTCGCCGGTCGCGGCGACGTACGAGGCCGCCTGCCACGCGTCGATCGCGTTCCGCGAGTGCGGGGCGGTGGCGATGCTGAGCGGTGACGTGGCGACGGCGCTGCGGCTGATACGGACGGCGGACGGCCGGGCCGCGGGCCACGGCACGGTCGCCGTGGTGGACGCGGTGTCGGCGCACTGGGCCGAGCGCTTCGGCCGGGCGCTGGCCCCGCTGCGTACGGATGGGTCGGCGACGGCCCACGGCCGGTCGGTGACGGCCGCGCTCCCGCCGACCGCCCGTCTGCTGGACGAACTGGGCCTGGCGCGTGCCACCCCGGCCTCGCTGATGGCCCGCTGGGCCTCCACCGCCGACGACCAGCCGGGCGCCACCGTCCGCGGCTCGGGCCGCTGGACGGGCGGCCCGACGGGCACAGGCGGCCGTACGGACGTGGATGCCCGGGGCGTCGGCCGTACGGACTACGGCGCGGGCCCCCGGGTGGGGGCCCAGCGCACGGGCGGCTCGACGCGGCCCGACGGCCCGGGCGGCTACACCCCCGGCTCGGGGCGCACGCTGTACCCCGGCAGCGAGACCACCACGCATGTCGGCACCGCGGGCCACGGTCTCGCACGCGACGACGGCCAGGACACGCGCGGCTCCGGACGCACCCCGTATCCGGGCGCCCAGGCCCCCCGCGCCGATGGCGGCCCTTACGACGGCTCGCCCGGGGGTGCCCCCGGCTCCCGCACCGTTCCGGGGTCGGGCACCTGGGCCGGTGCTGACGTCCAGGGGGCGGACGGTCCGCGTAACGCCGGATCCGGGCGGACCTCGAACCGGCTGAGCGGACCGCGCGGCGGCGACACCCCCCGGGTCGCGGCGCGGGGCGCCGAGAGCGGCGCGGCGGCAGCGCGCACGGCGGTGAAGACGGACACGGGTGCGGCGCGGGCCGAGGGCGCCGGGCGGCCCGTCGTGGTGCTCGGGGCCGGGCCCCGGGGCGCCGTGAGCGTCGATCTGGCGGAGGAGGGCCCCCATCTCCTCATCGAGGGCCCGGCCGGCAGCGGACGTACGGAACTGCTGCGGGCCGTCGCCGCCTCGCTGGCCGCCGCGGCCCGGCCCGACCGGCTGGGGCTGCTCCTGGTCGACGGCGCGGGTGGCGAGCGCGGCGAGAGCCTGCGCCCGTGCACCGAGCTCCCGCACGCCTTCACGCATCTGGTGGCCTCGGACCCGGTACGGATGCGCGAGTTCGCGCAGGCGCTGGGCGGTGAGCTGAAGCGGCGCGCCGAGTTGCTCGGCCGGTACGACTTCACGGAGTGGCACGAGCGGCACGAGGTGGCGCAGCGGATGGTCGGTCAGCGCCCGCCGAGCGCCGCGGAGCAGCGGGGCGATGTGGACTCCTCGATGAGCGGGACGCTCCGGCTGCGGCCCGCCGCCGCGCGGTCCGCGGACCCCGGCCCTTCCCCCCTGCCCCGTCTCGTCGTCCTGGTCGACGACTTCGACGCGCTGGTCGCTCCGGCGCTCGGCAGCCCCGGCCGTCCCGCGGCGGGCTCGGTCGTGCGGGCTCTGGAGGCCGTGGCCAGGGACGGCGGCCGGCTCGGTGTCCACCTGGTCGCGACGTCCGCCCGCCCGGACCGTACGGAGGACACGGATCTGGCGCACGGCGCCCGGCTGCGCATCGTGCTCGACGCGCCGGCCGTGCCGCCGTCGCCCGAGGGCCCGGCGCCGGGACGTGGCCGGCTGGGGCATCCGGACGGGCGGGTGACACCGTTCCAGGGCGGCCGGGTGACCGGCCGCATTCCGCGAACGGCGACGCTGCGTCCCACCGTCGTCCCGTTGGAGTGGGAGCGGATGGGCGATCCGCCGACCCGGCGCCCGGTCCGCGAGCTGGGCAACGGTCCGACGGATCTGGCGCTGCTGGCCAGTGCGCTGGAGCGGGCGGCCCGGTCGGTGAACGCCGAGCCGATCACCCCGTTCGGACCCGTATGAATTGACGTGACGTCACGTCACGAGCCCATCACGATAACCGAGTTGACGTGGGGATCGCTATTGCGGCACCCGCGGACCCCGCGTAGGACTGTGCGCACACAACGATGTGAGAGACGGGGAAGCTATGCGCACAACCCTTCGGATGGGCAAGGCCGCCATGGTGTTCACCGCCATCGGCGCACTGGCCCTCACCGGATGCGGCGACGACGGTGACAGCGGAAAGGACAAGACGGACAAGAGCTCCGGGGGCGGCAAGGGAAGCGCGTCGAGCGTGGTCCTGCCGAAACTGGACGGTGAGAAGCTTTCCGTCGCGGCGGTCTGGACGGGAGCCGAGCAGGCCAACTTCGTCAAGGTTCTCAAGGAGTTCGAGAGCCGCACGGGGGCGACAGTCACCTTCGTCCCGGCGCAGGACCCGATCGTCAACTTCCTCGGTACGAAGATCGCGGGAGGTCAGCCGCCGGACGTCGCGATGATCCCGCAGGTCGGCGCGATCCAGCAGGCCGCCCAGAAGAAGTGGGCCAAGCCGGTCGGCGCCGAGGCCAAGGCCCAGCTGACCAAGAACTACGCGAAGGTCTGGCAGGACCTCGGCGCGGTGGACGGCACCCAGTACGGCGTCTACTTCAAGGCCGCGAACAAGTCCCTGATCTGGTACAACGCCCAGGCGTTCGAGAACGCGGGCGCGTCCGAGCCGAAGACCTGGAAGGAGTTCCTGGCGACGGCCGAGACCATCTCCGCCTCCGGTGTCACGCCGGTGTCGGTCGGCGGCGCGGACGGCTGGACCCTCACCGACTGGTTCGAGAACATCTATCTCTCCCAGGCGGGTCCGGAGAAGTACGACCAGCTGGCCCAGCACGAGATCAAGTGGACCGACCCGTCCGTCAAGGACGCGCTGACCACGCTCGCGCAGCTCTTCGGCAAGCCGTCGCTGATCGCCGGCGGTGCCGACGGCGCTCTGCAGACGGAGTTCCCCGCCTCGGTCACCCAGACCTTCACCGGCGGTGACCAGCCCAAGGCCGCGATGGTCTACGAGGGCGACTTCGTGAGTGTCAACATCGCGCAGACGAAGGCGAAGATCGGGACCGACGCCAAGGTGTTCCCGTTCCCGGCGGTCGGCGCCGAGTCCCCCGTCGTGACGGGTGGCGACGCCGCGGTGGCGCTGAAGGACGGCAAGGGCGCCCAGGCCCTGCTGACCTGGCTGGCCTCGACCGACGCGGCGAAGATCATGGCCGAACAGGGCGGGTTCATCTCGCCGAACAAGGCCCTGGACGCCGCCGCGTACCCGAACGAGGTGCAGCGCACCATGGCGAAGGCGCTGGTCGCGGCGGGCGACGCCGTCCGGTTCGACATGTCCGACCAGGCGCCGCAGTCGTTCGGCGGGACGCCGGGGAAGGGTGAGTGGAAGACCCTCCAGGACTTCCTGAAGAACCCGAAGGACATCGCGGGGACTCAAGCCAAGCTGGAGTCCGACGCGGCCAAGGCGTACAAGAGCTGACGGGATGACGACAGCCGCAGCGGGGGGCACCGACGCGGTGCCCCCCGCCGACAACCATCCCTCCGAACAGACGTCGGTACCCACGCCCAGGAAGCCGTCCGACGCCCCGGCCGGCGGCCCGGTACGCAGCCGCCGCAGTGTCACCGGCACGCGCCGGGTCGTCGCGGGGCTGTTCCTGGCGCCCGCGCTGGTGCTGATGGGCGCGCTCGTGGTCTATCCGATCGTGTACTCCGTCTACCGGTCGTTCTTCGACCAGGCGGGCACGGGCTTCGCCGGACTCGACAACTACCGGGCGCTGTTCACCGACGACACCATCCTCACGGCGGTGAAGAACAACGCGATCTGGGTCGTGCTGGCACCGACGGTCTCCACGGCCCTCGGGCTGATCTTCGCCGTGCTGACGGAGCGGATCCGCTGGAGTACGGCGTTCAAGCTGGTCGTCTTCATGCCGATGGCGATCTCCATGCTCGCCGCGGGCATCATCTTCCGGCTGGTGTACGACGCGGCCCCGGAGCGCGGGGTCGCCAACGCCGTATGGGTGGGTGTGCACGACACGTTCGCCGAGTCGGCGGGCTACCCGAAGGCGCATCCGCTGCCCGTCCACCCGCTCAAGGCGGGCGGCGGCGGTTCGTTCGTCACCAAGGAACCGGTACGGGCCGGGCAGCCGGTGCACCTGCCGCTGGTCGGTGTGGCACCGGCGAAGATACCGACGGACGCGAAGCCCGCGAAGGCCGCCGCGACGGATCCCGGAAAGATCACCGGGACCGCGTGGCTGGACTTCACCCGGGGCGGCGGCGGCAAGCCCAATGTCATCGACGCCGAGGAGCTGGGTCTCAAGGGCATCGAGGTGGAGGCGGTCAAGGACGGCAAGGTCGTCGCCACGGCGAAGGCGGGCGCGGACGGTACGTTCACCCTGCCCGCGTCGGCGGACGGCGCCGAACTCCGGCTCCCCGCCTCGAACTTCAAGGAGCCCTACAACGGAGTCGAATGGCTCGGACCGAACCTGGTCACCCCCGGGATCATCGGCTCCTACGTCTGGATGTGGGCCGGGTTCGCGATGGTGCTGATCGCCGCGGGACTCGCGGGGCTGCCCCGTGAACTCCTCGAAGCGGCCCGGGTGGACGGCGCGAACGAGTGGCAGGTGTTCCGCCGGATCACGGTGCCGATGCTCGCACCCGTGCTCGCGGTGGTGCTGGTCACGTTGATGATCAACGTCCTGAAGGTCTTCGACCTGGTCTTCATCATCGCGCCGGGCTCCTCCCAGGACGACGCGAACGTACTGGCCCTCCAGCTCTACCGCTCCTCGTTCGGCACGGACGCGGACCTCGGGATCGGCAGCGCCATCGCCGTACTCCTGCTGCTCCTGGTCCTCCCGGTGATGTTCTTCAACATCCGCCGGATCCGGAAGGAGGGGCGCCGATGACGACCACATCGCACCCGGGCGCCACCCCCTGCCGGGGGTCCGGGGGTCGCCCCCCGGGAAAGCACAGCAACATCCGCCGGATCCGGAAGGAGGGGCGCCGATGACGACCACATCGAACCCGGCCACGAGCACCACAGGCGCGAGCACCACAGCGACCGCGCCGGCGAAGGCCGAGCGGTCCCTCGGCTCACGCATCGCCGCCCGCGCCGGCGGCGGTGCGATGCGGGTCTTCCTCGTCCTGGTGGCCCTGTTCTGGCTGATGCCGACCATCGGGCTGCTGCTGTCCTCGCTGCGCGGCGCGGACGACATCGCCGCGACCGGCTGGTGGAAGATCTTCACGGCCCCGTCCCAGCTCACCTTCGACAACTACACACGGCTGCTGGACAACTCGACCATCACCCACTCCCTCCTCAGCACGATCGCGATCACGGTCCCGGCGACCGTCCTGGTCGTCGTGATCGGTTCACTGGCCGGCTACGCCTTCGCCTGGATGGAGTTCCCCGGACGCGACTGGTGGTTCCTGCTGGTCGTGGGGCTGTTGGTGGTGCCGGTGCAGGTGGCCCTGGTCCCGGTCTCCAAGCTCTTCGGCGCGGTCGGGATCTTCGAGACGACGCTCGGCGTGATCCTCTTCCACACGGCGTTCGGCCTGCCTTTCGCGATCTTCCTGCTGCGCAACTTCTTCGCGGAGATCCCGAGGGAACTGCTGGAGGCGGCCCGGCTCGACGGGGCGGGCGAGATCCGGCTCTTCACGCGGGTCGTGATGCCGCTGGGCGGTCCGGCGATCGCCTCGCTCGGGATCTTCCAGTTCCTCTGGGTGTGGAACGACATGCTGGTCGCGCTGATCTTCGCGGACTCCGGCTCCCCGCCGATCACGGTCGCCCTGCAGCAGCAGGTACGGCAGTTCGGCAACAACATCGATGTGCTGGCGCCCGGCGCCTTCGTGTCGATGGTGATCCCGCTGGCGGTCTTCTTCGCCTTCCAGCGTCAGTTCGTGTCCGGCGTGATGGCGGGCGCGGTGAAGTAGTACGCACATCCGTGCGTCAACGTGGGGCGGTCCTGTTCACCACAACAGGACCGCCCCACCTGCCGCTTCAGGGATTTGCCACGTTTTGACGTAACTCTTTCATTCCATCGGACGTTTGCGGACCGCCCGCCCGCGCTGCGAACGACCCATGGATGTGTTGTGCCCCGGTTCAGTGTCATCGTGCCTGCGTACCGGGTTCAGGCGTATCTGCACGAGAGCCTGGACTCGGTGCTGACCCAGTCCTTCGAGGATTTCGAACTGATCGCGGTCGACGACTGCTCACCCGACGCCTGCGGCGCCGTCATCGACGAGTTCGCCGCCCGCGACCACCGGGTGCGGGCCCTGCATCTGCCGGAGAACGTGGGACTGGGCCGGGCCCGCAACGCCGGGATCGCGCAGGCCACCGGCGACTACCTGATCTTCCTGGACAGCGACGACACCCTCGCCCCCGGCGCCCTGCGGGCCGTCGCCGACCGGATCGCGGAGACCGGGGAACCGGACGTCCTGGTCTACGACTACGCCCGTACGTACTGGACGGGCGAGAGCGTACGCAACGCCTTCGCCGAACACCTCGCCGAGACCGGCCCCGCCACCTTCGCGCTCGCCGACCGGCCCGGTCTGCTGAAGGTCCTGATGGTCGTCTGGAACAAGGCGTACCGCCGCGCGTTCGTCGAGGCCGAGGGGTTCGCCTTCCCGCCGGGCTACTACGAGGACACCCCCTGGACGTACCCGGTGCTGATGGCCGCCCGTTCGATCGCCGTCCTCGACCGGGTGTGCGTCGGCTACCGGCAGCGGCGCCAGGGCAACATCCTGGCCACCACCAGCCGCAGGCACTTCGACATCTTCGAACAGTACGACCGGGTCTTCGCGTTCATCGACACCCGCCCCGGACTCGCGCACTGGCGGCCGGTGATCTTCCGCAGGATGCTCGACCACTTCTGCACGCTGTTCACCACCGGGGGCCGGCTGCCGCGCGACAGCCGCGCCGAGTTCTTCCGCCGGGCCCGCGCCCACTGCCTGCGCTACCGCACTCCCGGCATCCCCGCCCCGCGCCGCGCCCGGCTGCGCCACGGACTGATCCGGCTGGGCGCGCGCCGCACCTACCGCGCGCTGTGGACCGCGCAGGTGCTGCACGGCCGGGTACGGAAGGCGACCGCGGCGGGCCGTCGGGTGCTGCGGGCCGCCGCGCTCCAGGCGTACTACCGCATCCAGTTGCGGCTGCCCGTCCAGACGGACCTGGCGGTGTTCGCGGCGTACTGGCACCGCGGCTACGCCTGCAGCCCCGCCGCGATCGAGGCCAAGGCCCGCGAACTGGTGCCCGGCCTGCGGACCGCCTGGATCTGCCGCCCGGAGGACGCGCACACCGTGCCCACCGCGACCCGGCGGATCACACCCGGGACGTACGGCTACTGGCGGGCGCTGGCCCGCGCCGGGTATCTGGTGAACAACGTCAACTTCGACCGCCGGCTGGTCAAGCGGCGCGGCCAGGTGCTGCTCCAGACCCACCACGGCACCCCCCTCAAGACCATGGGTCTCGACCTCCAGGACCGGCCCGCGGCGGCCCGGGGGACGGACTTCGGCCATCTGCTCGCCAGTGTCGACAAGTGGGACTACTCCCTCTCCGCGAACCGGCACTCCACCCTCGTCTGGGAGAAGGTCTATCCGTCGGCCTCCGCGGACTGCGCGACGCTGGAGTACGGCTGTCCGCGCAATGACGTCTACCAGCGGGCCACCGCCGACGACGTGGCGCGGCTGCGCGCGTCGATCGGCATCCCCGAGGGCGCCCTGGCCCTGCTGTACGCCCCCACGCACCGTGACTACCGGCGCGACCAGCACGTCACGCTCGACCTGGCACGCGTGCTGCGGATCCTCGGGCCGCACTCCGTGATCCTGGACCGCGCGCACTACTCGTACGGTGCCGCGCCGGTGCGTGAACCGCACCCGCGGATCATCGACGTCAGCGGGCACCCCTCCGTCGAGGCGCTCGCGCTCGCCTCGGACGCGCTGATCACGGACTACTCGTCGCTGATGTTCGACTACGTCAACCTGGACCGGCCCGTCGTCATCCACTTCGGCGACCGCGAGGCCTACGAGGCCGCCCGCGGCACCTACTTCGACCTGCACTCCTGCCCGCCCGGCGCGATCGCGCACAGCGAGGACGAGCTGCTCGACATCTTCGCGACCGGCCACTGGCACACCGCCCGCTCGGCCCAGCTGCGCGAGGCGTTCCGGGAGCGCTTCTGCCCGTACGACGACGGGCACGCGGCGGAACGTGTGGTGCGCCGGGTCTTCCTGGGCGACATGTCCGCGCAGCCGCCCGTGATCCCCCCGGCCGAGCGGCGGCCCGTACCGGCGGCGGGCGACCCGGCCCTGATCCCGGTCTCCGCCGCGTCCGGCGCCGTGGTCCCCGCCGACCGGCAGGCGTCCACGGGCCTCGGCCTCGCCGGAGCACAACCCACCATCCGCCCCTGAGGCGTCCTCTCCCCGCCCGCCTGCCTCTCCTCCGTGAATCCGAGCCCGAGAAAGAACCCGTATGCCCCGGCTGAGTGTCATCATCCCCGTCCGCCGTGCCCGAGGGCAGTTGCGCGAGTGCCTGGAATCGGTGCTCAGCCAGTCCTTCACGGACATCGAGGTGATCGGGGTCGACGACGGGGCGCCGGACGGTTCGGGGCTGCTGTTCGACGAGTTCGCCGCACGGGACGAGCGGGTGCAGGCCATCCATCTGCCGCCGGGGGCCGGTCCGCACGGACGGCGCGACGCCGGGGCCGAGCGGGCCGTCGGCGACTACCTCCTCTTCCTGGAGGGAACGTTCGTCCTCCTGCCGGGCGCCCTGCGGGCCGTCGCCGACCGGCTGGACGCCACCGGTGACCCCGAGCTGCTGCTGTTCGGCCACCACCGGCGCCCGTTCCGGGGCCGCCCCCGGCCGACCCGGTCGCTGGAGCTGCTCGGTGAACTGCCGGAGGGCCGGCTCACCCTGGCCGGACATCCCGTACTCCTGGACATCGCACCGGTCTCCTGGAACCGCGCCGTGCGCCGCACCCTGCACGAGGGCGAGAAGCTGGCCTTCGGACCGGGGCGGCACGGGGAGCGGATGTACGCGCTCCAGACGCTCGCCGCGGCCGAGTCCGTCGCCGTGCTGCCCACGGCCTGTGTCGAACACCGCAGCGGACGCCGCCTCCCGGGACCGGCCGACGCGGAGGAGGCCGACGGTTCGGCCCCGCGGCAGCTCGTCGACGCGTACGCCGGTCTGATGGAGTTCGTACGCGAACGACCGCTGACCCACCCGGTGCGGGCGCTGCTGTTCGAGCGGGCGGCCTCGGAACTCCTGGCCGACTACCCGTCGGTGGCCCGGCGCCGCCGGCGCCACGTCCGGTCCGTGGCGGCCTTCCACCGCACACACCGGCCCGAGGGGCACCGCTTCCCACGCGGTGCCAGGGGGCTGCGGGCCCGGCTGATGGGCCGTGGCCGGTACGCCGCGCTCGGCACCCTCGACACCCTCCTGGCGCTGCGCCGGAGCCTGCGGGCGGCGCCCGGCGCGGTACGGGCGCGGGCCGGACGCGCCCTGGCCACGCGCTTCTACTGGTGGCAGCGCCGGCTGCCGCTGGACCCGGGGCTCGCCGTCTACGCCGCGTACTGGAACCGCGGGGTGAGCTGCAATCCGGAGGCCGTGTTCCGCAAGGCCCGGGAGCTGGCCCCGCGGGTGCGCGGGGTGTGGGTGGTCGCGAGGAACCAGGCGCACACGGTCCCCGACGACATCGACCACGTGGTGCCCGGAACCCGCCGCTACTGGCAGGTGCTGGCCCGCGCCACGTACTTCATCAACAACGTCAACTTCCCCGACCACCTGGTCAAGCGCCCCGGTCAGATCCATGTGATGACCCACCACGGCACCCCGCTGAAGATCATGGGGCTCGACCAGCAGGACTATCCCGCCGCGGCCCAGGGCCTGAACTTCGACCGGCTGCTCCAGCGCGTCGACCGGTGGGACTGGAGCGTCTCCGCCAATCCGCACTCCACCGAGGTGTGGGCCCGCGCCTATCCGGGCGCCGCACGGTCCATCGAGTCGGGCTATCCGCGCAACGACGTCCTCGCGACGGCGACGGACGAACGGATCGCGCGGATCCGCGAAGGTCTCGGTATCCGGCCCGGCCGGCGTGCCGTCCTGTACGCGCCGACGCACCGCGACTACGAGGCGGCGTTCACCAGCCGGCTCGATCTGGTCCGGCTCTGCGAGGAACTCGGTCCGGACACCGTGGTGATGGTCCGCGCCCACTACTTCTACGAAGGCGCGGGGCTGCCGGAGCACCCCTCCCTCATCGATGTCTGCGACCATCCGCGGATCGAGGAGCTGTGCCTGGCGGCGGACGCGCTGGTGACGGACTACTCGTCGGTGATGTTCGACTACGCCCATCTGGACCGCCCGATCGTGGTGCACGCCCCCGACTGGGAGACGTACCGCACGGTCCGCGGGGTCTGCTTCGACCTGCTCTCCGGCAGACCCGGAGACACCCCCGGGGCCGTCTCCACCGATACGGCGGAGCTGGCCCGGATCCTTACCGACGGCAGTTGGCGGAGTCCGGCGAACGAGGCGCTGCGGGCAGCGTTCCGGGCCCGGTTCTGCCCGTACGGCGACGGGCGCGCCGCCGAGCGGGTGGTGCGGCAGGTGCTGCTCGGGGAGCGTGTGCTGCCGGGCCCGTCCGGGGGCGACGTGACCGGTGGCGCGTCCGGTGGCGACGTGACCGGTGGCGCGTCCGGCGGCGACGTGTCCCCGGCCGCCGGACGGCTTGATCCGCTCAGCGTTGCTGGCCCGCCATCACCGTGACGAGGCCGATGACGACGAGCAGCGAACCGCCCCAGGTCCACAGCGAGGTCCGCTCGTGCAGCACGGTCGCCCCGGCCAGCACGATCAGCAGGTACCCGAGGGCGTTGAACGGATAGGCGATCGACAGTGGCACCTTGGCCAGGGTGGTCATCCAGGCGAGGGCGGACACCGCGAAGACCACCAGGCCGAGGACGACCCAGGGGCTGGTCGCGGCGCGCAGGGCGAGGGAACCACCGCCCTGCGCGGCGGCTGCGGCAGCACCCTTCATCCCGTGCTTGAGCATGATCTGGCCACCTGCCGACGAGAACACGGCGAACAGCAGCAGCATCAGACTGGGGAGGGTCAAGAACGTGCTCCTGTCGGCGGCGGCCGGGGTTGCGGACGCCGGGGCGGGGGTGCGGCCGGGAACGGCGGCCTCAGACACCGACCCGGTCGGACGGTGCGTACTGCCGGTTGAGGATGTCCTGTACATCGATGTGCTCTCCAGCGATGATCGTCTCGGCCGCGTGCGGGGTGAGCAGGGCGACGTGCTGATAGCCGAACAGCGTCGGCCTGATCCGGTTGAGCAGCTTCGACACCCCGCCGAGGACGACGGGCAGCGGCCCGCCACCGAGCAGCGCCCAGAACGGTGCCCCGGTGGAGGACAGGTGGAGGACGTCGTAGCCCGCGCTCCTGACCGTGCGGCGCAGGCTGGCCCGGGTGAAGAAGCGCAGATGCGTTTCGTCGAGGATGCCGCGCCGGTCGTAGTCGAAGACGCCGAGCGCGACCCGCAGCCTTGAGTACCAGTGGCTGAAGTTCGGCACGGAGAGCAGCACATGGCCGCCGGGCCGCAGAACGGTGGCGACCTCGGCGAGCACGCGTTCGGGGCGTGAGAGGTGCTCGATGACATCGCCCGCGACGACGTAGTCGTAGTCGGCGCCGATCTCGGCGGGCAGCCCCGCCTCCAGGTCGGCGAGGTGGAAGCGGGTGCACCTCTCGCGTACGCCGGGGACCTCGACGTAGTCCACGCCCGTCACCTCGTGGCCGAGGGCTTCGAGGCGCTGCGCGAACAGGCCGCCGGAGCAGCCGAGGTCGAGGACCCGGCCGGGCGGCAGGCTGCGCATCTTCTCCAGGATCACGGCGTGGGAGGAGCCGTCGCCCTCCTTGAACGCGTACTCGACGGGTTTGGGGATCCACGCGCAGGTACCGAATCCCTTGACGGCGAGCCGGTATTCGAGGACGTCCTTGACGACGTCCTTGGCGTACTTCATGCCGTTGACGTAGCAGATCTCGTCGCCGTAGTAGGTGGGGACGGGGATCTCCTTGATCCGCATTCCCTCGTTGAGCAGTTGGACGATGATCTGGGTGTCGAAGTCGAACGCGTCGGTGTTCCGGTGGATCGGCAGTTTCTTGAGCGCGGCGACGCTGTAGGCGCGGTACCCGGAGTGGAATTCGGTGAGCTGCGATCCGAGAAGGGTGTTCTCCAGGCGGGTGAGAATGCGGTTGCCGAGCCATTTGTACATCGGCATGCCGCCCTTGAGAGCGGACCCGGAACTCATCATCCGCGAACCGAACACGGCCTCGCATTCGCCGCGTTCGATGGGCCCGACCATCTCGGGCAGGAATTCCGGGGCGTACTGTCCGTCGCCGTGCAGCAGCACGATGATGTCGAGTCCGTGGGCGGCGGCCAGCGCGTATCCGGCCTTCTGGTTTCCGCCGTATCCGAGGTTCTTGGTGTGCCGCATCACCACGGTCCGCGGCATTCCCTCCGTCTGCGACCAGCGGCAGCCGGCGGTGAAGGTCGCGTCATGGCTCGCGTCGTCGAGAATGAGCACCTCGGCGACCTTGGACCGGAAGTCCTCCGGGATGCGGTCGAGGGTCCTCTCCAGCGTCGTCTCGGCGTTGTACGCGACCACCAGGATGCCGATCCTGGGGTTCGGGCTTTCCTTCACGGGGCGTTCTCCAGTTGCGTTCGGTGCTCGGTGCTCGGGAGGGGGCGGTCAGTTGACGGCTGAGCCGGTGGGCCGCGAGGGGCAGGGCGCCGGTACCGGGGTCCGCCCGGCCGAGGGCTGCGGAGGCACGGACGCCGGCGCGGCGAGGATCTTGCGGATGCCGCAGGCGAGACATGCGGCCAGGAGCAGCCAGCCGGCTTCGCCGAGGTGCAGCACCGGGTCGCTCCAGCGCACGGCGGAGCGCCCCTGGTAGCCGAGGACCGCCGTCAGGCCGAGCAGACAGCCGTACGCCGCGCCTTCCCAGAAGCCGATGACGAAGAGTCCGGCGGCTGCCCAGGTCAGGTACTGGAGGGCGGACGCGGTGGAGAGCAGCAGCAGGAGGCCCATCGTGACGGCGACGACAGCGGGCAGTTGCGCGGGCCGCAGCCGGGCGAGCCAGATCCCCGCGGCCACGCAGACCAGCACGAAGAGGAAGTGGCCCTCGCCCTGTATGAAGGTGATGAAGGACTGCGGCAGGCCGAGCGCGTCGGCGAACCGGACGAGGCCCCACAGGCGGTAGTCGCCGCCCGCGTACTCCAGGACGTTCTCCGTGAGGTCCTGGGGAACGGTCGCCACGACCGGGCCCCAGACGAGGGCGACCAGGGCGGTGAACCCGGCGGTGAAGCGGACGAGTGCCGGGCGGCCCGCTCGCAGCGCGACGACGAACAGGGCCGGGATCACCACCACCGGAATGAACTTGACGCTGATCGAGAGCGCGGCGCACAGCCCGGCGGCCGTCGGCGCCTTCCGGTCCACGAGCAGATGCGCGGCAGCCAGCGCGAAGGCGATGGCGACCGCGTCGGTGTTGCCGTGGTACCCGGAGGTGGCGATCAGTACGGGGCTGAGGGCCACCCCCACCCCGCACGCGACCGCCGCGCCGATGGAGCGGCGGCGGCGCACGATCTCGAACACGAGGAGTGCGCAGAAGAAGTCGGCGATCGAGGCGGGTGATCTGATCAACGTGCCGAAGGGAATTCCGAGTTCGGAGAGTTCATGCAGACCGAGAAGCATCCAGCCGGCCAGCGGCGGATGGTTGTAGACGGGCAGTCCCGGCAGCGGCTGCTCGTAAATCCGAAGGGGTCCGTAGCGCGCGATGGCCGTTGCGAAGCCTTGAAAGATGCGGACGTCGGCCGGGCCCCGCATATTCGCCGCGATCAGCATTCGGGTGAGGAGACCGACGGCCGCAGCGGTGAGAACCACCGCTCTCGCCCGTCGTACGTCCCAGGTTTCGCACCGCATTCGGATACCCATGAACACAGAACGTAGCAATACGAAGACAATGAGCGACGCATCGATGAGCACGGATAGCGGAGCACGGCGTCAATGCCCCGCACCTCCGCGCAGACATCCGAATTCCTGAATCACTCGAACGGTTCAGTCGGGGTGTGACCGTTTCGGCCGACCCCGGCCCGGCCGGCACCGGGCCGCTCGGGTCGGGTCTGGCCGGGCGGACGGGTCGGGTCGGACGGGTCGGGTCGAGTCGGATCAGGGCGGATCGAGGCGGATCGAGGCGGATCGAGGCGGATCAGAGCCGGCCCGTGTCCTGGAGCATCCGGTCGACCACGCCCGCCGCCGCCCGCCCGTCGTCCAGGTCGCAGAAGTCCCGGAGAAACGCCTCGTACGCCTGCGCGTGTCCCTCGGTGGCCCGCTCCGGATCGCGCAGCGCCTCGATGAGTGCGGCGGAGTCAGGGATCAGGGGGCCGGGCGCGCGGGCCTCGAAGTCGAAGCAGAAGCCGCGCAGGGTGTCGCGGTAGTGCGCCAGGTCGTAGGTGTGGAAGAGCATCGGGCGGCCGGTCCGGGCGAAGTCGAACATCAGCGAGGAGTAGTCGGTGACCAGTGCGTCGCTGATCAGCATCAGCTCGCCGACGTCCCCGTAGCGGGAGACGTCACGGACGAAGCCGCTGCCGCTGTCCGGGAGGCGGTCGGTGACCAGGTAGTGGCGGCGCACCAGCAGGACGGTGTCCGGGCCGAGTTCGCGTTCGGCGGCGGCCAGGTCGAGCCGGAGGTCGAGGGCGTAGCGTCCGCCGCCCTGCGGCCGGTCCTCGCGCCAGGTCGGCGCGTACAGCACGACCCGTTTGCTCGCGGGGATGCCGAGCCGTTCCCGTACCGCCGCGGCGACCTTGGTCCGGTCCGAGGCGTGGAACAGGTCGTTGCGGGGATAGCCGCACTCCAGAACCTCGCCGCGGTAGCCGAACGAGCGCCGCAGGACGGGGGTGGAGAAGCGGTTCGGGGAGACCAGGAGGCTCCACTGGCGGGCGCGCTGCTCGATGGTGGCGATGTAGGCGGCGTTGGCCTGGGCGGTACCCGCGAGGTCGAGGCCGATGCGCTTGAGCGGGGTGCCGTGCCAGGTCTGGACGACGCACTGGCCCTCGCGCCGCTCGAACCACTCGGGCAACTGGGTGTTGGTGACGATGTGTCGGCTGCGGGCCAGTGCCTCGTACCAGGCCGCGCAGCCGTGCTCCACGGCCGTGGCGCCCGCCGGGACACGGGCCTGCTGGTCGCGCACCACCCACAGGTGCTCCAGCTCGACGCCGCGCCGGGCCGCCTCCTCGTGGATCGCGCGCGGCGAATCGGAGTACTGGCGGCCGTCGAAGCTGCTGTACAGCACCGTGTCGCGCAGGGGTGCCCGGCGCGCTCTCCGGTACGCCTCGCGCAGGAGCCGTCTGCCGCGCGCACCGCGTTCGGCGGGGGTGAGGACCGACGCGCAGTCGATCAGCAGTTGGGCGTGGAAGCGCCGTTCGACGAGGTACGTCCGGCCGGCGAGGGTGCGGGCGGCGGGCAGGGTGCGGTGGACGGCGGCCGGGACGCGCAGCGGCGCGTCGCGCGTCTCGTCCCGCACGCCCCTCTCGCGGAGGAAGAGATACCAGTGGCCCTGGCCCAGTGGCAGCGTGCCGCCGGGGATCTCGACGGCGTCCGGCCGGAGCGCGGCCCGGAACCGCCGTGCCCCGGCGGGCCCGAAGGACGTGAGCGGGAAGGCGGCTTCCTCCCCGTGCCCGCTGTGCCGGGCCACCAGTTCGGCGGGCCGGTCGGCGTCGTCGGGAAAGGTGCCCTCCAGGAGGAGCTGTCCGTCCTCCGTCCAGGTCGCCAGGTCGACGGCAGGCTGCACGGTGCGGTCGCTGATCAGCAGATTGCCGCGGGGGCCGGCGGTGAGGCCGAGTTCGCGTCGTTCGCCGCCGCCCCCGTGCCCGCGCCCGCCCCCGTCGCCGTCGCCGTGCCCGTCCAGCGGGTAGCGGCCCGGCAGGACGGGCCCCGGTACGTCGATCGGTGTCCGGCGCCCGTCCGGGCCGACGAGGTGCAGGCTGTACGAGAGTTGTGCGGGCAGCGTCCCTGCCGCGGCTGCCGGACGGACGCCGACGAGGGCGCCGAGCGGGACATCGGCGGTGAAGCGCCGCCATCCCGCGGCCGAGGGCACGGCCCCCTCGTGCACGGTCACCGGGCAGTCGAGGGAGGTGCCGGAGGGCCGGTGCGTGAGCGCCAGACGCAGCGGGCCCGTGCCGAGGCGGTCGCGGATCATGCCGTCGATCACCACGGTGGCGGCGCCGTCGCCCGTGTCGCCCGCCCGGTGCGTCTCGAAACGGGCGTCGATCCGCTCCGCGTGCAGCACGAGCGTGCCGTTCTCGAAGGCGGGCACGATCCGGTGGTCGCCGTCGGGCCGGTGCACGGGCGGCGGTGCGGCCGCCTCGTTCGTCGAGAGGCCGGAGCGGCGCAGCATGCCGTGTCCGGCGATGCCGATCTCCAGGCGCCAGGTGAGCCGTTCGACGCGGCCTGCCGCATCGATGCGGAGCCTGGCCGGGTCGATGACCGTCTCGAAGCCGGACCGGTCGTAGTCGTGCAGGCTCTGCCGCGACCGGGCGGTCGCCTCGGGTTCGGCGACCGTGCGCAGCCTGAGCGGCACCACGTGCCGTCGCCCCGCCCGCAGCCAGCCGGCCCGGAACTCGCTGCCGCGCGAGGCGGCGGGCAGGTTCCGGATGTACGCGTAGCCCCTGAGGCGCAGCTTGCCGTCCTGCCAGTCGGCGTCCCGCAGCCGGGCGGTGAGCGGCAGGTCCCCGTCGGCAACCCGCAGCACCGGGCGCGGCACCGGCCGGGTGAGGGCCGGGAAGGAGGCGCTGCGGTGCCGCACACCCCGTACCGCGAACGCTCCCGGTTCGGCCTTGTCGAAGGCGAGCAGGGCCAGCAGTTCCTCGGTGCGCCGTTCGCGCACGAGGTGCCACATCAGGCGCAGCCGGAGCGGGAGGGCGTCGAGGACGACCGGGTCGACCTGATCGGTGAACTCGTTCGCGTACGTGAGGAAGGCGCGGCGGTACTCCTCGTCGCCGTCGGGCAGCGCCTCCATGAAGTACCAGAGGTCGTGGGCGAGGACGTGCGCCTCGTACCGGCGCTTGTCCGCGGCGCCGCGGTGCTCGTCGAGGAAGGCGGAGACACCCAGCACGTGCGAGGCCCGGTCCTGGATGCCGCGGACGACGGCGCGGCGGGCGGTGATCGAGCCCGCCCGGTCGCGCCAGTGGTAGACGGCGTCCTTCAGGACGTCGACCGAGCGTGCCAGGAAGTGGGCGGGCAGGACGACCGGGATGTCCTCGTAGAGCGCGCCGACCGGGAAGGCGAAGGCGTGCTCGTCCCAGAAGGAACGGCGGAAGACCTTGTTGCAGGCGATCCGGTCGGCGGCGAGGTCCCAGTCGCGGGAGATGTGGGTGCGCAGCCGGGTCGTCGCCATGGGCTTGCGGAAGTTGGGCGACTGCTGGAGTTTGCCGGAGGCCCGCAGCCGCAGCACGTTGCCGGACGCGAGGTCCGAGCCGGTCTCGTCGAGCGCGCCGACGAGGAGTTCGTACGCGCGGGGCGGGAGAACGTCGTCGCTGTCGACGAAGGCGAGGTGGCGGGCGCCCGGGTCGCAGTGGCGTACCCCGGTGTTGCGGGCGTGCCCGAGTCCGCCGTTCTCCTGGCTCACCAGCCGGAACCGGCCGTCCTGTGCGGCGAACCCGGCGGCCACGGCGGCGCTGTCGTCGGTGGACCCGTCGTCGACCATCACCACCTCCAGGTCGGACATGGTCTGCTCCGCGAGGGACCTCAGGCAGTCCGTCAGATAGAGCTCCACGTTGTGGACGGGTACGACGACACTGAGCCGTGGCGGCATGTTGGGCACGTCCGTTCATCGAGGGGCCTGGTTGTCCTTATGACTCAACCCCGCGCACGTCCGGGGGTCACCGGTCGCACTCTCTCCCGAACGGGTGACATCAACTGCGGTGTGTTGCCGTCCGGTCCCGCTCCTGGTCACTCCGTGCGTCGTTCCGTGCGTCGCTCTGTCCGTCGTTCCGTGCGTCGCTGCTCCGTAGGTCGCTGCTCCGTGCGTCGGTCAGGAACAGCCGCCGCACCACGCGTTCGGCCGCGTGCCCGTCGTCGTAGGGGCAGAAGCGTGCGCGGAACGCCGTCCGGAGCTCCGCCGTCCGCGCCGAGCGCCACTCCCCTGTCCTGAACAGCTCCAGCAGCTCGTCGTCGGTGGTGGAGACGGCCCCCGGGGTGTCGCCGGGGCGTCCGGAGAGCAGATCGAAGTAGGTCCCTCGCGAGGCCCGGTAGGCGGCCCAGTCCGGGACGTGGCTGATGATCGGGCGGTCCAGGCAGGCGTAGTCGAACATCAGCGACGAGTAGTCGGTGATCAACGCGTCGGAGACCAGGCAGAGTTCCTCGACCGATGGATGCCCCGTCACGTCCACCACGCGCGCGTGGTCCAGCCGCGCCGCACGGCCGTAGAAGTAGTGCGCCCGGACCAGCACCACGTAGTCCGGGCCCAGTTCGCGGGCCAGGCGGTCCAGATCGAGGTGCGGGACGAAGCCCTTGCGGTAGTCGCGGTGGGTGGGTGCGTACAGCAGGACGGTCCGGTCCGGGCCGAGGGAGAGGTGCTGCCGGATCGCGGCCGTCCGCTCGGGGGTGGCGGTGAAGAAGATGTCGTTGCGCGGATAGCCGAGGTTCAGGTGCTCGTATCGGGACGGGTAGACCCGGTCCCAGATCTCGGTGGTGTGCGGGTTGGCGGAGAGGGAGAAGTCCCACTGGTCGGCGTGGGCGACGATCTTCTCGAAGCTGATGCCGTTGGTGAGGGCCGGATAGGGCCGCTGGTCCAGTCCCATGGTCTTCAGCGGGGTGCCGTGGTGCGTCTGGAGATAGCGCTGGCCGGGGCGTTTGGTGAAGCCGCCGGGGAAGCTGGAGTTGTTGATCAGGTAGGTGGCGGTGGCCATGACCCGCCAGTAGGCGCGGGAGCCCTCGATGACGTACGGAATGCCGGGCGGCATGCGGTCGCGGTGCCGGGAGGAGACGACCCAGACACCTCGGATGTGCGGGGCGAGTTCGAGGGCCTTGGCGTGGATCGCGGCCGGGTTGCAGGCGACTCCCCGGTTCCAGTAGGCGCCGTACACCGCGAGGCCGGGATCCAGGGGCCGGCGCAGGTCCGTGCGGTACGCGGCGCGCATGACGCGGGCCCGGAGCGTCTTCTTGTGGCGGCGCAGGACGACCCGGGTGCGGGCGTGACCGGCACGGACGGCCTCCCGGGCGCGGTGGGCGGTGTAGCTGCCGGGCAGGGCGGCGGCGCGGTGGAAGGCGGCGCGGTCCTCGGGAGCGATCCGGCCGGGGTCGGCGAGGACGGCGCGCAGGTGGCGGGTGCGTGCCGCCTGGATCCGCGGGTCGTGGCCGGTCCGGTCGAGCAGCCGTGCGTAGGCGTCGAGGATCGCGAAGTGGTGGCGTCCCGGGGTGGTGGCGAAGGTGCCGGAGCGGCGGACGCGGTGGCGGACACAGATCCGGTCGAGGGTGTCGAGCGTGCCGGCGTCGGAGGCGAGGAGAGCGGCGCGCAGGAGAGGGAGGACGTCCTCGTAGGGGCTGTCGGTGAAGTGGAGGCCGTGCGCGGTCCAGAAGGCGCGGCGGAAGAGGCGCGGGGTGTCGGTGCACAAGCCCTCGGCGACGGGGGCCGGGGACGGAGAGGCGGTGGCCCGGGACACAACCGCAGCCTCGCGAGACGGAGGAGCGGGCGCCGGGGGCGGAGAGGCGGTGGCCCGGGACACAACCGCAGCCGCCGGGGACGGCCGGGCGGGGGGAACCGCAGCCTCGCGAGACGGCGGAGCGGGGGCCGGGGACGAGATGTCGCCCCACCAGTCGACGCGGTCGTGTCCGAGGAGGAGCACGTCCGGTTCGCCTCCCGCCAGCCGTGCGGCGACCGCTTCCAGAGCACCCGGTCGCAGCACGTCGTCGCCGTCGAGGAAGAGGAGGTACCGGCCGCGCGCCTCGGCGGCCCCGGCGTTGCGGGCCGGCCCGGCCCCGCGGTGCTCGGGAAGGGTGAGCACCCTGACCCTGGGGTCGCGCGCCGCGAACTCGGCGGCGATCCGGGCACTGCCGTCCCCCGACGCGTCGTCGACGACGAGGAGCTCCCACGCACCCGGGCCCTGGTCGAGTACGGATTCCAGGCTCGCCCTGAGATAGCCCTGAACGCGGTGGACGGGCACGACAACACTGAGGAGCATGGCAGCCGAGCGTAATCGCGCAGTCACCGTGCGCCGAATCACACGTTCACCCGTTCGGGGCAGTGCCGGTGACCCGGGACGTCCGCCCCGGTTGTCCGGGCATGAAGCCGCGCCTCAGTGTCGTCGTTCCGGTCCACAACGTCGAGGACTATCTGGAGGACTGCCTGCGATCGGTGGCCGAACAGTCGGTCACCGACATCGAGGTGGTCCTCGTCGACGACGGTTCGACGGACGGCAGCGCGGCCGTCGCCATGCTGTTCGCCGCCCGCGACAGCCGCTTCCGCTACGTGCACCAGCGCAACGCCGGGCTGAGCGCGGCCCGCAACACGGGCGTGCGGCACACCACCGCGGACGTGCCGTATCTGGCGTTCGTCGACAGCGACGACATCGTCGTCCACGACGCCTTCGAGCGGATGCTGGCCTCGCTGGAGTCGACCGGCTCCGACCTCGCCACCGGCAATGTGTGGCGGCTGACCGAGCAGGGGCGGCAGCAGGCCTGGCAGTACCGCTGGCTGACCGCGACCCGGGCCCGCACCCACATCAGCCGCGATCCGCGACTGCTCGCCGACCGGGTCGCCTGGAACAAGGTGTTCCGCCGCTCGTTCTGGGACCGGCACGCCTTCACCTTCCCGGAGGGAAAGCTCTACGAGGACACCCCGGTGATGATCCCGGCACACTTCCTCGCCGGCTCGGTCGACGTGCTGCACGAGCACGTCTACTACTGGCGGGTGCGGGAGGGGTCGATCACCCGGCGGCGTACGGATGTGCGGGGCGTGCGGGACCGGATCTCGGCGTGCGAGCAGGTCAGCGCGTTCCTCGCGGGACGGAGCGGGGTGGCGAACGGCGGCGCGCGGCGCCGTTACGACCTCTCCTGCCTGCGCGACGACTTCGTGTACTTCCTGGAGGGGCTCGCGATGGGCGGGCCCGAGTACCGGGACGCCTTCATGACGGACGCGGGGGCGTTCCTGGAGCGGATGGAGCGGATGGACGGAGCGGCCAGGTCGGGCCGGGCCGTCGCCCATGAGCTGCCGGTGGAACTGCGGCTCAAGTGGCAACTGGTGAAGGAACGCAGACTTCCGGACCTGCTCAAGGTGCTCGCCTTCGAACGGGACAACGGCACCGGGACGTTCACGGTCGGTGGCGTACCGGGGCGGCGGCTGGCCGGCTTCCCCGGCGTCCCGGACACCGCCCGGCTCGCCCGTACCGACCTCCCGGCCGTGGCACGGCTGCTGGAGGCCCAGTGGGGCGACGACGGGAAGCTGCGGCTGCGTGGTTACGCGTACATCCGCAATCTGCCGGCCGCCGCGCCGCACCACTCGCTGAAGGTGGGCATGGTGCGCGCGACCCGGGGCCAGCATCTGCGTACCGTGCCGGTGCGGAATGTGCTCGCACCGGAGGCGACCGTCAACTCGGGCCAGCAGCTGCACAGTTATGACCATTCGGGCTTCGAAATGACGCTCGACCCGCGGCGGCTGCGGCCCGGCGGCTGGCTGGTGGGCATGATGGTGGCCGCCCATGGCGCGGTCCGCCGCGTGGCGGTACGGGCCGTGGAGGCGGGGGCCGTGCAGCCGCTCGTCCACGACCTGGGCGACGGGCGGCGGGCGGTGCTCGACTACCTGGGCGGGCGGCTCAGGCTGACCGTGACGCAGGTGCCGGCCCGGTGCGAGTCCCACCGCATCGGCGGGGCGCTGGAGTTGACCGGCCGGCTGTACGGGGGCGCCCGGCCGAAGGCCCTGGTGCTGACCTGCGAAGGGGTGGCGGACCAGGAGTTCGGCCACCCGGTCGAGTGCCTGGCGGGTGATCGTTTCACCGTGCGCGTTCCGCTCGCCGACCTCGCCCAGATGGCAGCCGCGCCGCAGGCACCGCACCGGGCACCGCGCGAGGTCGAACCGGAGCCCGGCGGACGGTGGCGGGCGCGACTGGTGCTGGCGGACGGGTCGAGGGTGCCGCTGGCCGCCGCCCCGGAGACGGCCCCGCCGGTCGTGGCCGACGCGGCGGGCGAACTGGTGCTGGACCTGAGCGGGCAGCCGTTCGTGGACGCGGCGGCGTGGACGTCGGACGGTGCGCTGCGGGTGGAGGGGGTGACCGGCGCCGGGACGGGCGTACGACAGGACGAGGTCCCGGCCCATCTCGTGCTGCGGCACGAGACACTGCGCGAGAGGGTGATCGTGCCCGTCACGCACGCGCCCCCGCGTGCGGGGACGTACGAGGAGGCACGCCCCGGGGCGTACGAGGAGGCTCGCCCGGGGGCGCCCGAAGAGGCGGGCGAGGGGGCCGGCAGGGAGGTCTACGAGGGGCTCCGCTTCACCGCGTTCCTCGCGCCCTCGGTGGCCGCGGGGCTGCACGAGGGCCGCTGGGACGCGTATCTGGGCGGCCGGCCGGTCCGGGTGCTGACCGCACTCGCCTCCCGCCTGCCGCTGTGCCGCGCGACGGCGGACACCAGGGCCCCGGCGCCCGGCAGGGAGTTCGCTCTGGACCGCCGGTTCGGCGACCGGCTGACCGTGCAGGCCGGGCCGGTGCTCGCGGCCACCGAGCGGGGCGCGTACCGCCGGGCCGAACTGCGCGGCACGCACTATCCGACCCGGCGCGCGCTGCCTCTGCGGGACACCGTCCTCTACACGGGCGGCGACTCGCCGCGCGCCGTCCACACCGAACTCCTGCGCCGGGGCGTCGAGTCGGAGCACCTCTGGGTCACCGAAGGGCTCCACGGGCACGTGCCGTCCACCGCCGTCCCGGTCGTCGAGCACAGCGCCGCCTGGTACGAGGCGCTGGCGCGGTCGCGGCGGATCGTCACCGCCGACCAGTTGCCCGAGTGGTTCGAGCGGCGGCCCGGCCAGATCGTCGTGCAGACCTGGCACGGCACCCCGCTCGGCCGCTTCGGTACGGATCTGGGCGGCACCCTGTACGCCGATCACCACCGGCTCGCCTCGCTGCCGCACCGGGCGGCCCAGTGGTCCGTCCTGGTCTCCCCCAGCCGCCACTCCACCCCGCTGCTGCGCCGCGCTCTCGGGTACGGGGGCACGGTCCTGGAGGCGGGTTCCCCGGCCAACGACCTGCTCTTCTCGGCCGACCGGGACAAGACCGCCGAGCGGGTACGGCGCAGGCTCGGCATCGCGGACGGCCGCCGGATCGTGCTGTACGCGCCGACCTACCGCGACCAGTTGGCCCACCCCTCCCAAACCGGCGGCGGACGGCCCCGCTACCGCTGGGATCCGGCACTCGACCTGCCCGCCCTGGCGCGGTCCCTCGGCGACAGCCACACCGTGCTGGTGCGCCGCCATCCCCGGGTGACCGGGGGCGTGCCCGAGGGGTACGGCGTGCGCGACGTGTCGGCGCACCCGGACACCGCGGAGCTGCTGCTGATCGCCGATGTGCTGCTCACGGACTACGCGGGACTGATGTTCGACTACGCGCACACGGGCCGCCCGATGCTCTTCCACACGTACGACCTGGAGCACTACCGCGACACGGTGCGCGGCTTCTGCCTGGACTTCGAGACCCGGGCGCCGGGGCCGCTGCTCGTCGGCACGGACGAGATCGCCGGAATCCTCCGCGTTCCGGGCGCCCTGACCGCGTCGGCGGCCCGGCACGCGGAGGCGTACGAGAGCTTCCGCCGGGACTTCTGCGACCTGGACGACGGGCGGGCGGCGGCACGGGTCGCGGACCTGCTGCTCGCCGAGGAGTAGCGCCGCGGCCGGGAGGGTGCACGGGGAGGCTCGCGGTGGCGGGTGGCTCACGGTGGCGGGTGCGGCCCGCGGTGCGTGAGCCGTAGCGCTCGGTTCTTGAGTGCGGCGGGGCGCGTGAGCCGTAGCGCTCAGTTCTTGAGTGCGGCGACGGCGGATGCGGCCAGGTCGTCGAGGTACCCCTTGGGCAGCGGGGTGCGGACGACGGCGAGCCGCCAGTACAGCGGCCCGACGATCAGGTCCAGCGCACGGTCCGGGTCGCTGCCCTCGGGCAGTTCGCCGCGCGCCACGGCGTCCCGTACGACGACGGCGGCGATGCCCTGCTGCGGGTCCAGCAGGGCCGCCTTGATCGTCTCGGAGATCTCCGGGCTCCGGGCGGCCTCGACCAGCAGATCCGGGATGACCTGCGAGGCGACGGGGTGGCGCAGGGCGTAGGAGGCGAGCTCCAGTACGGCGCGGACGTCCCCGTACAGCGAACCGGTCGCCGGAGCCGGCATGCCCTGGACGGCGACCGCGGAGACCAGATCGAGGACCAGGGCCAGCTTGGACTTCCAACGGCGGTAGACGGCTGTCTTGCCCACGCCCGCGCGCCGGGCGATCCCCTCGATCGACATCCGGGCGAAGCCCACCGCGGCCAGCTCCTCGAAGACGGCGCTGCGAATCGCATCGGTGACGTCCTCGCGCAGCACAGCGGCTCCGGCGGGGACGCGGCGGCGGGTTCCCGGGTCGGTGGTCATGACCGAATCATAGTCCGTAGCGACGAAACGGTTGCGTTGCGACGCCACAGCGCCCTACCCTCGGCGTTGCGACGATACGGTCCCGTCCCGTCGGCCGTCGCGTCCCCCACTGCCCTCCCGTCGAAAGCGATCGTGGTGAGCCAGACAACAATCCCAGCGGCCCCGGCCGACACCTCTGCCGATGTGCCCCTCCCGGTGTACGCACCGGGTGAGCTCGCGGCACTCGCCGCCCGCCACGGACTGTCCATGAGCGGGGCCCGGCCGTCGCTCGGCGCGTACGTCCGACAGCTGTGGGGGCGGCGCCACTTCATCACGGCCTTCGCCACCGCCAAGCTGACCGCCCAGTACAGCCAGGCGAAGCTCGGCCAGATCTGGCAGATCATGACCCCGCTGCTGAACGCGACGGTCTACTACTTCATCTTCGGCGTCCTGATGAACACGAAGCGCAACGTCGAGGACTTCGTTCCGTTCCTCGTCACCGGCGTCTTCATCTGGACCTTCACCGCCAGTTCGATCACTGCGGGCACGCGTGCGATCAGCGGCAACCTCGGTCTCGTCCGGGCCCTGCACTTCCCGCGCGCCTCGCTGCCGATCGCGCTGGCCCTGCAGCAGCTCCAGCAGCTGCTCTTCTCGCTCGCCGCGCTGGTACTGATCCTGGTGGGGTTCGGGCAGTTCCCCAGGCCGTCCTGGCTGCTGGCGATACCGGCGCTGCTCCTCCAGGCGATGTTCAACACCGGTGTCTCCATGGTGGTGGCGCGGCTGGCCGCCCGGACACCGGACATCGCCCAGCTGATGCCGTTCATCCTGCGCACCTGGATGTACGCCTCCGGCGTCATGTGGAGCGTCGACACGATGCTCACGGGCGACCGGGTTCCGCACGCCGTGATGGTGATGCTGGAGTGCAATCCGGCCGCCGTCTTCATCGACCTGATGCGGTTCGCGCTCATCGACAGCTTCGGCGCGTCCCATCTGCCGCCCCATGTGTGGGCGATCGCCGCGGGCTGGGCGCTCGTCTGCGGCCTGGGTGGATTCGTGTACTTCTGGCAGGCGGAGGAGCGGTACGGACGTGGCTGACAACATGACGGACCACAGGACCGCCGACGGCGCGGTCACCGACGAGCGGGTGCCGACCGTCGTCGTGGACGACGTCCACATCACCTACAAGGTCCACGGCGCCCGGACCGGCAAGGGCAGTGCCACCTCGGCGCTGAGCCGGATCGTCTCGCGCCGGCAGAGCCCCGGGGTCCGCGAGGTGCACGCCGTGAAGGGGGTGAGCTTCGCCGCGTACAAGGGCGAGGCCATCGGCCTGATCGGCTCCAACGGCTCGGGGAAGTCCACGCTGCTGAAGGCGATCGCCGGCCTGCTGCCCGCGACGAAGGGCCGGGTGCACACCCAGGGCCAGCCCTCGCTGCTCGGGGTGAACGCGGCGCTGATGAGCGATCTGACCGGCGAACGCAACGTCGTGCTCGGCGGCCTCGCGATGGGCATGACGCGGGCCGAGATCCGCGAGCGCTACGACGGGATCGTCGACTTCTCCGGCATCAACGAGAAGGGCGACTTCATCACGCTCCCGATGCGGACGTACTCCTCCGGCATGGGCGCCCGGCTGCGCTTCTCGATCGCGGCCGCCAAGAGCCATGACGTCCTCCTGATCGACGAGGCGCTGTCCACCGGCGACGCCAGGTTCCAGAGCCGCAGCAAGGAGCGGATCAAGGAGCTGCGCGAGGAGGCCGGCACGGTCTTCCTGGTGAGCCACAGCAACAAGTCGATCACCGAGACCTGTGACCGGGCGATCTGGCTGGAGGCGGGAACACTGCGGATGGACGGTCCGGCGGACGAGATCGTGGCCGCGTACGAGAAGTTCACCGGCAAGAAGTAGCGGCGCGAACCACGGGCCGGGGTGAGCGGTCGGGGACAGCCGGGGCGACCCGGGCGAGCGGTCCGGAACAGCCCGGGCGAGCGGTCCGGCCGGGGCTGCTTGGGCGAGCAGCCAGGGCCTCCGGAGCGTAAACTCCCGTCTCACACCACGGGGTTGTCCGAACACCGCTCAAGGGGGACGCATGCGGGACGGCGTGCCGGAGCCGCTGCGGGCGGACGATCCGCGGGAGGTCTCCGGTTACGTCCTGCGAAGCCGGGTGGGCGAGGGCGGGATGGGCACGGTCTATCTCTCCCACACCCGCGGCGGCCAGCCCGTCGCGCTGAAGGTGATCCGCCGGGAACACTCCGAGAACCCGGCGTTCCGGGTGCGGTTCGCCCGGGAGGTGGCCGCGGCCCGCCGGGTCTCCGGCTACCACCTGGCGCAGGTCGTCGACCACAGCGCCGAGGGACCGCTGCCCTGGCTCGCCACGCAGTACGTCCCCGGCCTGCCGCTGGACGCCGCCCTCGACGCGTACGGCCCGCTGCCGATGTCCGCCGTGCTCCGGCTGACCGGCTGCCTCGCCGGCGCGCTGGACGCCGTCCATGCCGCGGGCGTCATCCATCGCGACGTCAAACCCGGCAATGTGCTGCTCGCGGCCGACGGCCCCTGGCTGCTCGACTTCGGCATCGCACGGGCGACGGACACCCGGACCCTCACCACGATGGGCCGGCTGGTCGGCAGCCCGAAGAACATGTCGCCCGAGCACGCGCTGGGCAGACAACTGACGCCCGCGTCCGACGTGTTCGCGCTCGGCCTGCTGGCCGCCGAGGCCGCCACCGGGCAGCATCCGTACGGACGCGGCCACGGACTCGCCGTCGCCGCCCGCATCGCGGGCACCGACCGCGAACCCCCGCGCCTGGACCACCATCCGGAGCCGCTGCGCCGGGTGATCGGGCTCTGCCTGGCGGCCCGGCCCGAGGAGCGGCCCACGGCCGCCGCCGTCGCCGAGCTGTGCCGGCAGGCGCTCGACACGGGCGGCGGGCGCGGGCTGCGGGACTTCGGTGGCTGGCTGCCCGCGCCGGTGGCGTCGGCCGTGGCACGGATCGAGACGGCGACGCGGTCCCGCCCGTCCTCGTCCACCCCCATCTACCTGCCGACCGTCCGTGATCCGTCGGCCGGAGACCGGACCTGGCGGATCCGCCGAACGACCGAACCGGAGTGAGGCAACGACCGCACCGGAGCGAGGTGATGACGAGCCGTCATCTGTCGTAGGCTCCCACCCGGTCACATTCGGCTGTGCGAGCGGGGGAGGCTCCCATCAGTACCGGCGTCGGCGACATACTCACGCCCCTCGGCCCCGACGATCCACGCGAGACCGCCGGATACCGGCTGCTCGCCCGGATCGGCGAGGGCGGCATGGGCACGGTCTACCTCTCGCACACCCGGGGCGGTCAGGCGGTCGCGCTGAAGCTCATCCGCCGCGAGTTCGGCGACGACCCCGAATTCCGGCTCCGGTTCGAGCAGGAGGTGCAGGCCGCCCGACGGGTGCAGGGCTACCACCTGGTGCCGGTGGTCGACCACGACACCTCCGGCGGGCAGCCCTGGCTCGCCTCGGTGTTCGTGCCCGGCATGGCGCTCCAGTCGGCGCTGGACGCCCACGGGCCGCTGCCACTGCCCACCGTCTTCCGGCTCATCGGCTGCACGGCCCAGGCGCTCGCCGCCATCCACGCGGCCGGAGTCGTCCACCGCGATCTGAAGCCCGGCAACATCCTGCTCGGGGCGACGGGCCCGTACGTCATCGACTTCGGGATCGCCCGCGCCGCCGACGCCACCCAGCTCACGCGCAGCGGCGGACTGATCGGCACCCCGCAGTTCATGTCGCCCGAGCACGCGCTCGGAGAGCAGGTCGGCGGGGCCACCGACGTCTTCTCGCTCGGCCTGATCGCGGCCCTCGCGGCAACCGGCCGGCATCCTTACGGGACGGGCGGGGCAATGACCGTCGCCGCCCAGATCGCCAACACCGAGCACCGCCCTCCCCGGCTGGACGGCTATCCGCAGGAGCTGCGCCCGCTGCTGGAACGCTGCCTCGCCGCCGCCCCGGGGGCGCGCATCACCCCCACCGAACTCGCCGCCCTGTGCGAGCAGTCGGCGGGCCGGCCACTGCGCGAGTCCGACGGCTGGCTCCCCGGGTCGCTCGCCGCGGAGATCGCCCGCCGGGAGCAGGCGGCACAACGGCCCCCGCAGCCGGCCGGTACTCCGACGCTGCCCCCGCAGCCGGCCGGCACCCCCACCGTGCCCCCGCACCCGGTCGGCACGGCCACGGTGCCGGCGTACCCACCGGGTGCGGGCACCACCGTTCCCGCCGACCCGGTGCCGCCGGGCGCGCCGGCCGGATACGCGGCGGCGCCGCCCAAATCCGACCGGCCCGCCACGCATCAGCAGGCCATGTACGTCCCGCCCCCGCCCGCCCACCCCACGCCGTCGACCGTGCCCGGACCGGCAGCGGCGACTGCGCCCGTCCCGAAGTCGCGCCGGGCGGTGCGGGTCGTGGCGGCGGCCGGGGTGGCGCTGCTGCTGGTCGCGGGGACATGGGTGATCGCCACCCGCACCAATGACACGGGCGGTGACAAGGGCGGCGACACCACGCACGCCGACGACACGCACAGCGACCGGTCGCCGTCCCCGCAGCCGGACCCGGAACCGTCCGGCTCCGCCTCGTCCGGATCGTCCGGATCGTCCGGATCGTCCGGGCAGCAGAGCAGCTACCAGGTGGTCTTCAAGGACCGTCCGTTCGCGCTGCGGGCACCCGCCGAACCGAGTGTCATCGGAGTCGATCTCGACGAGCCGCGGGTCGCGGGCCCCGACGAATTCACCGACAGCGACGACGAACTGGAGCTGAGCGAGGTGTCCGGCGGCCGTTGGACGTTCCGCACACCGATGGGCAAGAGCACCGGAGCGACTCCGGAGGAGTGCCTGCAGGGCTCGCAGTCCGACGTCCTGCCGTCCACGATCGAGGAAAAGGAGCTCCAGCGCGGCCAGACCCTGCCGGTCGGCACCCGTCTCTGCACGGTGACGTCCGAAGGAAATCTCGCCATGCTGAAGATCACCAAGGTGGAGAGTCGCAGCACCAACGATCTGCCGGACTACTTCACCGAACTCACCCTGTGGGAGCGGTAGGCACACCACCGCCGCGGGTGGGCGCAGACGGTCGGCCCAGCCTGGTGAACGGGGACGGGGCGGTTGCCGGGCTCCCCCGGCAACCGCCCCGTCCTCCTCACTCGTTCCTACGCGTTCCTACGCGTGCGTGCGAACGCGTTCCTACGCGTGCGTGCGAACGCGTTCCTACGCGTGCGTGCGCAGCAGCGTCCGCATCGTCCGCATGGCCACCGACAGGTTCGCCAGGTCGAACGCGTCCGAACCCTGGATCTCCTCAAGCGTGGAGCGCGACCGGGTGAGGATCGCGGCGTTCTTCTCCTCCCAGGACATGAACCGCTCCTCCGGGGTGGCGGTGCCGTTGCCCACGGCCAGCACGTCCGCGGTGAGCGCGGCGTGCGCGGCGTACAGGTCCTCGCGGATGGAGGCCCGGGCCATGGACTGCCAGCGGTCGGCCCGCGGCAGCTCGATGATCCGGTCCATCAGCTGGGTGATGCCCAGCCGGTCCGCGAGGTCGTAGTACACCTCGGCGACGGAGAGCGGGTCCTTGCCGGTGCGCTCCGCGATCGCCACGATGTCCAGTGCCGGGAAGGCGGAGGAGAATCCGGCGACCCGCTGGGCCAGTTCGCCCGGGACGCCCGCCTCGGCGAGCTCGTCCAGGATCGACTGGTACCAGTCCAGGTCGGCACCCCTCAGCATCTTGGGCAGTTCGGCCCAGACCTCCTCGACACCCGACTTGAAGAACTCGATCGTGCCGGCGATCTCCAGCGGTTGCGGCCGGTTGCCGAGCAGCCAGCGTGAACCGCGCTCGACGAGCCGGCGCGAGTGCAGCCGGATCCGGGTCTGCACATCGGCGGCGACCTTGTTGTCGAGCGCCTCCACGGCGTCCCACACCTGGCCGAGGCCGAAGATCTCGCGGGCCGCGAACTGCGTCCGCACGATCTCCCCGATCGACGCCCCGGTCTCTTCCCGCAGGCGGTGCAGGAAGGTCGAACCACCGGTGTTCACGGTGTCGTTGACCAGGACCGTGGTGATGATCTCGCGGCGCAGCGCGTGGCCGTCGACCGCCTCGGGGAACTGCTCGCGCAGTTGCTGCGGGAAGTAGGCGTGCAGCAGCTTCTGCAGGTGCGGGTCGTCCGGCAGGCTGGTCCGGATCAGCTCCCGGGCCGCCGTGATCTTCGTGTACGCGAGCAGCACGGCCAGTTCGGGCTGGCTGAGCCCCCTGCCGGCGTTCAGCAGCTCGCGGATCTGCCGGTCGCTGGGCAGGAACTCCAGCCCGCGGTCGAGATCCCCGTCGCGGCCCAGCCGGCGCATGAAGCGCTGGTGGGCGTGGAGCAGGGAGGACGACTGGGCCGTGGCGTTGGCGAGGGCCACGTTCTGCGCGTAGTTGTTGCGCAGCACCAGGTGGCCGATCTCGTCGGTCATCTCGGCGAGCAGCTTGTTGCGCTGCTTGACGGTCATGTCGCCGTCCCGGACGAGACCGTTGAGCAGGATCTTGATGTTCACCTCGTGGTCGGAGGTGTCCACACCGGCGCTGTTGTCGATCGCGTCGGTGTTGATCCGGCCGCCGTTGCGGGCGAACTCGATCCGGCCGAGCTGGGTGGCACCGAGGTTGCCGCCCTCTCCGACGACCTTGGCCCGCAGATCCTGGCCATTGACGCGGATCGGGTCGTTGGCCTTGTCGCCGACGTCCGGGTTCGACTCGGTGGAGGACTTGATGTAGGTGCCGATGCCACCGTTCCACAGCAGGTCGACGCGGGCCTTGAGGATGGTCTGCATCAGCTCGGCGGGCGTCATCTTCGTGATCCCCGACTCGATGCCGAGTGCCTCGCGGATGTGCGCGTTGACCGGGATGGACTTGGCGCTGCGCGGGTGGATGCCACCGCCCGCGGAGAGCAGCGCCTTGTCGTAGTCGGCCCAGGAGCTGCGCGGCAGGTCGAAGAGGCGGCGTCGCTCGGCGAAGGAAGTGGCGGCGTCGGGGTTCGGGTCGATGAAGATGTGCCGGTGGTCGAAGGCGGCGACGAGCCGGATGTGCTCGGAGAGCAGCATGCCGTTGCCGAACACGTCACCCGACATGTCACCGACACCGACGACGGTGAAGTCCTCGGTCTGGGTGTCGTGGCCGAGCTCGCGGAAGTGCCGCTTGACGGACTCCCAGGCGCCGCGGGCGGTGATGCCCATGCCCTTGTGGTCGTAACCGGCGGAACCGCCGGAGGCGAACGCGTCGCCGAGCCAGAAGCCGTACGAGACGGCGACCTCGTTGGCGATGTCGGAGAACTTCGCGGTGCCCTTGTCGGCGGCGACGACCAGGTAGGTGTCGTCCTCGTCGTGGCGGACGACGTCCCTGGGCGGCACGACCTCGCCGGCCACCATGTTGTCGGTGATGTCGAGCAGCGCAGAGATGAAGGTGCGGTAGGAGGCGATGCCCTCGGCCATCCAGGCGTCACGGTCGACGGCCGGGTCCGGGAGACGCTTGGCGACGAAGCCGCCCTTGGCACCGACCGGCACGATGACGGTGTTCTTCACCATCTGCGCCTTGACCAGGCCGAGGATCTCCGTACGGAAGTCCTCGCGCCGGTCCGACCAGCGCAGACCGCCTCGGGCGACCTTGCCGAAGCGCAGGTGCACGCCCTCGACACGCGGCGAGTAGACCCAGATCTCGAACGCCGGGCGGGGCGCCGGAAGGTCCGGGATGGACTGCGGGTCGAACTTCATCGAGACATAGCCGTGCGGTTTGCCGTCCTCGGCCGTCTGGAAGAAGTTGGTGCGCAGGGTGGCCTTGATGACGGTGAGGAAGGACCGCAGGATCCGGTCCTCGTCGAGCGAGGCGACCTGGTCCAGGGCCCCGTCCAGCTCTTCGAGGAGCCCGTCGGTCAGCTCCGTGCCGGCCCGCTGGCGCTCGGGCGACATCCGTGCCTCGAAGAGCGAGACCAGCAGCCGGGTGGTGTGCACGTTGTTGCGGAGCGTGCTCTCCATGTAGTCCTGGCTGAAGGTGGACCCGGCCTGCCGCAGGTACTTCGCGTAGGCGCGCAGCACCATCGCCTGCCGCCAGCTCAGACCGGCGCCCAGCACGAGCGAGTTGAAGCCGTCGTTCTCGGCCGCACCGGTCCACACCGCGGCGAAGGCGTCCTGGAACCGGTCGCGGGCGTCGTCGGCGAGGTAGTTGCCGTTGCCGTTCGTCTGCGGCATCCGCAGGCCGAAGTCGTAGATCCAGGCGTGGGTACGGTCCGCGCAGCGCAGCTCGTACGGACGCTCGTCGACGACCTCGACGCCGAGCCGCTGGAGCGCCGGGAGCACGGCGGAGAGGGAGACCTGCTCGCCGGTCCGGTAGATCTTGAAGCGGCGCTCGCCGGGGGCGGCACCGACCGGCTCGTACAGGCTGAGGGCGAAGTCCTTCTCGTCCTTCTTGAGCGCTTCGAGGTGGACCAGGTCCGCCACGGCGGCGCGGGGCGTGTGGTCGGCCTTGTAGCCCTCGGGGAAGGAGTGGCCGTACTGGCGGAGCAGTTCGGCGGCGCGCTCCTCACCGCATTCGGCGCTCAGCGCCTCCTGGAAGCCGTCGGCCCACGAGCGGGCGGCCTCGACGAGCCGGGCCTCGATGCGGTCGGTCTCGGCGTCGGTGAGGTCGGGCAGCTCGGTACCGGGTGCGACCCGGACGACGAAGTGCAGCCGGGAGAGGATCGACTCGGTGTTCCAGGCGGTGAAGTCGACGCTGGTGCCGGCCAGTTCCTCCTTGAGGATGTCGATCAGACGGATCCGCACACCGGTGGTGTAGCGGTCGCGCGGCAGGTAGACGATCGCGGAGTAGTAGCGCCCGTACTCGTCCTGGCGCAGGTAGAGCCGCAGCCGCCGGCGCTCCTGGAGGTAGAGCACGGAGGTGACGACGGAGCGCAGCTGGTCGACGGGCGTCTGGAACAGCTCGTCGCGCGGGTACGTCTCCAGGATCTGCAACAGGTCGCGGCCGTCGTGGCTGTTGGGCGAGAAGCCCGCGCCGTCCAGCACCTCGGCGACCTTGCGGCGGATGACGGGCACCCGGCGCACGGACTCGGTGTAGGCGGCGGACGAGAACAGCCCGAGGAAACGGCGCTCACCGATGACATTGCCGTCGGCGTCGAACTTCTTCACACCGACGTAGTCGAGATAGCTGGGGCGGTGGACGGTCGCCCGGCTGTTCGCCTTGGTGAGGATGAGGAGCTTGCGCTCGCGGGCCTTGGCCCGGGCGTCGGCGGGCAGCCGGTCGAAGGACGGGCTGACGGGGTGCGCCTCGTCGACGCTGTGGTGCGGGTCCGAGCGCAGGATGCCGAGGCCGGTGCCGGGCACGGCGGCCAGCGCGTCGCCGTCCCTCAGTTCGTACTCGCGGTAGCCGAGGAAGGTGAAGTGGTCGGCGGCGAGCCAGCGCAGCAGCTCCCTGGCCTCGTTCACCTCTTCGTCGGCGAGGTCGTCGAGCGGCTCGCCGGGCAGCTCGTCGGCGATGCGCAGGGCGGCTTCGCGCATCTTCTCCCAGTCCTCGACGGTCTCCCGCACGTCGGACAGCACCCGCAGCAGATCGGCGGCGATCTGCTGGAGGTCGGAGCGGTCCGTCTCGCGGTCGATCTCGACGTGGATCCAGGATTCGACGAGCGCGTCGTGCGGCAGCTCGGCCCCGGCGTCCTTGCGGGCCTGCGGGTCCTTCGAGAGGCCGTTGCCCTCGGCCAGGACCTCGATGAGCTTGCCGGTGACGTCACGGCGTACGACGACCTGCGGGTGGATCACGACATGGATGCCGCGCCCCTGCCGGGACAGTTCGTTGGTGACGGAGTCGACCAGGAACGGCATGTCGTCGGTGACGACCTCGACGACGGAGTGGCTGCACGTCCAGCCGTTCTCCTCGACGGTCGGGGTGTGCACCCGGACGTTCGCCGTGCCCTGCGGGCGGGTCTCCGCGAGCCGGTAGTGGGAGGAGGCCGCACCGAAGACGTCCACGGGGTCACGGCCCGCGATGTCCTCCGGAGCGGTGTGCAGGTAGTAGCGCTGGAGGTAGGCGAGGAGTACGTCCTGCCCGGGGCCCTCCCGGTCGGCCCCGGTCGCCGTGCCGCGTACCCGGGCGGTACCGCCCGGGCCACCGACACCACCGCCGGGGCTGTTGTCAGCTACCTTGGCGGCCCGTGCGAGCAGCTCGGCCTTGGCTTCGTCCAGCTTGGTCTGCATGTCCTCTGGCTCCTGTCGCGCGCCGTTGCGTGACGTAGGTGTAAAAAACGACGTACCGCCACGACACGGGGTTTCCGGTCTGGGTCGACGCTATGCCGCTATGAGAGATGCCCGGGACCATATTGGCCTTTTTTGGCAGTCGGTCCGGGCTGCGAGGATCAGTGGCGGCCCGGGTGCTGTGGCACTCCGGGCGCAGGCCGGGGGCTTCGCTGCCCCCGAGGCGTATCGCGCTGATCACGGGGTCCAGGCTATCTCGCCCGCCCCCGTCGCCGTCACGAGCCGTATGTGTACAAAAGATGGCCACGAACTTTGACACTCTGGACAGCGCGTCGGCCCGTAGTGCCGCACTCTGGTAGACGGAACAGGCCGACGAACCGTGGGAGCCCGCCATGGCACCGAAGATCCTGATCGTCACCGGCGACGCCGCCGAGTCCCTGGAAGTCCTCTATCCGTACCAGCGGCTGCGCGAGGAGGGGTACGACGTCCACATCGCGGCCCCCGCCCGCAAGACGCTCCGCTTCGTGGTCCACGACTTCGAGCCCGGCTTCGACACGTACACCGAGAAGCCCGGCTACACCTGGCCCGCCGACCTGGCCTTCTCCGAGGTGGATCCCGGAAACTACGTGGCCCTGGTCGTCCCGGGCGGCCGGGCCCCCGAGTATCTGCGCAACGACGCGGAGCTTCGCAAGATCCTCAAGGCGTTCTTCGACTCGGACCGCCCGGTGGCCCAGATCTGCCACGGCCCGCTGATGACGGCGGCGACCGGCGCACTGGCCGGCCGGCACGTCACCGCGTACCCCGCGCTGGAACTCGACATGCAGGCGGCGGGAGCCACCTTCGAGGACCACGAAGCGGTGGTCGACGGCACCCTGGTCTCGTCCCGCGCGTGGCCGGACCATTCGGCGTGGATGCGCGAATTCCTGAAGGTGCTCCGCACCAAGGCCCCCGTGACCACCTGACGACGCCCGGAGGGGCCGGCCCCACCCCGCCCCGCCTCTGCCGTCCTCGCCGTCCGCCCCTCTGTTGCCCAGCTGTCCGGGCGGCTCGTGCCCGAGCCGCTCTTCTCCGGGCGGCTCTTCTCCGGGCCGTCCGCCCTTATCCGGCTATCCGAGCCGCGAGGTCGACGGCCGCGGCCAGACTGTCGACCACGGGTACCCCGGCCGCCTCCAGGCTGGCCCTGCTGTGCGATCCGCCGGTGTAGAGGACGGCCTTCGCACCGACGTGGGCGGCGGCCACCGCGTCGTCCACCGCGTCCCCGACGACCACCGTGTGCTCGGGGGACACCGCGTCCAGCGCGGCGATGTGCCGCTCCATGTGCTGTGCCTTGCTGCCGCCGGACGGCCCGGTGCGTCCGTCGACCCGTACGAAGTGCCGCTCGATTCCGTACCCCCGGACCACGGGAACCAGCTGGTCATGTGTGTACATGCTCAGGATGGACTGGCTGCGTCCGGCCAGCCCCCACTGGGTGAGAAGCTCCTCGGCGCCTTCGGTGAGCCCGCAGGCGGCCCGCTGCTCGGCGTAGTGCCGGTGAAATATCACGTCCATCCGCTCCCACTCGGCCTCCGTGGGCAACCGGCCCATCAGCCGTTCGTAGAAGCGGGGTATCGGGACGCAGTACGTCTCGCGGTACTGCTCCAGAGTGATCGGTTCCAGGCCGACCTCGCCGAACGCGGCGTTGGTCGCGCCGACGACCGCGGCGTTGTCGTCGAGCAGTGTGCCGTTCCAGTCCCAGACCAGGTGCGTGCGGTGCTTCCCATGCGTCCCCATGCACAAGAAAGTACCTGCCGGGTCCGACATCCGTTCGGGCACCCGCTCGAACCGGCATGGAAGGCAGTGCAGCACCTCAATCCGGTCACCGGTCTTCATCCGGTCACCGGTCTCCGTCCCGTCACCGGTCTCCGTACGGTCAGGCGATCAGATTCGGAATCTCCTGAATGCCGAACCAGAGCAGCTCGTGGTCCTCGGCGCCGTCCACGGTGAACTGCGCGTCGTCGTCACCGAGGTCCGCCGCGCCCAGCGCCGCCGCGGCGGCCGTGACGTCCTTCTCCGCGTCGTCCGCGTCGACGTGCACGGCGGCGGCCACGCTCAGCGCCACGGAGGACGCGATCCGCACCTCGCCGAGGGACGAGGCGTCGAGACTGCGGTCCGGGTCGGCCACGGCGTCGCCGTCGGGTACGTCGACGGCCACGACGACCCGTCGGCGGACCACGTCCGGGTTCCCGGCGATCAGCCGCAGCGAGGCGGAGGCGGCCCGGTTGAGCGCCGCGTACTCCAGCTCCTCGATGTCGTCGGAGACGTACCACTCGCGCAGTCCGGGGGTCACCGCGTAGGCGGTCAGCGGACCGGGACCGAGCTCGCCCGCCTTGTGCGCCGCTGCGAGACCGGGAAGCGTCAGGGGGACGTACACGCGCATGGGCTGGCCGCTTTCGTAGTCGGAAACGCCCTCAGGATACGTGCGACGTCCCCCTTCGGGGTTACGCGCACCTCGGCCGCCCCGTCCACCCGGCAACCGCCTCTCACCCGCCCTCCGCCCTCCGCGCACCCCGCACGACGCCTGGCGCATCACCCGGATAGGTGATTCACCGTGCTCACCCCCCGCGCCCGGCCGGTGCTTGCGACCGGCTCCGCCGTCCCCGTAGAAGATCCACAACAGAAGTTACCGCCCGGTATTCGGCCGGGTCTCTGCAGCACGGGGGCGATGAGCGATGAACACGGACAGGACCCGTCCCACCGGACGCCACGATCGGCGCAGGCCCGGGTCGGTACCGCCGCAACGTACAAGGATTCCCCGACGTGTCCGCCCCCATCACTGGTTCGCCGAGCGGCTCCTGGCCGTCCTCAGCGGCCAGCGCCCGGTGCACTGGATGCTCGGACACACCATCGGCGAGGCATACGACCAGCTGGCCGAACTGGCCCCGCGCACCCCTCTCAGGGCCCGCGGCGCCCGCCCGGTCATCCGCATGTGCCACGGCGCCCAGCCGGCCCCGGGTGTGGTGGAGGCCTGCGCGAGCATCGCGGCGGGCGAACAGGTGCGGGCCATGGCCTTCCGCCTGGAACAGGGCGCCGACCTCCGCTGGCGCTGCGCGGCGGTGGAGCTGGGCGACGAACGCCTCCAGGCGGCACCCACCCGGTAGACGCCGGTAGGCGCCCGCCCAGGGCCTCATCCGGCCCACGGAGGCATGTACAAAGCCCGCCCAAGCCTCATCCGGCCCACGAGGCACACACAGCGGCACAGGAGACCACCCGGCCCACGGAGGCACGCACAGCGGCACAGGAGACCACCTGGCCCTCCCCGCCCCGGCGCCCAGAAGCAGCCGGGGCCGGCCACCTCGCATGAGGTGGCCGGCCCCGGCCCGAATCCCGTCGACGTCAGCAGCGGCGCCGACGTCGCCGCTACTTCTTGCGGCGACGCCCGCCCCCGCCGTTCTTCTGCGCCTTGCGCCGCTCCGCCCGGGTCATCCCGTCCGACTCGGACGCGCCCCCACCGTCTCCGTTGGAGAAGTCGCCCTCGACGACCCCGCCCTCCCCGTCCACGGTGGGAGCGGAGAAGTGCAGCCGGTCCGGACGCTGCGGAGCGTCGAGCCCCTTGGCCCGGATCTCCGGACGCGCCGACGGCACGACGTCCTCCTTGGCGAGCGAGGTCCGCTCGGCCTCGTCCTGCACAGGAACCTCCTCGACCTGCTGCTCGACCTGGACCTCCAGGTTGAACAGGTAGCCGACGGACTCCTCCTTGATGCCCTCCATCATGGCGTTGAACATGTCGAAGCCCTCGCGCTGGTACTCGACCAGCGGGTCCTTCTGCGCCATGGCACGCAGGCCGATGCCCTCCTGGAGGTAGTCCATCTCGTAGAGGTGCTCACGCCACTTGCGGTCCAGGACGGACAGCACCACGCGTCGCTCCAGCTCACGCATGATGTCCGAGCCGAGCTGCTTCGCACGCTCGTCGTACTGCTCGTGGATGTCGTCCTTGATGGACTCGCCGATGAACTCGGCGGTGATCCCGGCCCGGTCGCCGGCCGCTTCCTCCAGCTCCTCGACGGTGACCTTCACCGGGTACAGCTGCTTGAACGCACCCCACAGCCGGTCCAGGTCCCATTCCTCGGCGAAGCCCTCCGCGGTCTCCTGGCGGATGTAGTCGTCGATCGTGTCGTCCATGAAGTGAAGGACCTGCTCCTGAAGGTCCTCGCCCTCCAGGACCCGACGGCGCTCGCCGTAGATGACCTCGCGCTGCCGGTTGAGCACCTCGTCGTACTTCAGGACGTTCTTGCGGGTCTCGAAGTTCTGCTGCTCGACCTGCGACTGGGCCGACGCGATCGCCCGCGTCACCATCTTGTTCTCGATCGGCACATCGTCCGGCACGTTGGCCATCGACATGACGCGCTCGACCATCTGCGCCTTGAACAGCCGCATCAGGTCGTCGCCCAGCGACAGGTAGAAGCGGGACTCGCCCGGGTCGCCCTGACGGCCGGAACGACCGCGCAGCTGGTTGTCGATACGCCGCGACTCGTGCCGCTCGGTGCCCAGGACGTACAGCCCGCCGAGCTCCTTGACCTCTTCGAACTCCGCCTTCACGGCCAGCTCGGCCTTCTCCAGCGCGGCAGGCAGCGCGGCCGCCCACTCCTCGACGTGCTCGACGGGGTCGAGGCCGCGCTGGCGCAGCTCGGCCTCGGCGAGATCGTCGGGGTTGCCGCCGAGCTTGATGTCGGTGCCTCGTCCGGCCATGTTCGTCGCGACCGTGACCGCGCCCTTGCGGCCCGCCTGCGCGACGATCGTCGCCTCACGGTCGTGCTGCTTGGCGTTCAGGACCTCGTGCTGGACACCGCGCTTGGAGAGCTGCTGCGAGAGGTACTCGGACTTCTCGACCGACGTGGTGCCGACCAGGATCGGCTGGCCCTTCTCGTGCTTCTCGGCGATGTCGTCGACGACCGCGGCGAACTTCGCCACCTCGGTGCGGTAGATCAGGTCCGACTGGTCGGCCCGGATCATCGGCCGGTTGGTCGGGATCGGCACCACACCGAGCTTGTAGATCTGGTGGAACTCGGCGGCCTCGGTCATCGCCGTACCGGTCATGCCGGAGAGCTTGCCGTAGAGGCGGAAGAAGTTCTGCAGGGTGATCGTGGCGAGCGTCTGGTTCTCGTCCTTGATGTCCACCCCTTCCTTCGCCTCGATCGCCTGGTGCATGCCCTCGTTGTAGCGGCGGCCGGCGAGGATACGGCCGGTGTGCTCGTCGACGATCATGACTTCGCCGTCGATGACGACGTAGTCCTTGTCCTTCTTGAAGAGTTCCTTGGCCTTGATGGCGTTGTTGAGGTACCCGACGAGAGGGGTGTTCACCGACTCGTACAGGTTCTCGATGCCGAGCCAGTCCTCGACCTTCGCGACCCCGGGCTCATGGATGGCGACGGTCCGCTTCTTCTCGTCGACCTCGTAGTCGCCGGTCTCCTCGATGCCCTTGAGCGTATTGCCCGCCTCGCCCCTGGTCAGGCGCGTGACCAGTTTGGCGAAGTCGCCGTACCACTTGGTGGCCTGGTCGGCCGGACCGGAGATGATCAGCGGCGTACGGGCCTCGTCGACGAGGATCGAGTCGACCTCGTCGACCACGGCGAAGTTGTGGCCGCGCTGCACGAGTTCGTCCGAGGACCACGCCATGTTGTCGCGGAGGTAATCGAAGCCGAACTCGTTGTTCGTGCCGTACGTGATGTCGCAGGCGTACTGCTCACGGCGCTGGGCCGGCGTCATGTTGGCGATGATGCAGCCGACGGTCAGACCCAGGAACTTGTGGACCCGGCCCATCAGTTCGGAGTCGCGCTCGGCCAGGTAGTCATTGACCGTGATCAGGTGCACGCCCTTGTCGGAGAGCGCGTTGAGATACGCGGGCAGGGTGCCGACGAGGGTCTTGCCCTCGCCGGTCTTCATCTCGGCCACATAGCCGAGGTGCAGTGCTGCGCCGCCCATGATCTGGACATCGTAGTGGCGCTGTCCGAGGACCCGCTTGGCGGCCTCACGGACGGTTGCGAATGCCTCGGGGAGCAGGTCGTCCAGGCTCTCGCCGTCCGCGTACCGTTCCTTGTACTCGTCGGTGAGCGCCCGCAGCTCGGCGTCGGAGAGGTTGACGAAGTCCTCTTCGATGGAGCTGACCTGGTCCGCGATGCGGTGCAGTTTGCGCAGGATCTTGCCTTCGCCTGCACGCATGAGCTTGTTGAAGACGGACACTGAGGCTGGTCTCCTTGCCGGTCGGGCCTGGCACTGGTCGTGTGACGGACTCTGGCGCGGGCACGGCAGGTGGGCCCCACCGCAACGGCCATCGTAAGCGAGGACCCCGCCGCGCCGGGAGGGCTGCCGCCGCGTCGGCTCCGTCGTCCCCTGCGCAGTCAACGGCTGGGAAGCGCCGAAGGTGCCGGGAAGTCCGAAAAGTGTTCGCTTCCCGGCCGCCGCCTCAGCAGAATCCGCACATGGAGCCGATCACCCTGACCACCGAACGTCTGCTGCTGCGTCCCTTCACCGGCGGCGACGCGGACGGTGTCCACGCCGCTTGTCAGGATCCGGACATCCAGCGCCGGACGGTCGTACCCTCGCCCTACAGCCGCGCCGACGCGGAATTCTTCGCGACGAAACTGTCCCCCGGCGGCTGGCACGACGACTCCGTGTACAACTTCGCTGTGGTCCTGCGCGAGAGCGGGGCGCTGGCAGGCGCGCTCGGCATCAGTCGCCGCAGCTCCCCGGGCACGTTCGAGGTGGGATTCTGGACCGCGAAGGAGTACCGGGGCCGCGGCTGCACGACGGAGGCGGTGCTGTCGGCCGCCCGCTGGACCTTTACCTCGCTCGGCGGCGACCGGCTGGAGTGGCGGGCCGAGGTGGGCAACCTCCCGTCGCGTGCCGTGGCGCTGCGCGCGGGTTTCGAGATGGAGGGCGTGCAGCGGTCGGCGCTGTTCAACAAGGGCGTCCGGCGTGATGCCTGGGTGGGCGCGCTGCTCCCGTCCGACGTCGGCCTGCCCAGCACCTGCGCCTACCTGCCCGCCACCACCTGAATCCCCGGGCCGCTCGCCCGCCGCCCACCGGCCACCGGCCACCGGCCACCGGTCACCGGTCACCGGTCACCGGTCACCGGAACCCGAGTATCAGCATCGATGTCAGTGCCTGCCTCTAGGCTGCGAGGCATGACGTCTGTGCCGCCGCCCGCCACCGAACTCTCCGCCGACCAAGCGCGCAGGATCGCCCTGAGGGCCCAGGGTTTCCTGGGCGCTCCGGACCGCAGGGCCGGGGTTCCGGGTGTGCTGCGGCACCTCGGGGCCGTCCAGCTCGACACGATCTCGGTGCTCGCGCGTTCGCACGAGCTGATTCCGTACGCACGCCTCGGAGCGGTCGGCAGGCGCCCGGTCGAGGAGGCGTACTGGTCGGGTGGCCGCAGCTTCGAGTACTGGTCGCACGCGGCCTGCATCCTGCCGGTCGAGGAGTGGCCGCACTTCGCGTTCCGCCGCCGCGCCTACCGATCGCGCCCGCACTGGCACCACGACCTGCCGGTCGGCGCCTACGAGACGGTGATCAAGCAATTGCGCACCGAGGGCCCCCTGACGGCGACGGAGCTGGGCGGCGCGAAGAACGGCGGGGAATGGTGGGACTGGTCGGAGTCGAAGGTCGCCGTCGAGCGCGCCCTGATGTACGGCGAGGTGGTGTGCACCGAGCGCCGCGGCTGGAAGCGGGTGTACGACCTCGCCGAGCGGGCCCTGCCCGACGCCGTGCTGCACGACGATCTGGACGACGCGGAGTGCCTGCGCCGGCTGGTCGCGCTCGCGGGACAGTCGCTGGGCGTCGGCACCCGTGCGGACATCGCGGACTACCACCGGCTCAAGGGTGAGCAGTTCGACGCGGTGGTCGCGGAGTCCGGTCTGGTTCCGGTGAAGGTGCGGGGCTGGGCGAAGCCGGCCTGGGCGGACCCGGCGGCGCTGGCCACGGAGCCGCGCGGGCGGCACCGTACGACGCTGTTGTCGCCGTTCGACTCCCTGGTCTGGGAGCGGGCGCGCACCGAGCGGATCTTCGGTTTCACCCATCGTCTGGAGGCCTACGTCCCCAAGGCCAAGCGGATACACGGCTACTTCGCGATGCCGCTGCTGGCGGGCGGGAAGCTCCAGGGCCGCGTCGATCCGGCACGCGACGGCAGCACGCTGGTCGCCCGTCAGGTGACCCTGGAGAGCGCGAAGGCCGTGGCACCGATGGCCGAGGCGCTGGTGGAGGCCGCGTCCTGGGTCGGTTGTACGAACGTGCGGCTGGAGCGGGTCGACGCACCGGAACTGCGCGAGCCGCTCGCTCAGGAGATCAGTCGCGCTCTGGCGTGAGCGACTTTCCCGTTCCCTTGCCGCCGTCCCGGTCCGGTCCCGTCACGGCGCCGGTCATCTGATCTCCAGGATCTTCTCCCGCATGGCATAGACCACGGCTTCCATCCGGGAGTGCAGCTGCAACTTCTCCAGAATGTTGCGGACGTGGTTCTTCACGGTGTTCTCGGAAATGAAGAGTTCCTTCGCGATATCGCGATTGTTCATGCCCGTGGCGACGAGTTTCAGGACTTCGAGTTCCCGGTCGGTGAGCCGGGGTGCCGGCACCAGCCTTCGCTCGTCGGTCCGCTGGATCATCGATTTGAACTCCGTGAGCAGTTTCGACGCCATGGAGGGGCTGATCTGGGACTGCCCGTCGGCGACCGCGCGAATCGCGGTGGCCACCTCGTCCGTGGAGATCTCCTTGAGGAGATAGCCGGTGGCTCCCGCCTTGATCGCGTCGTAGAGGTCGGCCTCCTCGTCGCTGATCGTCAGCATGATGATCTTCGCACTGGGGGCCACCTCCTTGATCGACGTGCAGGCCTCGATGCCGCCGCGCCTGGGCATCCGCACATCCATCAGCACGATGTCAGGCAGCAGATCGGCCGCCTTGTCGACCGCCTCCGCCCCGTCTCCCGCCTCGCCGACGACCTGGATGTCCTCCTCCTGGGCGAGGACGATCTCCAGACCTCTGCGGAAGAGCGCGTGGTCGTCCACCACGAGGACCCGGATCGGCTCCTTGCAGGAACCGCTCTCCACGTCCGCCCCCGTCCCGGCCCGGCCATCGCCATCGGCATCACTCGCATCGCGCACGGGCCCGAAGGTGTCCGCCATCGTTCCTCCCCCTGAAGGCCACGGCCCCTGAAGTTCACAAACGGTCCGCCAACGGCATTCCACAGAACGCCGGTTGGCTTGGGAGGACATGATTTCATGCCCGGGCGCCGGTGCGGTGATCCCGCGACCGCACACGGGTGCCCCTGAGGGCGCACAGGCGCTCCAGGGGCACCGCGGCAGGGTGGCGTCAGCCGCCGAGTGCGCCGCCCGCGCCGCCCGCCTCGTCGGCGGCCAGCGGGTCGGTCCTCAGGTGAATGACACCGTAGTCATAGGCATGCCGCCGATAGACGACACTGGGTTCCTTCGTTTCGGAGTCGACGAACAGATAGAAGTCGTGTCCGACCAGTTCCATCTCGTAGAGCGCCTGATCGAGCGACATCGGTGCGGCGACGTGCGTCTTCTCGCGCATCACCAGCGGGCCCTCGCCCTGTACCTCCAGCGAGCCGAACCTGGTGGTGGGCACGGACTGAGCCGTCTCGTTGCCGACCAGTTCGCCCTCCCCGTTGAACGCCGCCGCGCCCGGCACCGTCTCGGCGACCTCGGCAGCGGGAATCCGGCCGTTGCCGCGGCGGCTGTAGCGCTTGTCGTGCTGCTTGCGCAGCCGCGCCTCCAGCTTGCCGGTGGCCAGGTCCAGCGCCGCGTACGGGTCACCTGCTGCCGCTTCCGCCCGGATGACCGGCCCACGCGACCGGAGCGTGATCTCCACCCGGTCGGAACGGTCGGCCTGACGGGGATTCAGCTCCTTGGACACCTCGACGTCGAGGCTGATCACCTTGCCGTCGAACTTCTGGATCTTGTCCAGCTTCAGCTTCTCGGCCACGTGCTTGCGGAACCGCTCGGGCACCTCGGTCTTGCGGCCCTTGACGACGATGTCCACGCAGAACTCCGTTCCCGGATCGCTCCGCTCAGCGGCGGAGCATCTCCCTTTTGCACCAGGCCCCGGTAATGACCGGAGCCGCGGACTCGGTGACTTTCACCTCCTCCTCCCCCAGCGGCAGGGACTCCGCCCCACCGAAACTCTCTGCTTCTGGACTACTGGTGAGTTACCTGCCCGAAACCTGGTGGTGCATTCATCGAGGTCCGGTGTCCACCATTCCTCACAACCGAACATAGCCTGCCGGACCGGATGTCGGCACCCGCTACTCGCACGTACCTCCGTTCAGGTCTTTTCACTCACTCACTACCTGCAACGATGCAGTCTCACTGGCAGTTCCGGTTCATTTCGAAGGCAGACGGAGACACAGCGACAACGGCTGCCTGCCCGCCACCGGACACCGCACCCCTGATCCCGTCGGGCCCGCACGCCGCCTCGACCGCCCGGGCCGCCTCGGCCAGCGAGGCCCCGGTCGTCAGAAGGTCGTCCACCAACACCACCTGTCCGGCTGCGAGCAGCCGTTCGCCCCCGGCCACGACGCCCAGTGCCCCCGTGACATTCGCCAGCCTCTGCCGGGCCCCCAGCCCCGCCTGATCGGCCACCGCCCGCCGCTGCCGGAGCACCGCGACCACCCGGGCACGGATGCCTCCACGCCGCAACTCGCCCGCGGCGGCCAACGCGATCCGGCGCATCGGATCGTGTCCCCTCGCCGCCACGGCCCGCCGTGTCGACGGCACGGGTACGAGCAGCAACGGAGCGGAGACGCCCGCCTGCCCCGCCCCCGCCCGCACAGCCCCCGCCAGCGCCCTGCCGAGCGCCCCGGACAGCCCCAGCACACCCCGCTCCTTGTGAGCCAGGAGCACCGCGCGTACCGCGTTCTCGTACGCTGCGGCCGCGTGCACCACCGGGAGACCCATGGGTTCCGGCACGGGCCTCACCCGGCGCGGCACGCCGCCGTACAACTCCGCACGGCATTCCTCGCACAGGTCCGTACGCGGGCTGCCACAGCCACCGCAGGACACCGGCAGGACCAGCCCGGAGATTTCCCGCCACCAGCCCCGCATGACTCCACTGTGCGCTCCCTCGCGGGAACGGGCCACCCCTGTGGAAAACGCGAACCGGCCTTGCGGGGCCTCAGCCCGGGTAGACCAGCGAAGAGCCTTCCTTGACCACTGTCTGCCAGTTGTCCCCCGGCGACAGCTTCACTATCCCGTCGCTCGACGTGGCCGCCATCAGCGGCAACTGCTCGTCGTCCGCCGCCGCAACCGACGACACCTGGTTCACACCGGGCAGTACTCCCGATGCGGGCGTCGAACCGTCCGCCTGCACGTAGCGCACCTGCTGCACGCCACCCTGCTCCTTGCCGACCACCACGAGACGGCTCCGGCCCGACCAGGACATCGCGGTCACATCCGTCAGCTGCGGTGCGGCCTGCCGCAGCTCCACCACCGAGACCTTCTGCTGCGACTCCGGGCCCTGCCGCTCGATCCGGCCGATCTTCAGCGTGGTGTGACCGTCCTGGGTCACCAGGAGGGCGATCCGCACCCCGTCCGCGGACATCCGCAGCGCATCGATCCGCCCGCCGTCCAGGCTCGGCACGGTGACCTCCTGGGGCTCGCCGGCCCCACCGGTCAGCCGCAGCAGTCTGGGGTTGCCGGGATCCCGGTCGGCCACCCAGAGGTCGCCCCGACCGTCCCAGCTCGGCGCCGACAGGCGGTCGTTCGGGTTCTTGGCGCTGCTGGTCACCGCGGCCGCGGGAAGCTCACCGTCCGTGAAGATCGACGAGACATAGAGGGCCTTCCTGTCCCGTGAGACCGCTGCGGCCGACTGCTCGTCCCTGGCCACACCGACCGCGCTCATCCACACCGGTCCGTCGCCGAGCGGACCTGCCACCACCTCAGGGGTGCCACTGCCCTTGGTGCTGCCGGGAATCCGTTCCACATGCCCCTTGGCATCGACGAAGTACTGGCTGTCCGGCCCGCTCGACGAACCGTCAGGTGCGAACTCCTCCGCCTGGTCCTTCCCGAGGACACACAGCGGGGAGCCGTCGGAGCGCTGCAGTTCGACCTGCTCGACCCGTGCGGACGTCAGGTCCCGCAGGGTGTAGAGGACCTGTGAGGCCATCATGCGGCAGGAACGCTGCCCGACGCCGTCCGCCTTCTTGTCGAGCGGGACCTTCAGTACGTTGCGTTCGTCGGGCGCCAGCGAGGTGACGCCCTGCTTCAGCCCCGTACCTGCGGGAAAAAGGGAGTGGACCACGGGCTGCAGCCAACTGGTCGGCCCTGCCAGGAGACTGCGCACCGCCTGGGTCACGGTGTCCATCCCCGTGACGGGATCGGTCCGGCTACGCAGGTAGACGGGGTCGGCGACCAGGGTCGCCTGCTCCGCCGTCCGCCCCGCGGCGAAGTAGTACTTGTCGACGGAACGGTAGAGGCGTTTGAAGTCCGACTGGCCGAGCAGAAGGCCGTCCGGTACACGGTCGATGCGCCACTCCTTGCCCTCCGGCCCGCTCTCCTTCACCAGATGCAGGGTCTGGTTGTAGTCCGTGGGCGCGAGCGGCTGATAGGCGCTCTGCGCGTCGATCGTTGCCACCTTCTCACCGGTCAGGGTGTAGGTGATCTCCGTGATGTCGGGGTCGCTGTCGCGGAACAGGCGGTCGCTGCGGTTCGGCGCCTTGGTGAGCACCGTCGTGAACGCGCTCGGCTTCCAGGTGCCGGCCGCCTTCTTCGTCAGGTACTTGCGGGTCGTCCTGAACTCGGAGTCGTCACTGGTCATCGACTCCAGGAAGCCGTCGACGATCTCGTCGGGAGTGGCTTTGTCACGCGGTGCCACTGCGTACACCTGCACCTGAGGATCACCGGGCTGCGAGGCGTCGACCGCTTTGACATCGCCGGTGACGGGCATCGAGCCGCACGCGGACAGCAGCACGACCCCGCTTCCGAACAGTGCGAACAGCCCCAGCACACGTCCACGGCCGTCCCTACGACGGTCAGTGCCCACGATGCGTGTCCTCCCGCTCCAGGTCCTGCGCGGCAGAGTCGGCATCGCCGCCCGACCGGTCATCGGCGGCGCGCGCGACCACGCGTGCACCGCTCCCCGGCAGCGCCGCCGGATGCACTGAAGCGGGCGTCGCCCGCGGGGCCGCGGGGGTACGCGAGGCCACGGACAGCGCGGACCGGGCATGGCCACCGGTCTGGGCCGGCACCGCTGTGAGCCGGTGCTCACTGTCCGCCGTGGAAGCGTCCGCGGCTCGCTCCCGGTTCTCACGGTTGCGCCGGGAGTCCTCCGGTTCCAGCGGTATCGGCGATCCGCGCAGCGGTTCGTCCGCCGTACGCGGCAGAGTCAGCCGGAACTGCGAACCGCCGCCCGGTTCACCCCACGCCTGAAGCCAGCCGCCGTGCAGCCGGGCGTCCTCCACGGCAATGGACAGTCCGAGCCCGGTGCCGCCCGTCGTCCGGGCGCGAGCCGGGTCGGCCCGCCAGAAACGGTTGAACACCCGCGTCGCCTCGCCGGGCTTGAGCCCCACCCCGTAGTCCCGGACAGCCACGGCGACCGCACCTCCGGCCGCTCCCATCCGCACCACGACGTCCCGGCCCTCTCCGTGCTCGACGGCGTTGACCACCAGGTTGCGCAGGACGCGCTCGACCCGCCGCGCGTCGGCCTCCGCGATCACCGGCTGTTCGTCGCCGACCACCCGGATCCGGGTGCCCTTGCGCTCGGCCAGTGGCTCGGCCCCGCCGATCACCCTTCGTACGACCTGCCGGAGATCTATCGGCTCGGCCTCCAGCGCGGCAGCACCCGCGTCGAACCGGCTGATCTCCAGCAGGTCGGAGAGCAGCGACTCGAACCGGTCGAGCTGATCCCCGAGCAACTCCGCGGACCGCGCCGTCACGGGATCGAAGTCACTGCGGGCCTCGTGGATGACATCGGCGGCCATCCGTACGGTCGTCAGCGGCGTCCGCAGCTCATGGGAGACGTCCGACACGAATCGTCGCTGCATCCGGGACAGCTCCTCCAGCTGCTGGATCTTCAGCTGCAGGTTCTGCGCCATCTTGTTGAATGCCTCGCCGAGCCGGGCGATGTCGTCCTCACCGGTGACCTTCATCCGCTCCTGGAGCCTGCCGGCGGAGAGCCGCTCGGCGATGCCCGCCGCCATCCGTACGGGCGTGACGACCTGCCGTACGACGAACCAGGCGATGGCCCCGAGCAGCACGACGACGAACAGGCCCGCCGTCGCCAGCGTGCCCTTGACCAGGGTCAACGACTTCTCCTCCTGCGTCAGCGGGAAGAGGTAGTAGAGCTGGTACGGATGGTGATCGATGTCGTAGAGCCGCTTGCCCACGACGAGACCGGGCTGCGGATCCTGCCCGTTCGCATACTGGATCAGGGAGTACGTCTGAAAGGCTCCCGGGCCCGTGTTCACGGAGTCCCGCAGCTTCTGCGGGATGCTCGCCGCCTCGACACTGCCCGAACCGCGCGGCGCACGAGAGCCCTCGTCGGCGCTGAGCGCCACCACGTTGAAGGCGTTCTTGCCGCCACTGGCGAGCTGGTCGACGAGTTCGGTCCGCCAGGAGTTGTTGGCCGAGGTGCCGTCCGCCGCGTCGCCGCCCTGCCCGCCGGGGGTGAGCGGGGCATTCGCCTTCTCCTGGGCGGCCGCGAAACCGCCGGCGGCCTGGGTCTGGGCAGCCTTGCCCTTCGCGTCGAGCAGACCGTTGCGCACCTGTCCGATCACGACCAGGCCGAGGAGCAGCACCACACCGAGCGACATGAGCAGCGTGCCCGCGACCACCCGCAACTGGAGGTTGCGCCGCCAGAGCCGCACGGCGGGCAGCACCGGACGCCGCACCCAGCGCATCAGCAGGCGCGGCACAGGGCCGCCGGGCGCCCGGTCGCGGAACAACCGGCCGCCCTGCGCGAGACGCCCGATCCGGGACGTCCTCTGTCCTGGAGCAGCAGCCCGCCCCGCACGGGCTCCCGGCTCCCCGGGCTGCGGAGCAGCGCTACTCGGGGGCATATCAGCTGGGTCCGGCCTTGTAACCGACGCCTCGGACGGTCACCACGATCTCGGGACGCTCCGGGTCCTTCTCGACCTTGGAGCGCAGGCGCTGGACATGGACATTCACCAGCCGGGTGTCGGCGGCGTGCCGGTAGCCCCAGACCTGTTCCAGCAGTACCTCACGGGTGAAGACCTGCCACGGCTTACGGGCGAGTGCGACCAGCAGGTCGAACTCCAGCGGGGTCAGCGCGATCGACTGCCCCTCCCGCTTCACCGAATGACCGGCCACGTCGATGACCAGGTCACCGATGGCCAGCTGCTCCGGTGCAGGTTCCTCGGACCTCCGCAGCCGTGCCCTGATCCGGGCGACCAGCTCCTTGGGCTTGAACGGCTTGACGATGTAGTCGTCGGCCCCGGACTCCAGGCCCACCACCACGTCAACCGTGTCGCTCTTGGCCGTGAGCATGACGATCGGCACACCCGACTCGGCCCTGATCAGTCTGCAGACCTCGATGCCGTCCCTACCGGGCAGCATCAGATCCAGCAGGACCAGGTCCGGCTTGGCCTCACGAAATGCGGCAAGTGCCTTGTCGCCGTCCGCTACGAACGACGGCTCGAAACCTTCACCACGCAGCACAATCCCGAGCATCTCGGCCAGTGCGGTGTCGTCGTCGACGACAAGGACGCGTCCCTTCATATTCGACATCATCCCATTAGCTAATCGTTACCTGCGATGACCTGGCACACAGCTCGGCCAGTCCGGACCCCGTGACCGGGGAAACTACGCCCTCCTCCGTGACGATCGCCGTGACCAGCTCCGGCGGTGTGATATCGAATGCGGGGTTGTACACCGGGGTTCCCACCGGCGCCACGAGCACTCCGTCCCCGTCTTCCTCTGCCACCCCGGCACGCAAGGGTGTGAACTCCGTCACTTCCTTCTCCGGTCGCTGCTCCACGATGATCGATGTCCCGTCCGCGGTGCCCAGATCCACGGTCGTGGTGGGCGCCACCACGATGAACGGTACGTGGTGGTACTTCGCGAGCACAGCCAGTGGATAGCTCCCCACCTTGTTCGCCACCGATCCGTCCGCGGCGATGCGGTCCGCCCCGATGAGTACGGCATCCACCTCCCCCGCGGCAAACAGCGAACCTGCGGCATTGTCCGTGAGCAGGCTGTACGGCATCCCGTTGCGTGCCGCCTCGTACGCCGTCAGCCGGGCACCCTGCAACAGCGGACGTGTCTCGTCGACCCACAGCCGGCGCAGCCGCCCCTCCCGGTGCTCCCCGAGCGCCACCGCGAAGGCGGTGCCCTCACCCCCCGAGACGAGCGCCCCCGTATTGCAGTGAGTCAGCAGTCGATGCCCGCCGCCCGGGAGCAGTTCGTCGAGAAGGGCAAGCCCGTGACGCGCCATACGCCCACTGGCCTCGGCGTCCTCCCGGTGCAGAGCCCTGGCCTCGGCCAGCGCCGCCGCCGCAGCGCGCTCCGGAACCGCCCCCTTCTCGACGGTGGCCCGGTACGCCCCGGAGGCCCGACGCACCCCGTACCCGAGATTCACCGCGGTGGGCCGCGCTCCCTCCAGCGACTCCGCGGCCCTGGCCACATCGTCTCCGCGTGCCGCTGCCAGAGCCACACCGTAGGCCCCTGCGATGCCCAGCAACGGAGCACCGCGGACTGCCAGCGTCCGGATCGCGCGCACCAGCGCGGGCACATCGGCACACACCAGCTCGGCCTCCACGGCCGGCAGCCGGGTCTGGTCGAGAAGTACCAGCACGGGACCTTCCGCACGTTCGTCCCAGCGAAGTACGGGAAGCGCGGAGGGCTCGATGCCCACCGGCAATTGCGCGTCCTGATCAGCCATCCGCCCAGTCTGCCCGGTGAGCCACCCACAAATGAAGGTACGGAGGAGATGAAGGAGATGGAGACACAGCCCCAGGCCCGTACCGGAGCAACGCGTGGCACGATGGCTGCCAACCTGTCGCCCCGCTGAGCGAGCAGGACCGTGAAGGAGCGAGAATGAACGACACTCCGGGCTGGGCCTCGCCCGGATCTGCCCCCTCCGAGGGCCAGGGGGCAGGCGTCCCCCGGCCTTCCGAGCCCGTCGACGGCAGCGGCCCGGCAGGGAACTGGTCTCCCGCGCAACCACCTGCGGGGCAATGGTCCCCTCCGAGTGCTCCCGGCACAGGTCCTGGCGCACCACCCCCCGCTCCCGGCTGGGACGGCAACCGCCAGGCACCGGGCTGGGGCGCCGGGCCGCAGGGCCCGGGCTGGGGAGGCGGGCCGCAGGGCCCCGGCTGGGGGCGGCCGCCCCTCGCGGCCAAGCCCGGTGTCATCCCGCTCCGGCCACTCGGCGTCGGTGAGATCCTCGACGGTGCGGTCTCCACGATGCGCGCCCACTGGCGCACGGTCCTCGGAATCACACTGACCGTCTCCGTGATCGCCCAGGTCGCGATCATCCTCGTACAACGCTTCTTGCTGCCGGAACCCCCGTCGCTCGACCCGAACGCCACCGGCTCGGAGGCGCTCAGGCAGACCGCCGACTCGGCTCAGTGGACGCTGATCAACAGCATGCCGTCCCTGCTCATCACCATGATCGCCACGCTGATCACGACATCCGTACTGACCGTGGTGATCAGCCGCTCCGTGCTGGGCCGCCGCGTGACGCTCTCCGACGCATGGGCCGAGGCCCGCCCCCGTCTCGCCCAGTTGCTGGGACTGACACTGCTGCTGGCGCTGATCGGCGCCGCCATCATGGCGGTCTGCATGCTGCCGGGCATTCTGGTCGGCTCCGCCGCAGGCGCCGGGCTCCTCGTCATTGGGCTCCTGGGCGGGTTTGTCGTCGTCGTCTGGCTGATGGTCCGTTTCTGCCTCGCCCCACCGGCGCTGATGCTGGAGCGGCAGTCGATCACGGCCTCCATGCGCCGCTCCGCGAAGCTGGTCAGGAACGCATGGTGGCGGACGTTCGGCATCCTGGCGCTCACCTGGCTCCTGACACTCATCGTGAGCGTGATCATCGCCATCCCGTTCGGCATCATCGCGCTGACTGTGGACGGCGGCGGTATCGGCTCCCTCCTCACGGACGGCTCCACAGACTTCGGCTGGCCGTTCCTCATCGTCTCCGGCATCGGCGAGGTGATCACCGCAACGATCACCTACCCGCTCTCCGCGGGCGTGACGGCTCTGCTCTACATCGATCAGCGCATCCGACGCGAGGCACTCGACCTCGAACTCGTCCGGGCAGCGGGCCTGTCCGGACACGGCACCGGGGGCTGATGCGGTGTCGGGGGCGGGGGGCGCAGCGGCAGCACGACTGCTCATCCACGCGGGCGGTGACATACCCGTGGACACTCCACGTGTCCCCGCCCGCGAGGCCGCGAAGCACGAGCTGTCCAAACCGATGTACCACGAGAATGATCCCAACCTCCTCCAACGCGGCCTCGACCGCCTCTGGGGCTGGATCGGCGATCTCCTGAACACGGCCTCCGGCGCCGCACCGGGCGGGCCACTCGGCCTTGTCGTGCTCGTGCTGGTCGTCATCGGTCTGGCCGCCGCACTCCGGTGGCGACTGGGCACCCCCCACCGGACCAGCGGTTCCGCGGACGCCCTCTTCGACGACAGCCCCCGCAGCGCTGCCGAACACCGGACGGCCGCCGAGGCCCATGCCGCCGCCCACCGCTGGAACGAGGCGGTCCAGGAGCGCATGCGCGCCATCGTCCGCTCACTGGAGGAGCGCGCCCTGCTCGACCCCCGCCCCGGACGCACCGCGGACGAGGCCGCCGCCGAGGCAAGCCGTCCGCTGCCCGCACACGCCGCACGGCTCCACGCCGCCGCCAGAGAATTCGACGACGTCATGTACGGCGGCCGCACCTCGAACCAGCAGGCGTATCTGGACCTACGCGCTCTGGACCTCGACCTCGAAGCCGACAAGCCTCTCCTGACGACGGCGGCCCAGGGAGCAGACGCATGACCGAGGTCGCCGCCCCCACCACCTCGGTATCCCTCACCCCGCACCAGATCTGGACCCGTGTCCGTGGTCTGCTGCTCGCCCTCCTCGTACTCGTCGCTGCCGGAATCGCTCTCGCCACCGTGCGCTCCGGCGACCAGCACGGCCGTCTCGATCCCCGTTCCGCCGACGGCTACGGCAGCCGGGCCGTCGCGGAACTCCTCAAGGAACGCGGCGTCTCCGTTCGCGTGGTCACCACACTCGACGAAGCCACGGCCCGAGTAGGCCCCGATTCCACGCTGCTCGTCACCTCCCCCAATCTGCTCACACCCCGCCAGCAGGGCGAACTCCGGGCCGCGACCGACCAATCGGCCGGCCGCACCGTACTTCTCGCGGCGGGGCCGTCGTCCGTGGGCACCCTGGCTCCGGGTGTCCGCGCGCAGTCGTCCGGACCGTTGGCCACCCGTGCCCCTCGGTGCTCCCTGCCCGCAGCCCGCGAAGCCGGCGACGCCGAGACGGGAGGTTTCCGCTACTCCTCGGACAACCTCGACACCATCGCCTGCTTCCCCAGCGACGGCCTCCCCACCCTGCTCCTGGTCGAACAAGAGCAGGGTGACACCGTTCTCCTGGGTTCCCCCGACCTTCTCTACAACGACCGGCTCAGCAACCAGGGCAATGCCTCCCTGGCCCTGCAACTTCTCGGTTCCCGTCCGCATCTCGTCTGGTACCTCCCCTCACTCGCTGATACCACTGCTGCCGTCGAAAACGGTGAGGACGGCGGGGACAGCAGCCACGACGACCGCAGCTTCGCCGACCTGATCCCCCGGGGCTGGCTGTGGGGCACCCTGCAGCTCGCGGTCGCCGCCCTGCTCGCCGCCCTCTGGCGCGCGCGCCGTCTGGGCCCCCTGGTCACGGAGCGGCTGCCCGTGGCCATCCGCGCCTCCGAGTCCGCGGAGGGCCGAGCCCACCTCTACCGCCGGGCGAACGCCCGCGACCGCGCCGCCGACTCAGTGCGCACCGCCACCCGTACGCGTATCGCTCCACTCATCGGCGTCTCCCCACGCGATGCCCACTCCCCCACGACACTCATCCCCGCCCTCTCCCGTCGTCTCGGCACTCCCGGCACCGAATTCCAAGCCCTGCTCTTCGGACCTGCCCCGTCCGACGACGACGCTCTTGTGCATCTGGCAGACCAACTCGACACCCTCGAAAGAGAGGTACGTACATCATGAGCGCCCCGCCCCCTGTGCCCGCTGGGACCAGCGAGGTCATCGGGACCGATGACACAGCCCGCGCGTCCCTGGAAGCGCTGCGCTCCGAGATCGCCAAGGCCGTGGTCGGCCAGGACCCGGCAGTCACCGGACTCGTCGTCGCTCTGCTCTGTCGAGGCCACGTCCTCCTCGAAGGCGTCCCCGGGGTGGCCAAGACCCTCTTGGTCCGGGCTCTCGCGGCCTCGCTCGAACTCGACACCAAACGTGTTCAGTTCACCCCCGACCTGATGCCGAGCGATGTCACCGGATCACTGGTCTATGACGCCCGTACAGCAGAGTTCTCCTTCCAGCCCGGCCCTGTCTTCACCAACCTTCTTCTCGCCGACGAGATCAACCGCACCCCTCCCAAGACGCAGTCCTCTCTGCTGGAAGCGATGGAGGAACGCCAGGTCACGGTCGACGGAACCCCTCGGCCGCTGCCCGAGCCCTTCCTCGTGGCCGCCACGCAGAACCCTGTCGAATACGAGGGCACCTACCCACTCCCCGAAGCCCAACTGGACCGGTTTCTGCTCAAACTGACGGTGCCCTTGCCGTCCCGCGACGAGGAGATCAACGTCCTCACACGCCATTCCGACGGCTTCAATCCACGTGATCTCGGCTCGGCGGGCATCCGCCCCGTCGCAGGTCCGGCCGATCTGGAGGCCGCCCGCAACGCGGTCGCCCGGACCAAGGTCTCCCCCGAGATCACCGGCTATGTCGTCGATATCTGTCGTGCCACGCGTGAATCCCCCTCACTCTCCCTCGGTGTCTCTCCCCGAGGCGCCACCGCTCTGTTGTCGACCGCTCGCGCCTGGGCCTGGCTCACCGGCCGTGACTATGTCACTCCGGATGATGTGAAGGCTCTGGCACTCCCCACACTCCGCCACCGCGTCCAGCTGCGCCCCGAGGCGGAGATGGAGGGGGTCACCCCCGACTCCGTCATCACCGCGGTCCTCGCTCACGTCCCCGTACCCCGATGAGGCGGTGACCGTGGCTCTGACTGGACGTACCGCCCTGCTGGCCGCCCTGGGGTCACTCCCCGTAGGCATCCTGGCTCCCAGCTGGACGGGCATGCTCGCAATCAACGCACCGCTGTCTCTAGCAATCTTGTGCGACTACGCCCTGGCCGCGCCAGTGCGAACGCTTCAGTTCACCCGATCCGGTGAAACAACCGTTCGACTTGGCGAGACCGCTGAGGTGCAACTCACCGTAACCAATCCTTCCCGTCGCCGCCTGCGGGCACACCTGCGTGACGCATGGCCGCCCAGCAGCTGGTTCGCCGACGCGGGGCAGGCCGCATCCCGCCATACCCTGACTGTTCCCGCGGGGGAACGTCGCCGGCTGACCACGGTTCTGCGACCGGCACGGCGCGGTGACCGCCGGGCCGACCGCGTCACTGTGCGCTCGTTCGGGCCGTTGGGGCTTGCGGCCCGGCAGGGCAGTCACGAAGTTCCCTGGACGGTTCGTGTCCTGCCCCCTTTCACCAGCCGCAAGCACCTGCCGTCCCGCCTCGCGAGGCTCCGGGAGCTCGATGGCCGTACCAGTGTCCTCACGCGTGGCGACGGCACCGAGTTCGACAGCTTGCGCGCCTACGTGCCCGGTGACGACACCCGCTCCATCGACTGGCGGGCCACGGCACGCCAGTCGGCCGTCGCTGTGCGAACATGGCGCCCCGAGCGGGACCGTCACATCCTGATCGTCCTGGATACCGGTCGTACTTCGGCAGGTCGTGTCGGCGACGTTCCGCGGCTCGACGCGGCGATGGACGCGGCGCTGCTCCTCACCGCGCTTGCCGCTCGTGCAGGCGACCGTGTGGATCTCCTCGCGTACGACCGCCGGGTCCGCGCCCGGGTTCAGGGCAGGTCCGCGGGAGACGTCCTGTCGGCCATGGTGGGTGCCTTGGCGCCGCTCGAACCGGCACTCGTGGAGACGGATGCCCGCGGTCTCAGCGCCGCCGTGCTCGCCGCCGCTCCTCGTCGCTCTCTGGTCGTCCTTCTCACCGGTCTGGACGCAGCTCCTGTAGAGGAGGGGCTGCTCCCTGTTCTCCGACAGCTGACCCAGCGGCATACAGTGCTGGTTGCTTCAGTGGCCGACCCGCACATCGAAAACATGGCAGGAGCCCGGGGCAACGTGGACGCGATCTACGAGGCCGCCGCCGGCGCTCAGGCGCAGGCACAGCGGCGGCGCATCTCGGAGCGGCTCCAGCATCACGGTGCGGTGGTTGTCGATGCCACTCCGGACACTCTCGCTCCCGCTCTCGCCGACGCGTACCTGGCTCTCAAGAGTGCAGGTCGCCTCTGATCTGCCACATCGCTCACGCCAAAGAATCCATTCGGCCACCCAGAGCGGGTGTTCCTGTCTGGTCGTGTCTGGTCGTGAACGCAGAAAAGCCCCGTGCCACAAGGGCACGGGGCTTCTCAACAAAAGGAGTTCGGCGGCGTCCTACTCTCCCACAGGGTCCCCCCTGCAGTACCATCGGCGC